>JAFQCX010000033.1 GCA_017416245.1 Oscillospiraceae bacterium | reverse complement strand
GTACACAATTGCAACAGTTCCGTTTGCCAAAGGAAAGGAGTTTTATATGGCAAAAGGTTCTGTAAGAAAAAAAGGCAAGAAGTGGTACTACCGCTTTTATGTAGAAGATGAAAGCGGCAGACAGGTACAGCGAGAGTTCGCAGGTACGGAAAGCAAGAGTGAAACCGAGGCTTTGCTCCGTAAGGCAATGGAAGACTACGAAGCAAAGAAATTCGTAGCGAAATCCGAAAACGCAACGGTGGGTATGCTGCTGGATATGTGGGTAGAGGAAGAACTGAAGCCCGGCAATCTGAGCAACGGAACGGTCATGTCCTATCAAGGCACCGTTAACCGAATCAAGCAATATCCCATCAGCAATCGAAAACTGAAAAGTGTGACTGCCGATCATTTGCAGGCGTTCATAGATCAGCTCAGCTTCGGCGGAGCAAATCCGGACGGCACGACAGCGAAGCCACTCAGCAAGGGATACTTGCGATTGTTCTCCGCTGTTCTGCAAGGAGCATTCCGCTTTGCAGTGTTTCCCAAGCGTATGATTTCCTTTAACCCGATGCAGTACGTCGTATGGCGCGGCAAAAAGGATGATTACGAATTGTTCTCGGAGGATAACGGAGAGGTTGCTACCATACCGACACTGACTCACGAAATGTATCTGAAGCTTGAGGATTTTCTAAAAGCGAAAGACAACCCCGCACTGCTCCCCATACAGATCGCATACTACACAGGACTTCGCATCGGTGAGGTCTGTGGCTTGACTTGGCAAGACGTAAATCTTGAAAAGCAGTACCTTACGGTACGCCGCAGTATGCGCTACAACAACACAAGATACAAGACGGAGATAGGGGCTACCAAACGCAAGAAAGTCCGTACGGTGGACTTCTGTGACACCCTGGCCGAGATTCTACGCACAGCCAAGCTCGAACAGCACAAAAACCGCTTTAAGTATGGCGAACTGTTCTGCCTTAACTACTACACTGAGGTTAAGGAAAAAGACCGTACATACTATGAGGTCTATACGCTACCAAGAAACGACAAGGTTCCCGATGGCTACAAGGAGATATCCTTTGTATGTCTCAGACCAGACGGAGCGTATGAAGCGCCAAGCACTATAGGCGTTATGTGCAAAAGAGCGAGCCAAAAGGTAGAAGGGCTCGATGGGTTTCATTTCCACCAACTGCGCCACACATTCACAAGCAATCTGCTCTCTAACGGAGCAGCACCGAAGGATGTGCAGGAGCTTTTAGGTCATGCCGACGTCAGTACCACGATGAATGTCTACGCTCACTCCACAAGAGAGGCGAAGCGTACTTCCGCAAGACTGCTTGATAAGGTAGTTGGCGGTTAGATATAAAAAGTTTCCCTTATTTTCGCTCATAAGGGCAAAAACAAGGGAAAATACATAACAGTTGAGTTTGTAACAGGCGAAAAACCCAGTAATATCGAGGTTTTTTAGAGTGTAGGGCAGTTAATGTCTGATAAATTGGAATTCTTTTAAGGAAATGCACAATAGTGATATGCATAGATACGGACCTAATGGCGCAAGGGGATATTGTCGCAAATTTAGCTATTATCTCAGAAAAGCTGCATCATGCAATAATAAGGTACTGAAATTATATTATCGTTTTATATATCGATTGATTTGCGATATACATGGTTTGGAAATTTCTCCACGGACAAGTCTGGGAAAAGGGCTGTATGTGGGCCATCCATACAACATCACCATAAACCCGAAAGCTATTTTGGGAGAAAATATCAACATTCATAAAGGGGTTACAATAGGACAAGAAAACCGTGGTGCTCGCAAGGGAGTTCCGACAATAGGAAATCAAGTATGGATTGGAATAAACGCAACTATTGTTGGTAATATCACTATTGGCGACGATGTTTTAATTGCACCTAATTCTTATGTTAATTGCAATGTACCATCTCACTCCATTGTTATCGGAAATCCGTGCAAAATAATCCCAAGAGATAATGCCACAGAAGACTACGTTAACAATCTTGTTTAGAAATATTTTTTATTCTAACGTTATATTCTAACGTTAATAGAGTCAGACAGATTCCACTTTGTCGAACAGATAAACAATAAGATACGGGAGTCAATTTGCATTTTCGCAAGTGTTGTAGTTCGTATGGATTTGCGTGTACATCTTTACAGATGCATCCGCAAATCCATGGAGTCTCCCACGACCTAACGAACAGTCCACCGGACTGTTCGTTGCCCTCGCCTTGCTCGGGCCGGTCTTTCGACTCCCTTCCAAATCCAAATAAAAAGACCACCCCTCGTGGGTGGCCTTTTTATTTGGAGCAGGATACGGGAGTCGAACCCGCCTAATCTGCTTGGGAAGCAGAGATTCTACCGATGAACTAATCCTGCATTGTGGCGCTATTATACCAAAGAAAAACTGGAAATTCAAGCCTAATTTGTCGGGACACTCGCATTTTTGCCCGGGCTGTGCTATACTGTCAAAAAAGGAGGTTAGGATAATGGCAGAATACGAAATGGTGCGTGAGATCCAGAATCTCTGCCCCAACAACCAAATGCGGGATATCTTTTTTGACGAGGTGGAAACCGATGACCCGGAAAGCTACGTTCGTGATTTTCTGAAAGGGAAGGCGGTAGACGTGTCCAGTCAGAGGGGAGAGGACGGCGCGGTG
The DNA here is from genome assembly GCA_017416245.1 of Oscillospiraceae bacterium. GTDB lineage: Bacteria > Bacillota > Clostridia > Oscillospirales > Oscillospiraceae > Faecousia. The sequence goes on along the minus strand of JAFQCX010000033.1, from coordinate 27,661 downwards.
ACGGTTTTTGCCACCTGTGACGGACTGATACAGAAATTTGTATTCACTTTGCTTTGATTTTTTCATAAAAAAGGCGAAAAATACGGCGAAATTATGGTTGAAAAAAGTTATTAGATGTGATACAGTATACTAGTATCGATATGGGCGTACTATGCCCAAACCCCAAAAAGATATAAAGATTGTTAAGGGAGCGTTGAAATGAACGTAGCGGAAATTATGGAAAATCGCAACGCCTTTTCTTTTGAGGTTTTTCCTCCTAAAACAGATGTAGGTATGGAAAAGCTCTGCGGCAAGGGCGGTGTGTTGGAGCAACTGTACACACTGAATCCGGATTACATTTCCTGCACATACGGCGCCGGCGGCACCAACGTGGGCAAGAATCTGGAAGTGCTGGATAAGATCGTGGCTGACGGCAAGTGCACCGGCGTGACCCATTTTACCTGCATTGGCAACACCAAAGAGGGCATTAAGGAGCAGCTGCAGACCTATCTGGATCACGGTATCGACCATATGCTGGCTCTGCGTGGCGACCTGCCCTTCGGCTGGACAGGCACCGGCGGCGATCTGCACTATGCTACTGAGCTGGTAAAGTTTGTCCGTCAGGAATTTGGCGACAAGTTCTGCATTGCAGTTGCCGGCTCTCCCGAGGGCCACATTCAGTGCCGCAGCCTGGAGGCGGACATTGCTTTCCTGAAGCAGAAGCAGGACAATGGCGCTGATTATATTATGACTCAGCTGTGCTGGGATATGGATCAGTTCCGCTACTGGCTGGATGCCATTCGCGCAGCAGGCATTTGGATGCCCGTGGACGTGGGTATTATGCCCATCCTGGATCAGGCAGCCACCATCAATATGGCGCTCAGCAGAAACGCTTGCGTAATGCCCCGCGCATTGTCCGAGCTGATCTCCAAGCACTGGATCTTCCCCAACCCCTTCGACAAGGAGCCCTTCGACGCCGCAGCTGAGCAGAAGAAGGCCGACTTCAAGAAGGCGGGTATCGAGTATACCATCAACCAAATCGACGAGTACCGCGCCTGCGGCATCAACGGCATCCACCTGTACGCACTGAATAAGTACGACGATGTTGCCTACATTGCCAAGGAAGCAGGTCTGCTGGATCTCATTTGATGTTGTAGGGGCGACCATCGGTCGTCCGCGGACGGGCAATGCCTGCCCCTACATTTTTACTGAATTAAGGAGCAAATATCTATGGCAACACCCCATACCATCGCAGTGGCCGGTAAGGGCGGCGTGGGTAAAACCACCACCTGCGGTATGATTATCGACTATTTGTGCAACAAGAAGCAGGGTCCTGTCCTGGTCGTGGACGCTGACGCCAACGCAAACCTCAATGAGGTTTTGGGCGTAGAAGTGGAGACCAGCCTTGGCGAGATCCGTGAGGAAATGGCCCGGGCCGAGATGAAGGGCACGTTACCTGCCGGAATGACCAAGGCAGACTATGCAGATTTCAAGTTCAGTTCCGCCATTATCGAGGAAGATGACTTTGATATGCTGGTTATGGGTCGCACCCAGGGAAAGGGCTGCTACTGCTACGTAAACGGCGTGCTGAAATCCCAAGTGGACAAATATGCCAACAATTACAGCTATATTGTTATGGACAATGAGGCCGGCCTTGAGCACGTGGCAAGAGGCACTCTGCCGAAGGTGGACACAATGCTGCTGATTTCCGACTGTTCCCGCCGCGGCATACAGGCAGCAGCCAGAGTGGCCGAATTGGTGGAAGAAATGGAGATAAAGCCCACCACAATGGGTCTGATCGTCAACCGGGCGCCGGATGGCAAGCTGGACCAGGGCGTGATGGAAGAGATCGAAAAGCACGGGATGTCCCTGCTGGGCGTACTGCCCCAGGATGACGGTGTGTACCGCTGCGACTGTGACGGCGAGCCTTCCGCAAAGCTGCCCGATACAAACCCTGTGAAAGCAGCGGTGAAACAAATAATGCAGTCTTTAGGACTGTAAAAAGCCTTCTCCTTTGGGAGAAGCCTGAACCTGTTAATAAATTTATTTATTATAAAAACTATTTTTTTAAGGGGGAAACCTAATATGTCTTTTGTACCTAAGACAGCGCCCTTCAGCGGCAAGATCAATGCCGTGACCCTGGGTACCGGCGATAAGGCCATTACCATCGGCGGTCAGAATGTGCTGCCCTTCTACACCTTCGATGCAGCCATTGAGAACGCACCGAAGATCGGTATCGAGATTTCCGATACTGCCGACCAGTGGGATGTGGCAGGTCTGACCGAGCTGTATGCCGGCTGCACCACCATGGCTGAGCGCGCCGCCAAGGCTGAAACCGTGGAAGGCGCTGACTTCATCTGCCTGGTTTTTGAGTCTGCCGATCCCAACGGCGACAACCGTCCTGTTGCAGATTGCGTAGCAGATGCCAAGGCCGTTGCTGAGGTCGTAACCAAGCCCATCGTGGTTATGGGCTGCAAGCATCTGGAGAAGGATGCTGAGCTGTTCGGCGCGATCGCTGAGGCTCTGGCAGGCAAGAACGTACTGTTCATGTCCGCAAAGAACGAGAACTACAAGACCGTTGGCGCTTCCGTTGCGCTGGCAAACAACCAGAAGGTCGGCGCTGAAACTGCTGACGACATCAACCTGGCAAAGCAGCTGAACATTATGCTCAAGGGCTTGAATGTTCCTGCAGAGTCCATCGTTATGAACATCGGCTGCGCAGCCGTTGGCTATGGCTATGAGTACGTGGCTTCCACTCTGGACCGTGTCCGTCTGGCTGCTCTGGCTCAGTCCGATGCTGACCTGCAGATGCCCATTATTGCAACCGTTTCCGCTGATACCTGGGCTGTAAAGGAGTCCACCGCTTCCGAAGAGGATGAGCCTGCATGGGGCAACCGCGAGGAGCGCGGCATCGACATGGAGGTTTCCACTGCCGCTGCCAACCTGACCGGCGGTGCAGACGCTGTTATTATGCGTCACCCCGTGGCCATCGCTACCATCAAGAAGTTCATCGCTGAACTTGTTTAATCGGAAGGAGGATACATATTATGGCATTAAAAGGTCTTGACATTTTTAAGCTGTCTCCTAAGAAGAACTGTAAGGAGTGCGGCAGCCCCACCTGTATGGCATTCTGTATGAAGGTGGCGCAGGGCGCTGTGGAAATCGACAAGTGCCCCTACTTCTCTGACGAGGCTAAGGCAATGCTCAACGAGCAGACTGCACCTGCAATGAAGACGATCTCCGTTGGCGAGCACAAGCTGGGCGGCGAAACCGTTCTGTTCCGTCACGAGAAGACTTTGGTAAATAAGAACCTGTTCGCTGTTTCTGTCTGCACCTGCATGGACGAGGCTACTGTCGATGCAAAGCTGGCTGATATGGCTAAGGTTGACTACGAGCGTATCGGCGAGCGTATGTACGTGGAGTTCGTTCAGGTGGCCAACACCCAGAATGACCCCGCTGTTTACGCAAATCTGGTGAAGAAGGCAGCCGCTACCGGCCGTAGCCTGATCCTGGAGTGCTGGGATGTAGAGTGCGCTAAGGCTGCGCTGGCAGTTTGCGGCAAGGACGTGATCCTTGATGGCGCTACTCCCGAAAACTGGGAAGCTATGAATGCAGTAGCTACCGAGGCCGGCGTTACTCTGGGCGTATGGGCAGAGAATATTTCCGACCTGTACGACACCGTAAAGAAGCTGGAAGAGAAGGGCAACAAGAACCTGGTTGTTGACGTTACCGGCAAGACCGCCAAGGAAACTCTGGCAAACGCTGTTCTGGTACGTCGTACCGCTATCAAGGACGGCGACCGCTCCTTCGGTTACCCCTCCATCGTGAACCTGGCAAAGCTGGCTAAGGGTGATGCTCACCTGCAGACCGCTTACGCTTCTATGTTCACCGAGAAGTACGCTTCCATCATCGTTATGAGCGGTATGAGCTATGCACAGGCACTGCCTCTGTACGGCCTGCGTCAGAACATCTACACCGATCCTCAGAAGCCCATGAAGGTGGAAGCTAAGATCTATCCCCTCAACGGCGCTGACGAGAACAGCCCCTGCTGCCTGACCGTTGACTTTGCTCTGACCTACTTCCTGGTTTCCGGCGAATTGGAGCGTTCCAACCAGCCTGTGAACCTGATCATCACCGACGCTTCCGGTATGTCTGTTCTGACTGCCTGGGCTGCCGGTAAGTTCTCCTCCACCACCGTGAAGAAGACCTTCGAGGAACTGGACATTGCTAACAAGATCAAGAACCGCACCCTGATCATCCCCGGCAAGGTTGCCGTTATGAAGGGCGAAATTCAGGAGAAACTGCCTGAGTGGAATGTGGTTGTCGGTCCTCTGGAGGCTGTTCAGCTGCCCAAGTACATGAAGGACAAGGAGTACGAGGCTGCTGCTAAGGCCGCTGCCGCTGAGAATGCTGCCAAGGCTACTACCGCTGTGGAAGTTAAGGAGCTGTCCTTCGACGAGCTGCTGGCTACCAAGGTGCCCGCAATCGAGGTTAAGGAGTGGGATGCTCAGTACAAGGGCTACAACCCCGAGTCCTCTACCTTCGTTACCATCGGTGAGAGAATTCACTGTATCGCTCCTTCCATCCGCAAGGCTATGGACGAGCGTGATCCCGAGCCCATTCTGCAGCGTGCATACGAGCAGATCAAGGCCGGCGCTACCTACCTGGATGTGAACATCGGACCTGCTGAGAAGGACGGTCCCGAGCGTATGATGTGGGCAGTTAAGCTGTTGCAGGAGAACTTCAACAACGTTCCTCTGGCATTGGATACTGCTAACATGAAGGCTATCGAAGCCGGTATCAAGGTTTACAACCGTACCAACGGTAAGCCTATCGTTAACTCCGCTGACGCAGGCAGCCGTATCGGCTACATCGACCTGGCTGCTGCCAACGATGCTATCTGTATCGCTCTGTGCTCCGCTGACGGTATCGCAAAGGACAACGAAGAGCGTATGATGCACTGCGACAATATGCTGGAGCGTGGTCTGAGCCTGGGTATGGATGCTACCGACCTGTGGTTTGACCCCCTGTTCCTGGTTGTTAAGGGTATGCAGGACAAGCAGATGGAGGTTCTGGAGGCCATTAAGATGTTCTCCGAGAAGGGCCTGAAGTCCACCGGCGGTCTGTCCAACAACTCTAACGGCGCACCTAAGGATGTCCGTCCCATTATGGACTCCGCTCTGGTCGCTATGTGTATGATGCAGGGTCTGACCTCCGCGATCGTGAACCCCAACGACCGCAGACTGATGGAGACCATCAAGTCCTGTGACATCTTCAAGAACCACGTGCTGTACTCCGATTCTTACCTGGACCTGTAAGAAGTTGGAATGTAGGGGCGTGCATTGCGCGTCCGCGGACGACCAACGGTCGCCCCTGCAACACGTAATTTTCACCACTAAAAGGCAGAGAGGATTTTCCTCTCTGCCTTTTTCTGTTATATTTCCGAAACCAGTAGACATTTATCGATAAATATGTTATGATTAAACAAAGCAGGTGAAGCCGTCTTGGTGGCATAAACTTGTATATCTGACCTGCAAGGGTCTGAAAATATTGAGGAGGAATTACTATGAGCGTATTAACTGATCTGATCTATGGCGGCAGCAATGCTGTAGCCGGCTTAACTGAGGGCGCGGTCAATGCAGCCATCGAAAAATATGGCGCAGACCATCCCATCGCATTTCCCGATACCGCTTATTATTTCCCCACCATTTATGCCGCTACCGGCGTGAAGGTAAAGACCTTGGGCGATCTGCCTGCCTGCGTAGGTGTGCTGAAGAGCCTGATCACCAACCAGGAAGACCTGGGACAGGCGCTGAATGCCGGTCTTGCCACCGCTGTTGGCGCTGAAATTATCGAAGGCCTCAAGTATGCCGAGGGCGGCAATCCCTATGAAAACGATTCCGGCATCGGCTTTGTGCCCGACCCCATCATCCGCTCCCTGGGTGTGCCGCTGGTTACCGGCGATATTCCCGGTGTTGCCGTTGTGCTGGGCAAGGCTGATAATGCCGAAGATGTGGTTAAAGTGGTCAAGGACTACCAGTCCAAGGGCATTATGACCTTTATGGTTGGCGATGTCATCGAGCAAGTAGCCGAAGGCGGCGTGAAAATGGGTCTTGAGTTCCGTGTGATTCCTCTGGGTCACGACGTGACTTCCGTGATCCACGTGGTTACCGTTGCCGTCCGCGCGGCACTGATTTTCGGTAACGTGCAGCCCGGTGATCTGGCAGGCCTGCTGGATTACACCAAGAATCGTGTTCCCGCCTTTGTAAACACCTTCGGTGCTATTGATGCTGTGGTGGTTTCCGCCGGCGCAGGCGCGATCGCATTGGGCTTCCCCGTCATCGTGGACGTCGACCTGGCAGAAAATCAGGTGCCCGGCGCGTTGGAGTCCGTCTGCGACCACAACGACACCGTGAAGAAGTCTTTGGAGCTGCGGAACATCAAGGTCAAGGTCACCGAATTGTCCATTCCTGTTGCCTTTGCTGCTGCTTTTGAGGGCGAGATCATCCGTAAGGCGGATATGCATAACGAGATGTGGTCCTCCAAGAACCCCACTGCCGAGCTGGTAGTGATGCGGGAAATGAATGAGATCGAGGACCATAAGATCACCATCATCGGACCTGACCTGGATGGCGAAAAAGACTTGGCATTGGCCACTTTTGTGGAGGTCGCCGGCAAGAAAATGCAGGTGGACTTCGAGTCTGTTATCGAGCGTAAATTCCACGCTTGGTTCAACTATATGGAAGGTGTTATGCACACCGGTCAGCGGAATCAGGTCCGTGTCCGCGTTTCCAATAACGCTTTCGAGGCCGGTCTGCGGCTGAAGGACTTTGCGGAAGTTCTGTACGTAATGATTATGGACGAGTTTGAAGCGGTGGTTGACAAGTGTCAGATCACTCTGATCACCGATCCCGCGGAAGCTGCCAAGTTCCGCGATGAGCTGGCAATGCCCCGTTACACCCAGCGTGATGACCGTCTGGCATCTATGACCGACGAGGCCGTTGACCGTTACTATACTTGTATCCTTTGCCAGTCCTTTGCCCCTGCCCACTGCTGCGTGGTTACCCCCGAGCGTCTGGGTCTGTGCGGCGCAGTTTCTTGGCTGGATGCCAAGGCGACCAACGAGTTGGATCCCAACGGTCCCTGTCAGCCCATTCTGAAGAAGGGCCTCATTGACGAGCGTACCGGCCGTTACGAGGAAGTCAACCGTATGATCAAGGACGCCACCCACGGCGCTGTGGAAAACGTCACATTGTACTCCATTTTGGAAGATCCTATGACCTCCTGCGGCTGCTTCGAATGTATCTGCGGTATCGAGGCCTGCTCCTCCGGCGTGATCGTCGTCAACCGGGAATATAAGGGTATGACTCCCGCCGGTATGACCTTTGGCGAGCTGGCAAGCTGCACCGGCGGCGGTGTTCAGACTCCCGGCTTTATGGGTCACGGCCGTCACTTCATCTCTTCCAAGAAGTTCCTGGCTGCCGAAGGCGGTATCCAGCGTATCGTTTGGATGCCCAAGGAACTGAAGGATGATGTGGCTGACCGCCTGAACAAGACCGCTTTTGAACTGTACGGCATTGAAAACTTTACCGACATGGTAGCAGACGAAAACGTTACTTGTGATGCTGAGGAACTGCTGGGCTGGCTGACCGAAAAGGGTCACCCGGTACTGGGCTTAGAGCCTTTGATGTAATAAAAAAGGGGAAAGGTTGCGGGAGCGCAACCTTTCCCCAAAAAACGGAGGAAAAAATGAACACGTATCTTGTTTGCACCACCGGGGAGCCCCAGTGGTTTTCCATTGAGAATTCCCGTCCCGAGGGCGCTGCAGCGCCGAAAACGGAAGGCTGTATGCGTTATATCCCCGGAGAGGGCTTCCAGGTAACTATGCGCTGCTATGAGCAAAATCCTGCACTCAGCTATACCCAGCCGGACGATCCGGTGTGTAAGGACAGCTGTATGGAATGCTTCCTGAAATGCTTTGCCGATTCGCCGGATTACATCAATGTTGAGGTGAATTCAGCTGGCGTTATGAAGTGTGGCTTCGGCCCCGGCCGCGAGCGGAATACGGTGCGGGGGCTGGGTTTTGCGCAGCCCAAGGTCACCGTGACCAAAAATGATACTTATTGGCAAATAAGCTACGTGATTTCCGAGGGCCTGCTGGAATCCTTGTACCAAAGACCCTGCCACTTTGCAGCAGGTCATAAAATGCAAGGCAATTTCTACAAGTGCAGAGAAGAAGTGTTGCCGCCCCACTGGGCAAGCTGGTCTAAAGTAGAGCGCCTGGATTTCCATACCCCCGAATTTTTCGGACAGCTGAAAATCGTGTAAATAAGCTCTCAAAAGAACACCCCCAACAGCGTTTGCTGTTGGGGGTTTTGGTTTACAGATGGGCTTCGATAAATTCGATGATGGGGGTGGGATCCTCCAGGGAGTGAGGATGGTGTCCGCAACCGGGCTTGCGAATGACCTTCATATCGCCGCCGTGTTCCCGGTAATAGTCTTCCAGAACCTTGCCGTTTTCCTCATAGAGCACAGTGTCATCTGCATCACCGTAAAGCATAATAATGGGGATGTTGTGCTCAATCAGAGAGGGTAAATGGTCAATGGGGCTGTTACGGAAATTCACAAGTGTTGAAGGTGTAAAGTCGTAGGTCTCGATCAGTTCTTTTCGGAACAGGGGCGTGTTTCTGCAGGTGCTTGCGCCCAGACCTGCCAAACTCAGAATGTTCAGCACCGGCGCATCGATGTACAGAACGGAAACCAGTTCCGGATGCAGCTGTGCCATACGCACTGCTTGCAAACCGCCGCAGCTCATACCAACGAGGATGCATTTGGGTTCAAAACCCAGTTCCGCTGCTACATACTTTACAAATTCGGCAGTAATATGAATTTCACTGTCCGGACCCCAACGGGTGGGGTGGGTGAGGAAGCAGAGCGTATAGCCCTTTTTCAACATTGCTACTTCCAAAAAGGGGAATGCGTTAAGGTATTGGGGTTTCAACAGAAGCTTGCCGTTGGCGGGGCAGGAAGGGTAGATGATGGTTCCTCTTCTGTCCTGGAAATCAAAGTTCTTGGATTCAAATTGATTTAATACATGCATATTCAGCACCTCTTTAAGCAAATAGGTAATTAATGAATTGTTTTACCAGTTCAGCCCGGGGGGTGTTTGCGGTAACACCCAGATACAAAACGGTATCGGGGAAGTAGTAGGCAGACTGAAAGGCCTCCCGGTCGCTGATGTCAATGCCCACGGGAATAGGATCTTTCATAAGCTCGGGCTTTGTGGGATCGGGCGCATTTGTCAGAGAAAGGTCTACCGCCTCACCAACAGGGGCGCGGAGCTTTTCCAAATAATCGCCGTCGATGTAATACAGACGGTCTGCAAGCTTTTCTAAGGTTGCCTGATCCAAAAAGCTTCGCAGGTCAATAAAAAGCCCGCTGGTATTGTAGGCGCACAGGCGGAAGGATACGGTTTGCCCCACCACAAAGTCAAGCTCCTTGGTGGCAATACCGGCCATGATCCTTTGAATGGCGTTCACGTCGTTTTTGGTGGATTGATCCGTGAGCATCAGGTCGGTGTAAAAGGCAGCCTCCTGGGTTGCGGAATCGATGCCGGCGTAGTCATAAAAATTCTCGAGAAACGCACTATCGTCAACGCCGATCTTACAGTTGAGCAAAATGCCGGAAAAAACGATGTCCTTCCTGTTTGTGAAACTGACGATACCCTGTATGAGCAGAGCGATCACCAGAACAACAGCAACCACGTGCCACTTGTAGTAATCCCAAAAGTATTGCCAGCGCGCCTCTTTCGGCTGGTTTTTTATATTTGCGTGCGCTTTTTTGATATGTTCTAAAATAGTCATAGCGGTGAAATCACAGGGGCTTGTTGTTCAGTCGTTCGCCCACAGCTCCGCCGGGGTGGATCAGGGCAAACTGCTCTGCCTGATAGCCGGTTTCCTCGATCACGGCGGCCTGCAAAGCGTGGAAGATCATACACAGGGCGGTGGTAGAGGTGGTGCCCTGAGCATTCCACTTGTCGGTCTCCTTGTTTACGTGCTGCTTCAGTACAACGTCGGCAGCCTGAGCCAGGGGAGACTCCATATTCTCGGTAACGGTGATGATGGAAACGCCCTTAGCCTTGCAGATGTCCACGATGGGCAGCAGCTCCTTGGTCTTGCCGCCCCGGGATGCAAAAATCATCACGTCGCCGGACTGCAGGAAGCCTGTTGCGCCGTGAACGGCCTCGGCAGGGGAGATAAAGCGGGCGGGCCGCTCGATGCAGCACATCAGGTGGGCCATATGCTGGCAGATAATGCCGGAGTGACCGCAGCCGCAGGTGCCGATGCGGGGGGCACCCGAGAGCAGATCAACTGCCTTGGCAAATTGCGCATCGTCAATGTATGCAATCATTTCGTCAATGCAATCCCGCTCGATGATGTAAGCGTCTTTGATTGCCTTCAGGCTTTCGGGTTTCATAGAAAAATCCTCCTAAAACAGTTCTTTTTTCGCTCAGTATAGCACAAATTTTCCCTGCCTTCAAGCAGGAGAGGGAAAATTTACATTCTGTTTGGTTTTTTGTCGAAAAATATTCACCAAAAACGCCCAAAAGACGCTGGTATCAATTGACAAATTGAATTTTTGGGGGTATGATAAGTACAAGTAAAACTATGCCATAACGAGGTGTTGGCTGTGAATATATTACAGGTCGGTTTTAGTAGAGTAAACATCACACCTGCACTGGGCGCCCGTTTGACCGGATACTATATAGAGCGTCGTGCTGATGGCGTGCTGGACGAGCTGGAACTCAATACCCTTGCGCTTGCCTGCGGGGAAGAAAAAGTCCTGCTGATGAGTGTGGATAGCCTGGGCTTGTCCGGTTCGATTATGGACGGCTTCCGGAAGCATATCCAAGATGTGACCGGTGTGCCTATGGACCATATATTTATCCACGGAACCCATACACATACAGGCCCTTGGGCAGACCCTGTGAACGGAGATGACCCTGCCCGGGAATATCACCAATTTTTACATAACAAAGTGGCAGATGGTGCAGTTTTGGCGCTCAGCGACCTGAAAAAAGCCAAGATGGGCTATGCCGTAGGCAAAGCGCCCCATATCGCTTTTGTCCGTCGCTTCCGTATGAAGAACGGCCAGGTGTGCACCAACCCCGGTGTGGGTAACCCAGACATTCTCTGCCCCCTGGGCGATGTAAACGAGAATGTGAATGTCCTCCGGTTTGACCGTGAGGGGGGCGATACGATTGTGCTGGCAAACTTCGGCTGCCATCCCGATACTGTGGGCGGCAATCAGATTTCCGCCGACTGGCCCGGCTTCTTCCGCAGAAGACTGGAAAAAAGTCTGGATAACACCAAGGCAATCTTCTTTAACGGCGCTGAGGGCGATGTAAACCATGTGAATGTGTGGCCTACCGCCGGTGACCATAACGATCTGACCCGTGATTTTGACGATGTAGACCGTGGCTATGGTCATGCCCGTCATATGGGCAATGTGGTGGCGGCCGGTGTCCTGCAGGTGTTCGACAAGGTAAACTTTGTGGAGGTGGACCGTCTGCGGTCTGCGCAAAAGGTGATCAAGCTTGCCTCCAATAAGCCCAACCCTGAAGATCTGCCTCAGGCACAGAAGTATTACGACCTGCATATGGCCGGTCGGGATGATGAGATCCCCTTCAAGGGCATGGAGCTGACCACTGTAGTGTCCGAGGCCATGAATATGCTGGAAATGGCAAAAGCACCGGATGCATTCGATTTGATGCTCAGTGCTGTAACAATCGGCAATGTGGCCATTATGGGTATCCCCGGTGAGCCGTTCAACGGTGTGGGCGTGGCGCTTCAGCAAGCCTCTGGTTGGGATCTGGCGCTGACCTGCTGCCTGACCAACGGTTATGAGGGCTACTTCCCCATGAAGGATGCCTATGACGAGGGTGGCTATGAAGCAAGACACTCCCGGTATAAAGCCGGTGTGGCAGAAAATATTGTCCGTGAAGGCATCGCATTGCTGGAAAGTATGCGATAAAATAAAACGAGGTGACAGTTATGAATACATTGCAAGCCGGCTTTAGCCGCGTGAATATTACCCCCGCGCTGGGAACGGAGATCGTGGGTTATTTCCACGCCCGGTACGCTGAAGGCGTGTTGGACGAGTTGGAGATCAACGCACTGGCTCTTTCCACAGGTGAGGACAAGGTTGTTCTGATGAGCGCAGACCTGTGCTTCATCGGCGGCCCTGCGCAGAAGGAAATTTGCAAGTGTGTCTGCGAAGCTACCGGGTTGACCCCCAATCAGGTGTTCATCCATTCCACGCATACCCATACCGGCCCTGTGGTCAATATGGAGGGCAAGAACGGCATGTTGCAGACATCCGGCGCAGACGATACCAAGCAGAAGCTGGGCCGTGAATACGGCCAGATGCTGTGCAAGAAGTTCGCCGATGCCGCAGTAATGGCTCTGAACGATCGCAAGCCTGCCAAAATGGGCTGGGCAGTGGGTAATGCTCCCAATATCGCCTTTGTCCGCCGTTTCCGTATGAAGGACGGTAAGGTCCGCACCAACCCCGGTGTGGGCAACCCCGACATTCTGCGCCCCATTGGCGATGTGGACGAGCGTGTGAATGTTCTCCGTTTTGACCGGGAGGGCGGTGACACCATTGTCCTTGCCAATATGGGCTGCCACCCCGACGTGGTAGGCGGTAATTTGATTTCCGGTGACTGGCCCACCTTGTTCCGCCATCGTCTGGAAAAATCTCTGGACAATGTGAAGGGTATCTTCTTCAACGGTGCTGAGGGCGATGTAAACCACGTGAATGTGAACGCCAAGGGCGGCGACTTCAACGATATGTTCAACGATTTCGACGATGTAGCCCGTGGCTACGGTCACGCCCGCCATATGGCCAATGTGATGACCGCTGCAGTGCTGCAGGTTTTTGATAAGGTTAACTATGTGGATGTAGATTGCATCCGCAGCAAGCTGGGCGATATTACCGTGCCCTCCAATATGCCAAAGCCTGAGGATCTGCCTCTTGCCTATAAGTATAACGACCTGCACAAGGCTGGTCGGGATGAAGAGATTCCCTTCGAGGGTATGGAGCTGACCACCGTGGTGGCGGAAGCTGCCCGTATGGTAAAGCTGGAGCACGGTCCTGAATCCTTTCCAATGACCCTGTCTGCCGTGGCTATCGGCAATGTGGCGCTGGCCGGTGTTCCCGGTGAGCCCTTCAACGGCATTGGTCTTGGCCTGAAGAAGGCAGAGGGCTGGGATCTGGTGCTGCCTTGCTGCCTGACCAACGGCTCTGAGGGCTACTTCCCTATGCAGGACAGCTACGATGAGGGCGGCTACGAAGCCAGATCCTCCCGTTTCAAGGCAGGTACTGCTGAAATTATCATCAAAGAGGGCGTCGCTCTGCTGGACAGCCTTCGTTAAAAATACAGGAGATGACAAAATGAGTAATTGCAAAATCAAAGCGCCTTTCTTTGAGATCGGCCCCAAATCCTACCTGTACGGCGATCAGATCCTGGAGCTGGCGCAGGCTGCCGATGCCGCATCTGAGAAGTATGGCGTGGACATCCTGTTCACCTGCCCCGTTGTGGATATCCGCCGGGTGAAGGAGAACACCAAGCACATTCACGTATTCGCTCCCCATATGGATCCCATCCCCGTGGGCCGCGGCCTGGCAGATATTCTGCCCGAGTCCCTGGTAGCTGCCGGCGCAGAGGGCGTCATGCTGAACCACGTGGAAAAGCCTCTGGACTTTGAAACCCTGGCTGCCACCATCAAGCGGGCTGACGAAGTGGGTCTGACTACCATTGTCTGCGCCGATTCTATGGCAGATGCTTCCAAGATCGCAACTCTGACTCCCGATATTATCGTTGCCGAGCCCTCTGAACTGATCGGTACCGGCGTAAGCGTGGGTCCTGAGTACGTAGAGGCCGCTACCAAGTGCGTTAAGAGCGTTAACCCCGATATCCTGGTGCTGACTGCCGCCGGTATTGCCAATGGCACCGACGTGTATAACACCATCATCGCCGGCGCAGATGCCACCGGCTCCTCTTCCGGCGTAGCCAAGGCCGCAGACCGGGCCGCTATGGTGGATGAGATGATCGCCGCTGTCCGTAAGGCCTGGGACGAGCGTCACAACTAAGTATATCCGCAGCCGGCGTCGGCTGCAAAAAATAAAAAAAGTAAAATTAATTTTTTGGAGGAAAACAAAAATGGAATTTAAAATGATTCAGAAAGAAATTCAGTTGCAGTCCCGTGGTTGGATCCCCACCTTCCATGACATTTCCATCGATGTACATAAGATCGTGGAAGAGTCCGGCATCAAGAACGGTACTGTTTCCGTAGTTTCTCACCACACCACCTGCTCCGTTATGATCCAGGAGTGCTCTCACGACTTCGACACCTTCGATCTGGAGTACCTGCAGCACGACCTGCTGGACATTATGCGTAAGATGATCCCCGACTTCGCAAACGAAGGCGACTACCGCCACCCCGGCCCCGTACACGCACAGTTCGGCCGCTATGTTGACGAGCCCGGCAACTTCACTTCTATGAACACCGACGGCCACCTGCGCTCTGTCTTCTTCGGCAGAAGCGAGACCCTGACCATTAAGGACGGCAAGCTGGATCTGGGCGAGTTCGCTCACATCTACTTCATCGACTGGGACCACGTCCGCGCACGTCCCCGTCAGGTGAACCTGACCCTGTTCGGTACTACCGAGGATATGGGCGACCGTAAGTACAACAACGGCGAGGTTGTAAATACTCTGCGTAAGTTCCCCGAGAGCGAAAAGGCTTACATGGAGCAGTACGACGAGTGGAAGAAGAGATAATTCCACTTGGAGGTAACGCAATGAACACTTTACAAGCTGGTTTCAGCAGAGTGAATATCACTCCGATGCTGGGAATTCCAATTGCCGGCTACTTTAAGCCCCGCTTTGCCGAGGGTGTGCTGGATGAACTGGAAATCAATGCGCTGGCTTTGTTTGATGGAACCAAAAAGGCCGTTTTGTTGAGCGTGGACCACTGTGGCCTGCCCACCAAAGCGACGGATGCCTTCCGCGCACATGTTGCCGAACAGGCTGGTATTCCCGCAGACGCAATCTTCATTCACTCTACCCATACCCACACCGGACCGATCGTGGATATGAGCAGTGAGAATCCGCTGATTCAACAGTACATTCAGTTCCTGTACAATAAGATCGCTGATGCGGCTGTAATGGCTCTGAATGATCTGAAGCCTGCCAAAATGGGTTGGGCAGTGGGCAAGGCGCCCAACATCGCCTTTGTCCGCCGCTTCCGTATGAAGGACGGCAAGGTGCGTACTAACCCCGGCGTAGGCAATCCCGACATTCTGCATCCCATCGGCGATATCGACGAGCGTGTGAACGTGCTTCGCTTTGACCGTGAGGGCGCAGAGACCATCGTGTTGTGTAACTTCGGCTGCCACCCCGACGTAGTCGGTGGCAACCTGATTTCCGGCGACTGGCCCACTTTGTACCGCCATAAGCTGGAAAAAGCCATGGACAATGTGAAGACTTTGTTCTTCAACGGCGCCCAGGGCGATATCAACCACGTGAATGTTTGGGCGAAAGATGGCGACTTCAACGATATGTTCAACGATTTCGACGATGTTGCCCGTGGCTACGGCCACGCCCGCCATATGGCGAACGTGGTTGCCGGCGCTGTTATGCAGGTTTACGATAAGGTAAACTATACAGATGTTGCTAACATCAACTACCAAATCAAGACCATTCGTGTCCCTTCCAATATGCCCAAGCCCGAGGATATGCCCCTGGCCCACAAGTATAACGACCTGCACAAGGCCGGCAGGGACGATGAGATCCCCTTTAAGGCCATGGAGCTGACCACTGTGGTTGCCGAGGCTGGCCGTATGGTCCGCCTGGAGCACGGTCCTGCCGAGTTCCCGCTGTACTTGAGCGCGGTAACGATCGGCAATGTTGCCCTGCTGGGCATCCCCGGTGAGCCCTTCAACGGTGTAGGTATCGGATTGAAGGAAGCAAAGGACTGGACTTTGGTTCTGCCTTGCTGCAATACCAATGCCAAGGAAGGCTACTTCCCCATGCAGGATGCCTACGATGAAGGCGGTTATGAGGCCAGAAGCTCCAATTATAAGGCCGGCACTGCCGAACTGCTTGTCAAGGAAGGCAAGGCTCTGCTTGACACCCTGCACTAAGGAGGTCATCCAATGACTGCTATTATCAATGCTACACTGGTCATGAAAGACCATCTGATCCCGGGCGGCGTATTGCTGATGGAGGATGGTAAGATCACCGCTTTCGGCGAGAGCCGAAAAATGGAAATTCCCGAAGGCTGCGAAATTATCGACGCCGAAGGAAAGTATGTTGGCCCCGGCTTTGTGGATATCCACACCCATTCCGACGGCAAGGTTTTCTTCTATGACGATCCCAAGGCTGTTGGCCACCACCTGAAGCACGGCACCACCACCATTCTGGCGGCGCTGTACTTCAGTATGACCACAGAAGAATTTGTGGACGCAATGGGTAAGATCCGGGAAGCAATGAAGGACCCGGATTGCAGGAACCTCTGCGGTATCTACATGGAAGGCCCTTATATGAACCCCAAGTTCGGCTGCGACAAGGAGCACAACCCCTGGGTTGGCCCTGTGGACAGAGAGAAGTATCAGCCCATCATTGATGCCGGCTACGACTTGGTAAAGGTTTGGGGCCTGGCTCCCGAGCGGGAGAACATTCTGCAGTTTGTGCTGGATGTAAAGGCAAAGAACCCTGCAGCAGTGTTCTCCGTAGCCCACTCTGAGGCTGCTCCTCAGGAGGTGGAGGCACTGATGCCCTACGGCTTGAAGATCGGCACTCACCACACCAACGCAACCGGCGACCGCATCTTCTATCCCGAGGTCCGTGGCGTTTGCGTGGACGAAGCGGTTAACTACAACCGTGAGATCTATGCCGAGCTGATCTGTGACAGTATGGGTATCCACGTGGATCCCTATATGCTCCGTCTGGTGCGGAAAATCAAGGGCGACGACCGGATCATTCTGATTTCCGACGCTTACGCCTGCGATGGCCCGATCCCTCCCGGATATGACGGCGTGGACGATATCAACTTCGACTGGACCGGTGAGATCGCCGGCTCCAAGCTGACGCTGGATATTGCCTGCCGCAATGCTTTGAAGCATTTGGGTGTGTCTGTTGTGGATGCATTCCGCTTTGCTTCTTATAACCCTGCTATGGCAGTAGGGTTCTATGACCGCGGTGAGATCGCGGTCGGAAAACGTGCTGACCTGGTGATTGTTGATCACTGGATGAAAGTAAATAAAGTAATTTTCGAAGGAGAAATTGTACGATGAAAGACTTTATCACCGATCCCGCAACAAAGTTTGACTTCCAACCCCATGACTTTGTTCCCTTCAAGGATAAGAAGGTTTGCGAGTACGTTCGCAGCCTGAGTGGCAAGGATCTGGAAAAGCGTGAGCCCTGGTGGCACCCCGAGTTCGATGTTAAGGTTATTATGAACCCCCATCCCATTCTGATTGCTACCCTGTTCTCCCGTCTGAAGGCCGCATCCGAAGCCGGTAAGACCTTCACCATGATCCTGGGCAACCCCGAGCCCGACACCTACATTCCTCTGGCTCAGCTGATCAACTACTTCCAGGTTGACTGCTCCAAGGTTCACCTGTTCGCTGAGGACGAGTGGGCTGACGATCAGGGCAACATCGCCCCCATCACCTACGAGGCAGGCTTTGCTCACTCCATGATCAAGTACTTCTACTATCAGATCGACGAGAAGCTGCGTATGCCTATGGAGAATGTTCACTTCCCCACCAACGCAAATATCAAGGATTACTCCAAGATCATCAACGACATCTCCGAGGGTGGCGCTGACATCGCTTCCACCTCTCCCGGATGGGCTGGCCATATGGCTTTCGTTGATCCTATCCCCGAGTTCATCGGCTCCGGCGACATCGAAGAGTGGCTGAATCAGCCTGCTCAGATCGTCAAGCTGCACCCCATGACCATTATGCAGAACTCCCTGAACGGTACCTTCGGTCAGTCCGGCGACATCGCAAACGTTCCTCCCTGCGCCGCTACCATCGGACCTCTGGATGTTATGCGTGCTAAGGAGCGTATCGAGGTTCACGCACTGGCAACCTGCGGTACTTTCTCCTCCTGGCAGAGAATGACCTCCCGTCTGTGCACCCACGGCCCCATCACTCCTTATCTGCCCTCTACCATGCTGCAGACCAAGAAGACTCAGGTCTACATCAGCGAAGAGCTGGCTGCTCCCTTCGAGTGCTGGGAGAAGGTTGGTTACTAATCTTTCCTGCAACAAGGGGGCCACATCACCGATGTGGCCCCCTTTGTCAAGGATAACCGTTCATCAAATTGCCAATTGCCATTGGGAATTTGATGAGCGATTACCCAAAAATTACGCAAAAGGGGAGGACACCTGTATGTATATCGGTGTGGATTTGGGCAGTACCAATCTGAAAGCTGCCCTATATGATGCAGACCTGAACTGCATTGCCCAAAAGGGCGCTCCTGTGGAGTATATCCGGCAGGGGGAATTTATTGAATTTGACGCAAAGAAGTATCTGGATAGTCTGGTAGCGATCCTGGGAGAGCTGATGAAGGAGCATCCCTGTCAGGTGAAGCAGATCGCCCTCACCGGTCAGGCAGAATCTCTCATCTGTCTGGATGCAGAGGGAACGCCTGTCCATAACGCCATCTCCTGGATGGACGAGCGTTCCGGCGAGGAATGCGCCATTTTGGAGCAGCAGTTTTCTGCTGCCCAGTGCCACCGCATCACCGGCCAGCAGGCAGTGCTGCCCACCTGGCCGGCCACCAAGATCCTTTGGCTGCAGCGCAACAAGCCGGAGGTGTTCAATAAGGTTGCAACCTATATGCTGCTGAAGGACTATATCGTCTACGGACTCACCGGCAAAATGCTCTCCGATATGTCCATCGCGACCTTCTCTTTCTACTTTGATATTTACGGAAAGCGTTACTGGAAGGAAATGCTGGATGCCATCGGTATCAGCGAAAGCCAGCTGCCCCCGCTGACAGAGCCCTGCACCGTGGCAGGCGCAGTTACCCCTGCGGTGGCTGCAGCAACAGGCCTTTCCGCTGAAACCCGTGTAAACATCGGCACACTGGATCACTTTGCCGGTATGATCGGCACAGGCAACACCGCCCCCGGCGGTATGACCCTGTCCACCGGCACAACTATGGTGCTCACCGCTATGGCAGACGGCACACCCGATCCCGACTGGGATATGGCGCTGCACTACGGCTTCCTGCCGGATACCTACATTATGCTGCCGGTTATGGAAAGTGGCGGTGTGTGTCTGGACTGGTTCCGCCGCACCTGTATGAACAACCTGGATTACGACACGTTAAATGCAGAACTGTTGAAAGCCCCGGAAGCCGGTCTTTTGTTCCTGCCGTACTTAGTAGGCACCAATGCGCCGGAATTTGACCGGGAGGCAAGCGGCGTGTTCTTCGGCCTGCGTCAGGAGCATACCAACATCCAAATGGCGAAAGCGGTTATGGAAGGTGTGTGCTTCGTCCTGCGGAAGAATGTGGAGGACATCCTCTCCAAGGGCACGAAGATCTCTAGTATTGTTGCCACCGGCGGCGGCGCAAAGAGCCCTGTGTGGTGCCAGCTGCAGGCGAATATTACGGGTCTTCCTGTGGAAGTGCCTGCCGTAACAGAAGCCGGCTGCCTGGGCGCAGCGATGATCGCAGCCTGGAACGAGGGTCAGTATAAGACCTTAGAGGCGGCAGCCAAGGATGTAAAAATGGTCCGCCGCTACGAGCCGGAAAAGAGCGAACTGATCGAAAAGAAGTACGAAAAATTCTGCAAGCTGTATCAGGCTGCATTGGAAATTGCCAGAATGTAAGGGTGGTAAGTACTATGAGAACATATACGATGACGAAAATACAGGGCAAACCCAATTGGAAGAAGATCCCTTTTTTGCCCATTGATAACCTGCTGTGGACAGACTCCATTGACGTGTCTGCCAAAGCCCAGATCTGCTGGGATGAGGACGGCCTTTATGTGCGTATGGAGGCGGTAGAGCCTCATATCCGCGCAAAGGAGAATGGCCCTTTGGCTTCCGTCTGTCGGGATAGCTGCCTGGAGTTCTTCTTCCGTCCTTCAGAGCGTTTGGATTATTTCAATATTGAAATCAACCCCAACAAAGCAATGTTCCTGGGCTTTGCCACCGGCACCCACGATCTGATCCGGCTGCTGAGCGGCAGTGTAAAGAAACAGATGAAGATCCGGGTGTTTAAGACCAAGAAAGGCTGGACTCTGTCCTATCGTGTTCCCTTTAGCTTCATCCGTCGTTTCTTCCCGGATTTTGAGGCGAAAGAGGGCGGTAAGATCTATGCCAACTGCTATAAGTGCGGCGATAAGACCGCCAAGGAGCACTATCTGGCTTGGAATCCCATCCAAAACGAGGAGCCTGCGTTCCATAAGCCGGAGCAGTTCGGTTGTATGTATTTTGGCGGGGAAGCATAAGAACGTTACCAAAACGATGGATTAAGGCAACGGCAAAAAAAGAGGTAAGGAAATGCGCGCAAAAATAAATGCTAACTACCACTGGGTGATTGCCGCTTTGGCGGTGCTTGCAATGCTGATATGCGGCGGTGTAGGCAACAGTCTCAACGGCATTACCCTGATTCCCATTACGGAGTCCCTGGGTGTATCCCGTGGTGAATTCTCTGCCGCGATGATTGCAAAGAACATTGGCGGTGTTGGACTGAATATGCTTTCCGGAATCCTGTTTGTGAAGTTTGGCTACCGCAAGCTGGTCCCTGTGGCGTTGATGCTGTCAGGACTTGGCTTTTTGCTAGGCTCCGGTGCACAAACACTGATGGTGATGTGTGTCGCGGGTGTGATAGAAGGCGCTTCCGTTTTGTGTACCTCCGCAGGCAATCCCCGTATTCTGGGCGCCTGGTTTCACAAGCACTACGGTTTGCTGATGGGCATTGTCACCGCAATGACCGGCTTGGGCGGCAGTATTTTCAGTATTCTGTTTGCAAAAATCGTAGCGTCATACAGCTGGCGCGCAGCGTATTTGACCGTTGCCGTTCTGTATTTCATCCTGGCTTTGCTGTTTGCCCTTCTGGTGCGGGACAGACCTCAGCAAATGGGTCTGAAGCCCTATGGCGTGGGGCATATGCCGAAAAACACCAAACGGGAGACAGACGACCATTGGGAAGGCTTTTCTATGGCGCAGCTGAAGAAAAAGCCTGCCTTCTATCTGATGGTGCTGGGAACCTTGTTGTCCAGTATATGTGGCTATATGGCGCTGAGTGTGGTATCGCCCCACATCCAGGATTGTGGAATGACTCCGGAGATTGCTGCCGGTGTACAGAGCGTGGTAATGATCGGCTTGGCAGTGACAAAGCTGGTATTCGGCGCGCTCAGTGATAAGGTGGGCGCAAAGGCGATGACGTTGGTATCGTTGGTTTCCTTGGTAGTGTCTATGCTGCTGCTTGCCAACATTTCCAACATCACATCTGCCTATGTGGCGGCGCTGGCCTACGCTATGGCGCTGCCTCTTTGCGGCATTGTGCCGCCGCTTTTGATGCCCAGCCTGTTTGGCTACCAGTCCGGCGCCAAAGCGATCGGCGTTTTGTATGCGATGCTTTCAGCAGCATCTATGATCGCCAATCCTCTGACCAACTCCCTGCGGGATCTGTTTGGATCCTACAGGCCTGTTTTTCGGGGAACTGCCGTGGTGGCGGCAGGCGTTACGGTGCTGTATATATTCCTTTATGCTTTGGCTGCGAAAGAACGGAAAAAGCTGGAACGGCAGACTGCGAATGAATCTGAATAGGAAAAACACCTTCGGTTCGCCGAAGGTGTTTTTGATATAGGCAAAGCAACAAAATTCTCTTGCTATTTGCCCCGTTTCCAGTTATGATAGTGGTAGCATAATTTTAGGAGGAGAACCTATGAAGGAATATATCAACGTGTGGGACTATGCGCCCCAAATGTTAAGCATTCTCAATGACGGTGTGCTTTTGACCACCAAGTCCGGCGAGGAAGTAAACACCATGACCATCGGCTGGGGTCATTTGGGAGTGGAGTGGAAAAAGCCCATTTTTGTTGTTTACGTGCGTCAGAGCAGACACACAAAGTCATTGTTGGATCAAGTGCCGGAATTTACCGTAAACTTCCCCCTGGGCGATGTGGATAAGAAAATTCTGGGAATCTGCGGAACAAAATCCGGCCGGGATATGGATAAGATCAAGGAACTGAATTTGACCTTAGTGCCCGGCGATACGGTATCTGTTCCTGCCATTAAGGAGCTGCCTCTGACGCTGGAGTGCAAGGTGCTTTATCAGCAGGATCAGGATCTGTCCTGCCTGTGCGAGGAAAGCCGCAATCGTTTCTATGCGCCCGGCACACGGGATGAGGGCGATTTCCACACCGCCTATTACGGAGAAATCACGAGCGCATACATTGTAAAGGATTAAGAAATGAAGAAAATGAGCAATATCGGCGTGTTAGGCGCAGGCACATGGGGTATGGCCCTGGCAAGAATGCTGTATAACAGTGGTCACAAGGTCTGCGTATGGTCTGCCCTTAGCAAAGAGGTGGAGGAATTTTCCGCAACACGCCGTCACCCCAATCTACCCGGTATGGTAATTCCCGACGGAATCACCTTTACAGGGGAAATCGCAGAGGTTTGCAAGGGACGTGACATTCTGCTGTTTGCCGTGCCGTCGCCCTTTGTGCGAAGCACCGCCCGTCTGGCAGCGCCCTATGTGGAGAATGATCAGATCATTGTGGATGTGGCCAAGGGCATCGAAGCGGACACCCTTATGACAATGACCCAAATCATTGCACAGGAAATGAATAACCCCACGGTAAAGCTGGTGGCTCTCTCCGGCCCCACCCACGCAGAGGAAGTAGCCAAGGATCTGCCCACCACCATCGTTTCAGCCTGTGAGGACGTGGAAACGGCTGAGCTGGTACAAAATGTGTTTTGGGGCACGTGTATGCGGGTCTACACTAATGCGGATGTGCTGGGCGTGGAGCTGTGTGGCGCGGTGAAGAATGTAATTGCCCTTGCCTGCGGTATCGCCACCGGCCTGGGCTATGGGGACAATGCCAGAGCCGCGCTCATTACCCGCGGCGTAGCGGAGATCTCCCGGTTGGGAATGGCAATGGGCTGCGAGCCCGGCACCTTTGGCGGTTTGGCAGGTATGGGTGACTTGATCGTCACCGCCACCAGCCAGCATAGCCGCAATAACCGTTGCGGCATCTTGATTGGACAGGGCGTTCCCGTAAAAGAAGCGATCGCCCAGGTAGGTATGGTGGTGGAGGGCATTAACGCCCTGCCTGCCACAATGCGCCTTGCTCAGAAGTATCAGGTGGAGATGCCCATTGTAGAGGCTGCATATCAAGTGGTTCACGGCGAAATCCTGCCGGGAGCAGTGGTGCAGCAGCTTATGGGCAGAGATAAAAAGCCGGAGCTTCCCCAGGATGCGCTGAATAATCGCTACGAATAAAAAACAGAGCCGACCTCCAAGAACCAGAGGCCGGCTCTGTTTTATAAAAAAAGCAAAAAATGACGATTATTTCGGTGTTTTTGAAAATAATTCTTGTGTTTTTGCGGATTGTTTTCTATAATAAAGCTATTAACTTGCACGGGAGGCAGACAGCCTGCCGAGCAGGAGAGGAGAGTATAATGAAAGAAACAATGGAAAAGCGCTACGGCTTGCCCACCGCGATCTGTATGGTCGTGGGTACGGTTATTGGCTCCGGCGTGTTCTTCAAGGCGCAAACAGTGCTGGAAAAGACCGGCGGAAATATGGTTCTGGGCATCTTGTCCTGGATCATTACAGGTTTACTGATGATCATCTGCTCCGCAATGTTTGCAGTGATGGCGACCCGCTATCAGAAGGTCAGCGGTGTTGTGGACTACGCAGAGGCTACCTGCGGCAAGGGCTACGGCTATATTATGGCCTGGTTCTTAGTGAATATTTATTATCCTGCAATGACTGGCGTGCTGGCGTGGGTGTCTGCCCGGTATTTCGGTGAAATTCTGGGCTGGGGCGCAGCCGACGCACAGGTTATGACACTGGCGGCACTGTTTTTGGTTGGCGCGTATGCGATGAACGCGTTTTCTCCCAAGCTTGCCGGTAAGTTCCAGGTCAGCGCCACGGTCATCAAGCTGATTCCCATCTGCCTGATGGCTGTTGTGGGCGTGATCTACGGCTCAGTGAAGGGTACGCTGCCGGAAAACTTTGCAACTGTTGCAGACCCCGGAAAGGGCGGTATGTCCGGCTTGTTTGGCGGTGTTGTGGCAACTGTCTTTGCATACGAGGGCTGGATTGTGGCAACCTCTATCAATGCGGAGCTGAAGAATCCCAAGAAGAACCTGCCCATTGCATTGGTGATTGGCGCATTTATCGTGGCAACTGCCTATGTGCTGTACTTTGTAGGTGTCGCCGGCGGTGCAACCACGGCGGAGCTGATTGAAAAGGGCGCTCCCACAGCCTTTAGTAACATTTTCGGCAATGTGGGCGGCAAGCTCCTGCAGATTTGTATCGTGATCTCTTGTCTGGGCACACTGAACGGCCTTTTGATGGCAACTACCCGTGGTATGTATGCCATCGCTGCCCGTAATCAGGGTCCCAACCCCAAGATGTTTGCCCAAATCGACCCGTCCACCAATATGACCTCCAACTCCGCAGTATGGGGCTTGCTGGTTTGCTGTGTATGGATGGTCTATTTCTACGGCGCAAATCTCACAGAGGGCTGGTTCGGGCTGTTCAACTTTGATTCCTCCGAGCTGCCCATCGTTACCATCTACGCTATGTACATTCCGATGTTCATTATGTGGATGGCCAAGGAGAAGGATATGGGCGTATTCAAGCGCTTCATCCTGCCTGCCATCTCCATTGTTGCCTGCGCTTTTATGGTGTACGCAGCTGTTTATGCCCACGGCATTACTCCCTATCAGGCTGCTGCGGCGGAGGGTAAGTTCTCCTTCCCTGTACTGTTCTATCTGATTCTGTTTGCTGCGATTTTAATTGCCGGCGCATTCTTCTACCGCCGGAAAGAAGATCCTGCGGAATAATTGTAAAAAAACTGAGCCGTTGCGTTTTTGCAACGGCTCAATTTTTCGATAAAAAAGAAGTAGCCCCTAACTGATACCTTAGTCTCATCAGTTAGGGGCTACTTCTTTTCTATCTTGATATCTAACATCTTTGGTTAACCTCTCTTTCTGCAGATTCGACAGATCATTTCATCCCTTACGAAATCCATTCCGAAACACCATATCATTTGACTTTTTCCATCACACTCTAAGCGAGTAACCTTTTGTGCTGGAACATTTCCCAAATGAAACGTCCTGTCTTAGGGTTTGTTACTTAGTACATTGGTATCACCCTTTCTGACTATAAAATACCATAAGGATATGGCTTTTTCAAGATGGGAAGTTGTACAAAATAAACAATTTGAAATTATTCAACAGGGAGAAATTGTGAATAATAGCCATAAAATTGTTGACAAACAGGGGAGAGGTATGATATAATGATCCTGTTGGGGCGCAAAAGCGCCCCTGCTTTTTTGTTCAGATTCTGAAAAAGGTACGCATTCCCAAAAGCCTTCTCCTTGAGGTAAGCGAAGCGCAGTCGCGGTAGTGAATGACAGTCCGGTGGACTGTCAGAGCCGCGACCGGATTTGCCGCGGCAAATAGGTGGCAAAAATCTGTGATTTTTGACGGATGAGGTGGAAACAGTAGGGCGGGGGCTTGCTCCCGCCGCTTCTTGTTTTTTTGTCATTGCGAGGGCGACTTGCCGCCCGTGGCAATCTCCCAATCATTTTGTAGGGGCGAGCATTGCTCGTCCGCAAAAAATATGGGCGTGTCGCGACACGCCCATATTTTACATTTATACGTTAAACAGGAAGTTGACGATGTCGCCGTCCTTCATTACGTATTCCTTACCCTCGCTGCGGACCAGGCCCTTTGCTTTGGCGGCAGCCATAGTACCCATTGCCTTCATATCCTCAAAGGCAATGACCTCGGCGCGGATAAAGCCCCGCTCAAAGTCGGTATGGATCTTACCGGCAGCCTGAGGTGCTTTTGTGCCCTTCTTAATGGTCCAGGCGCGGCACTCGTCGCTACCTGCGGTGAGGAAGGAGATCAGACCAAGCAACGCATAGCTTGACTTTATAAGCTTGTCCAGGCCGGACTCATTAACGCCCAGCTCTTCCATAAACATTGCCTTTTCTTCCTCGTCGCCCAGCTCTGCAATGTCAGCTTCCAGCTTGGCGCAAATGGGAATCAGCTGGCTGCCTTCTGCCTCTGCCAAAGCCTTTACCGCCATATAGTGGCGGTTAGCTTCCGGCTCGTTGATCTCGCTCTCAGCCAGATTACCCACATAAATGGTCTTCTTCAGGGTCAGTAGGTCGGAGGTGGCAATCAGCGCCATGTCATCCTCAGTGCCATCAAAGGTGCGAGCCAACTTGCCCTCATTCAGGTGCTCCAGCAATTGGCCAAACAGCTCAGCCTCACGGGCAGCCCGCTTGTCGCCACCCTTCATAGCCTTCTGGGCCTTGTCAATGCGGCGCTCCACCATCTCAATGTCCGCCATAACCAATTCCAAATTGATAATGTCAATGTCACGAATGGGGTCGGTGCTGCCCTCCACGTGGGTAACATTGCTGTCCTCAAAGCAGCGGACTACGTGGACAATAGCATCGGTGGTGCGGATGTTAGAAAGGAACTTGTTGCCCAAACCCTCACCCTTGGATGCGCCCTTTACAAGACCTGCGATGTCCACGAACTCGATCACCGCAGGGGTGAGCTTCTTGGGGTTGTGGAGCTCAGCCAGCCAGTTCAGTCGCTCGTCGGGAACGCTCACCACGCCTACGTTGGGGTCAATGGTGCAGAACGCATAGTTATCAGCCGGCACACCGGCATTGGTAATGGCATTAAACAGAGTAGACTTTCCCACATTGGGCAGTCCTACGATACCTAATTTCATATATACTCATATCTCCTTTATTTCCAATGGTTTTTTCGTTTAGGGTGATGGCTTTTACACCATTTTTACACCATTTTATGCAAACAGTCTTTCAAACTGCTGTACAGCCAAGTTCATAGAATCGTCCGTCACGTGGACATATCGATCCATTGTGGTCTTAATACTTGCATGACCTAATAACTTCTGCAGCACCTTTGGCTGCATGCCACTTTCAATAGCGCGGGTCGCGTAGGTGTGACGCAGAGCATGCATACAAAATCGCTTAATGCCTGCCTCGTCGCATAGCTTGTAGAGGTGGGTATCATAGGAACTGTTTTTAGCGGGTTCCCCAGTCCGCCAATTGATGAAAACTAAATCTTCCATAATAAGGACTTTCTGTTGGCCGGTACGCCTGTCCATATAGGGGAGTTCTTGAGATAGTTTTGCGGAATGCTTGTGGTTTTCTCGATTATCATAGATGGTTTTCAGAATCTCATAGGCGCGGTTCGTTAGAGGAATGGTCCGGTAGCTTTGCTGGGTCTTAGGTGGACCAGCTCTCCAATCCTTTTGCTTGTGCCGAAATTCCAAGGTCTTATTGACAGTCAGGGTTCGTTTCTCCCAATTGATCGCATCCCAGGTTAGGCCGATCAATTCACCGGTACGAAGGCCGGTCTC
>JAFQCX010000032.1 GCA_017416245.1 Oscillospiraceae bacterium | reverse complement strand
GAGGAGTCCAAAAAGAGTATTTTTCCTTAGAGCCGCAAAGGTTTTTGCTCCCTGTGGTTTTTTGTAAAATTGGAAGAGCTTTTTTCAGCGGCTTTTTTTGCAAATCCACAGGGAGCAAACGGCTAATTTTAGAGCATGTATGAGGACATCTGATAGTGAAAATCTCCGGCCTCATCATAGGGTGTAACATAGATATGGCAGTGGGGATCATCGTCCACAAAAGTGAACAGTCCAAGTGCCAATTCAAACTGATTGTCGTCACCAAACAGCCTGCCTTTAAGGGCATTGATAACTCCCTTGTATCCCTTGTTATCCTGGTCGAAGGCTCCGCTGCAATCCTGTGGTGCGTGCTGCACAATGGCTAAGTATGCCTTCTCATAGCGGGGTAGCTCGCCGCCCTCTTTCCGAAATTCCTCCAGCAGCCGGATAATGGTGTCGGTAACATATTGGGTGCCGCCCACGACCTTGCAGTGGGGTAGCAAGGCGTTCATCCGAATGTCCACCCAGCCGTTGTCCAGAATGTTCACTTCACCATAGATGGTCTTGTGGTTATACTTGCCTTTTTCGACCAGAGGATAGATCCGGTTGGCTCTTGCTTTTTCACACAGCAGACGCATATCAATGCAGCAAAGCTCTACCTGCTGCATAGCCGCATCCAGCAGTGTGTTCCACTTTTCCGGAGAGCGATACCCCTGCTCCAAAGCAGTGAGATACTTCCTGCACGCGTCCAGATGATGCTTCATTCCGCTGATTGCTTTTTCGTTGAGTTCCATCATTCGTTTTCTCCTTTCGCACGCTTTTCAAGGTCCGCGCGGTTGGTAGTGATAAGGTCATACTGGGTCTGGGAGGAACGGATCTCCACGGCGATTCGGTTCTTACCCGCACAGAGCAGGCCCTGACCTCTGCCGCAGCGAAGGATCTGCATAACCTCTTCGTCAGACAGACCTATCTTTTCTTTCAGTTTCAAGGCCTCCGGCTCTTCCATCTGGAGCAGGAGCTTTAAGCGGCTGTTGTTGAGAACAGCGTCGCCAAACTTACCGTTATTGAGAGCAAAATAGTCGATGGTATTCTGGGTACAGGAAACAAAAATGCCGCCGTAGCCACGAATGGTCTTTACCAGCTTTATCACAAATTCCGATGCCTGTTCGTTGCCTTCTTTGCCGGCGATGATCCAAAGCTCATCACCGAACACTGCTTTTTTCCGGGTACGGGACTTGCTCATTTCATCCCGGAAGAACACGGTTGCCAGGAATGTGGTAGCAGCTAAATCTTCCTCACGGGACGCAGAGGTATCCATCACGATAAAGCCGGAACGAAGGTCCACATTGGTCTTGCCGCCCATACCGCTTTCAATGAGATCCCGGATAATTATGGCGATGTTCTTCAGCTCAGGAATGGCATTGACGATGGGATACAGGTCAACCAGTGTCGGCATTTCCTTGAAAGAACCGTCCGGATTGAGGATTGTTTCATTGTCCTTGGTAATACCAAAATTGCCGTAGCATTCGATGATGGCGGCGTTGAGCATATACCGTTCCTCCGGGGTCATTGCCGGGTAACGTAGCTGGAAGTAGGTCTTTACATCCTGCACCACATCCAGCATTACGGAGTCCTTGCGGCTCTCATGACCCTGCAGGTTATCGTCGATATCCATTGTGGTACGGCGAATGTCCATAATGTTGATGCAGTCGGTGGAGCCACGGGCCAGCTTGATGTACTGACCGCCCAGAGCCTCGCAGGGACCCCGGTACTCAAAACCCTTTTCCGGAGCGATGACGAACACCTGCACACCGTTCATCCTCATACGCATAGCCATAAGCAGAATGGTGTAGGTCTTACCGGCACCGGTCATACCGAAGATGGCCATATTGCCGTTGGAGTAGATGTCCGAATTGAAGTTATCCAGAATGACCGTAGAGTTATTGTGGAGGTTAATGCCCATCAGAACGCCCTTGTCGTCGCACAGCTCAAAGGAAGAAAACGGGAACGCCCCAGCAGCTCCCTGAGTCAGAATGTTGCGGCGGCTTTTCTTATCAATATCGGGATCCAACTTGCACAGCGGAAGCATTGACTTGAAACACTGCTCGTGACAGTAATCCGCCCGGCGAATGGTCATATTCATCGCCGCACAACGGTTCTGCACCTGCTTGATCCGCTGCTCCAGAGTTTCCGGGTCAAAGGCAGTAACCTCGATGAGGGTGTTCATATAGAAGAATTCTTCGCCCTCACGGTTAAGCTGTTCCTTGATATACATACCGGAGGAAATAGCATCGTCCATTTCCTCAAAGTCTGCCCGGGTATCTTCCACATCCCGCATACGGCTGCGGTTGAACATTGTGGTTTTGGCAACCTTGGGCAGGATCTGTTCTTTTCGCCGCTTGTTCAGGTAATAACTGATGGAGATACCGTCTCCCAGCTCTACCAAAGGCGACAGCCAGGCAAGCCCGGTCTGAGTAGGATAGCCGTAGCCGGAAACATACAGATAGGCATAGTAGGTGCCGTCGATGACGATATGCTCCTTATTGGTAAGGTCGCATTCCGTGGGCGCAAGTACGTCCTGGACTGTCAGAATACCCAGCTTGTCCTCCTCGGTCAGTTCTTCGGGAAGCTCCTCAGTGCCGTGGATGGTGCCACATTCGGCAAAGAGTGCCTTGTGGTCAACATCGCTTCCACCGTTTCGGTGATAGACCGTGTAGAGCGTCCGGAACAGGAAATCGTCATACTGGTCGTGCCGGAGCACTTCCAGACCACAGTAGTCCAAATACTGCAGCGCGGTTTCCGCTACCTCCGCCATCTGCTTGGCAATCTCGGAGAAATCGCCGGCGTTGCCTTCGTACTGGAATACGAGGAAGAATTTACGGGTAACCGCTTCATTGGCGGCAAGGTAATTGACGAGCTGCGCGTCCTCCAGGATCATATCCCGGCACATTTCGTTGGTTTCCGTGTCGTAGCACTTTTGCATCTGCTCGCAATAGGCATCAATATCCGCCCGTCCGGTCTGTACCACGATCTGCAAAGATGCAGGAGCGATCCGCAGGTAACTCGCCATATAGTAGATGATGTTCTGCTGCTCCATCGCAGACTTCAGGTAGAAGTTGGTGGGCAGCACCTCTAATATCTTCAGATAGCGTCCATCCTCGGTGATAATGACCCCTTGCTGGATGTCAACCACAGGCACAAGAGCCTGCGTGCCGTTGGGAAAACGGCTGCCGAGGACGACCGGTTCTGCTTTCGGTGCGCCGAATATCAACGACTTGATATCCGGCATTTTGAACTTCTTGGTTACACTTTTTTCTTTACCCATTGTGTCCCCCTGTAAGTAATGATTCGTTTATTATCCTTATAGCGTTTGTAGATGCGTAGGAATGTGAGCAGAGAGTTATCCTGTATGCCGATCAGGGCAAAACCGCCTATGGTAATATCCAGCAGCATTATGAGAATAATGGTGCCTGTCAGCCCAAAGGGAGACAACAGGATACACAGCAGTGTGATCGGAATACACAGACAGGCACACTCCACCACATTGCGTATTTCAAACATACCGAACAGCTTACCTGCGTCGGTATAGTT
This sequence comes from Oscillospiraceae bacterium, assembly GCA_017416245.1. Taxonomy (GTDB): domain Bacteria; phylum Bacillota; class Clostridia; order Oscillospirales; family Oscillospiraceae; genus Faecousia. The sequence continues at coordinate 2,066 of JAFQCX010000032.1, read as the reverse complement.
GGTGGGAATAAAAATCGTTGGTTCCATTTGTGTTCCTTTCTATGGCAGATACGGCAACGGATCGACCCGTTCGCCATTGATACGGACTTCAAAATGCACATGCGGACCTGTACTATTGCCTGTGGAGCCCACCTTGGCGATTACCTGGCCTTTTGTAACCACATCACCCACGGACACCAAAAGCTCGCTGCAGTGGGCGTAGAGCGTTTGTATGCCGTCTCCGTGGTCGAGAATGATGTAGTAACCGTAGCTTCCGGTACCATATACGGAGGTGGACACAGTGCCGTCTTTAGTCGCGCAGATCGGTGTGCCCATTGGCATACCAATGTCGATACCCCGGTGGAAGCCCACATAGGGATTGGTACGAGGGCCATAGTCTGAGGAGATATGATTTCGCCAACTAGAATCTTCAAAGATGGAGCCCAGTGTACCCACGGCAGAGTTATGACCCTGCTCCAGGGTCTTATACATCAGCCGCGCCCAGTTTTCGTCAGACTGGGTATAGCCACACGCTGCCATGATCTCAATGGGAGTCCGGTGTTTTATCTCCAGAAGCATCTTGATTACCACAGGCTCCGGTGGCTCTGTGCTTTCCGTTGGATCGGTACTTTCTTCCGTTGGCTCCGCAGAATCTACCATTGACTCCGTTGGGTCCGTATTATCGCCAGTCGGTCCCGTGCCATCAGCCTCCGTTTCTGTATCTTCCTCCACTTGCGTCAAGGTATAATCCACGCAATTCCCCGCAAATGAGCGAATATCAGCTTCGTTGGCCGCGTTAAGATCGTTCCCGATGGTAACCGCGTGCAACGCCACAAACCAGTTTTTCTGTATTTTTTCACCAAGGATCACTACCTCGTACTCATAAACTACCTCAGGCTCAGTGCTGTCGGTCGTACCGGTAGTTTCTGTATTTTGCTCCCCGGATTCTGTTACCTCTGTTTTGATGTGTTCTACCCATTCATCTATGTAGGTATCATAGGAGTCATAGTAGGCTGACACTGTATCTGCCTGTGCGTTCATCGAGGCAATTTCTGTATCTGTGGAGGACGAAAACCCAAACAGAAACATTGGCAGGCAGCAAAATACAATGATTGGAATAAGAAGTAATGCTACGGCGATAGCCAGGACCTGGGGCCAGTAGTGCTTGAGGAGTTGCAGGGCGGCGGCACCCCAGCCACCCTGCATAAATGCTTTGATAATGTCGTAAAGGGCTTTGGCTAAATGGGCAAGGTCGCCAGCGATCTGCCCGCCGCTTTTCTTAGCCATTGTCCTCACCGTCCTTCGGTGCCGCAGCCGGTCCTACGGTCTCAATGACTTCCTTCAGGGTATCGGTCTTTTCCACCACATCCGCAAAAGCAGAATTTTTGGTGGTATTGGGTGTTGTCCGAACCATACCCACAGGAGGTACACCCGCCTTGCCGGTAGCAATGGGATTGGCGTTCTGGCGTACACCACCCACAGTCGGACCGCTTCCAAAACGGGACTTTTTGACACCGCTTGTTGCTGTCTGAGTTGCATTCTTAGTGGGTTGGGCTTGGGTAGCTCCCTTGGGAGTCTTGTGGGATGCCTGCGCGTTGACACCGCCCCGGGCATTCCTTCCTCCGGGTTTTGCAGTAGTATTTCCTTGCTGAACCGCAGATGTTCCGTGCTTTCCGGGCTGCTGTCCTGTCTGAACAGACTGTGTTTTTGCAGCATTCTGATGCTGTGCCGCCGCAGGATTGGTGCCCTTATTCTGAACAGCACCGGGACTTCCTGCACCCGCATTGCCGCCGGGTTTAGAACTGCCAACAGGCTGTCCCGCACCGGGCTGACTGCCAAAGCGGTTGGTATTGACTTGGGCTTTTCCGGTACTGCTGAACTGTGTCCGGTTGGAGGTAGAAGCAGTTGCTCTGCCACCAGCGTTGTAGGTGTTTGCACCAAAGCGAACATTGGACGATGCCTGATTGTTGGAAACATTCCGGCTGCCGCCCATATTGTTGGCATAGGCGTTTCTCTGGGAGCTGGTAGAGGTATCGCTTGCTGCAGCGAACGTCGTACCTGCAGACATATTGGAGCCGCCCACATTG
>JAFQCX010000031.1 GCA_017416245.1 Oscillospiraceae bacterium | reverse complement strand
GTCTTTTCTGCTTCCTCTGCGATCTGCCAGTCAGCAAACTTTGTGGGGTCCAGCTTTACCAGGCCTTTCTCGTCCACATACTTGCCGTTTTCGTCAAATACGATTGCCATAATATTTCCTCCTTGTATTGTGCGTTCGCACATATTTTTCCATTCATTATACTTCCGTTACGTCAGCAGCATCCCGAATGAATGCCATAACTTTTCCGGTGAGTACACTTCTCATAACCGCTTTTTCGAATTCCGCATCGTAGACATCCTTCAGATCCTCTACGGTGACGCCGTTATTGCGGCAGATAACGGCGATGGCCTGACCCAGCTCCTCCTGGGTAGCCTCCAGCTTTTCCAGCTCAACGATCTTATCCACAGCGGCCATATTCCGCAATGCAGCCTCCGCGGCGGGATATGCGTCCTTACGCAGATCCTCCTCGGTGGTGCTCATAAACTGGCAGTACATCTGCAGGTTCAAGCCCTGTTGTGCCAACTGAGCTTCTAAGTTCTGCAGCTGCTGGGTGACGGCTTCTTCCAGTTCCTTGGGGTCTACGGTGTAATCCAAAGTAGCAGCGGCCTGGCGGAGAAGTCTGTCCTGCAGGTCCATTTCCCCTCTGCGGTCGATATTCTCCTGCATAGTCTTCTTGACCTGCTCCCGCAGCTCTTCCATCGTGTAGCAGCCGCCGATCTCCTGGGCAAAGGTATCGTCCAGCTCGTACTGGGTCTTGACCCGGATCTCATGAATGGTGCAGCGGAACTCTGCCTTCTTGCCGGCAAGCTCTGCGGAATGGTACTCAGTGGGGAAGGTGACCTCCACCAGAACAGGCTCTTCGCAGACCTTATCCAACAGCTGCTCCTCAAAGCCGGGAATGAACATTCCGCTGCCCAGCACCAGGGTCTGATTCTGCGCGGTGCCGCCCTCAAATTGCACGCCGTCACAGTAGCCGGCGTAGTCCAAAACCACCTCGTCACCGTTTTCGGTGGGGCGATCCTTCACCACGGCGATCCGGGGATTTTGGGTGCGTACCCGTTCGATCTGCTTATCCACCTCTTCGTCGGTGACAATATGCTTATTCAGTTGGGCTTTTAAGCCCTTGTATGTAAATTCCATAGCAAAACTCCTGATTTCATAAATAAAAGGGCAATCCAGCTCACAACAACTGAATTGCCCAGACGGTCGGCATTGAACATCTACGCTCCCTTGCGGTTGTTCCGCAAACCCGTCAGTTACGTAGATGAGATATTTGCGATGCATTTTCGTCATTTAGGCATCGCAACTATCATATATGATTTCCCCCTTTTTGTCAAGGGAAAAGGGGCTTTTTCGATAAGAAAATACGGATATTATTCCAGTGCCAGCCAATCCAGCAGATGCTGTGTCCAGGTGTGCACGTAGGGGGTATCCTTGGCAAGGCCCAGACCGTGTCTGCCATGGGGATAAATATGCACCTCGGCGTTTACACCCACTTGCCGCAAGCGCTTGGCATATTCCAGAGAGTTGATAGAATTGACCCCGTTATCATCAAAGGTGTGCCAGATGAACGCTCTTGGAGCAGTTTCATCGGCGATGAGGTTGGGGCTTAAGGCATCCCCTAATTCCTCACGGCGCTCACCAAGAAGCATTTCACCCGAGTAGCGGTGAGCAAACTGCTCGTCCCGCAGAGAAATCACCGGATAGCACAAAATCTGGCCGTTGGGGCGGTAATCCTCCTTGTCGATTTCGTCCACGCCCTCAAAGTCGATAGTCTTATGGTAGGTGGAGGTCAACGCCGCCAGATGTCCGCCGGCAGAAGAGCCCATAATATACACTTTGTTTTTGTCAATACCGAATTCCTCGCTATAGTGGCGCACATAACGGATTGCCCGACGGGCGTCCAGCAAGGGCAACGGAAAATAGTGGGGATTCACACGATAGGTAAGCACAAAGGCGGTGATACCGTTCTCGTTCAGAAACTCTGCATAGCCCTTCCCCTCATGCACTGCGTGCTGCCGGTACGCTCCGCCGGGCAGCACAACAACAGCAATATCGCTGGTTTTCTTTTCGGGAATAAAAATGTCCAAAGTCGGCGCTTTCTCATAAGCGCCGGGGGTGTTCTCCCACAGGTTTACGGTTTTCACAAGCATAGTCTATCTCCTTTACTGAATCCTATATAGCCGTTTGGCATTCTCGGTGGTGGCAGCGATGGCTTCCTCTACAGAAATACCACGGATTTCCGCTAACTTTTCCGCCATTTTCGGCAGGTATCCCGGATCATTCCGCTTGCCGCGATAGGGCTCCGGCGCCATAAAGGGGCAGTCGGTTTCCAGCACGATCCGCTCCAGCGGAACACTGGCGGCGGTCTCCACCGCCTTGCGGGCATTTTTAAAGGTCAGCACCCCGGTAAAGCCGATATACCAGCCCATATTCACCAGTTGCCGCGCCATTTCCGCAGAGCCGGAGTAGCAGTGGAACACGCCCTTCACCTTAGGAAATTCCTTCACGATCCGCATACCGTCATCGTGGGCCTCCCGTTCGTGGATGATGACCGGCATATCCAGTTCATTGGCCAGAGCCATCTGCATACGGAAGGCTTTCTTCTGAATCTCGCGGGGGATATCCTCATAGTAGTAATCCAAACCGATTTCACCGATGGCTTTGACCTTTTCGTGGCTGCAAAGTTTGCGATATTCCTCGATCACCTCTTCGTTTACCTCATCGGCAGAATCGGGGTGGCTGCCCACGGAGGCATAAAGCCAGGGGTAGCGCTCCGCCATACGTATAATATCCCTGGAGCTTTCCAGGCTGCAGCCGGCATTCATTACAAGGCCAATGCCCTTATCTGCAAGGCCTGCCATCAAGGCTTCTCTGTCCTCATCAAATGCCGGGTCATTCAAATGGGCGTGGGTGTCAAATAACATCGTATTTCTCCTCTAGCTTTAAGCAATTATGTAGGGGCGACCATTGGTCGTCCGCTGTTTTCATTCTGCATCCGTGGCAACGGACGAGCAGTGCTCGCCCCTACAATGTCAACCTTCAATTATTGCCACCAGGCAACCGTCGATTTCTTGCAGGCGGGGGTCATTCAGGGAAAATGCCGTGTGGTTGGGCCACAGCTGCAACCCCTCCCCTGCACACTTCCCTGCGGCCTCCTTCAGCACCCAGAATTTCAGCAGCGCCAAATGGGGGTCATCCGCTTGACGGAACTGCTCCAGCTCCATAGGCGAGAGCATTTTCTCCGCCAAATGCAGGTTGATTCTTCTGTCCCGTTCCTCCGCATCGATGCCGATAGGGCGCTCGGACAACACGCAAAAGGCGTGGTTTTTGGTGTGGGATATGGAAAAATGCAGGGGGCTATCTGCAAAATAGGGCTTTCCCAGCTTTGTGCGTTCTATCTTCGGCAACGGGCCGCCATAGAGGGTTTCCAACAGGGAAAGACCCGTGTCGTGGCCGTTTTTGCCGTTCAGCCTGGCATATAAAAGCTCCATACCGCACCCCCTTTTGTGATAGGTATAGTATAGCCTGCGGTATCTTTCTTGTCAATGGCGCATAGTCTGTTAGGGACAAGGAGGGATCCCTATGACCGAACAACCGATTCTGCCCCACAAGCTCACCTTAAACGAGCGAAAACAGCTGACCGTTACAGGGGTAACCGAGGTCATCAGCTTTGACGAAACCGCCGTCATTGCCCGCACGGAACACGGCACGCTGGTGGTACAGGGAAAGGACTTGCAGCTGAAGACCCTGCTGCCCGAGGGTGGTCAGGTGGCCGTGGACGGCACCATTACCGCCCTTATCTATGAGCAGCCCCGCTCCGCCGACTCCTGGTGGCGTCGGCTCACAGGATGACCACCCCCGCCACCGCCTTCGCGCGGTTTTTGACGGGGCTGGTCTTCGGCTGTGCGCTTGGTCTTTTCTACGGATTTCTGCGGCCTGTCCGTCGGGGCAGAGCCATTGTTCCCGATTTGATATTTGCGCTGTTTGCTTTCCGGATATACCTGTACTACGGCTTCGCCGTCTGTAATGGAGACCTGCGTATGGGGTATATGATCCCCCCAATGCTCAGCGCCTTTTGCTGGGACAGGACCGTTGGCAGGTGGTTACAGCCGATTTTTGACGGATTTTGGCATTTTTTGAAACTTCTGTTCCGTCCTTTTGCAAGATTATCAAAAAAATTTTGCATTTTCCTAAAATTTCTCTTTGCAAGCGCAGCAAAATGGGTTACAATAAAATGGAAGGATTGTAGACTGCGGAAAGGAGCCACAAATGAAGAATCCATTCAGCCACATTCGGCTCATATATCGTCACAGCTCCCCGCTGGTCAAGTGCGTGGTGCTGGTAACCATCGCATTATCTACGCTGGCTTTGATCGTTCTGCGGATCTCCATTCAGTCCAATCAGGGACAGCAGGCGGATCTGCAGTATCAGGCGGCTCTGCTGGAGCAGGAAAACCGCGCGCTGACAAAGCAGATCGCCCAGCTGGGCACCGTAGAAAGCGTCAAGCGCATCGCAACTCTGGAACTGGGTCTGGTTGATCCCAACAGCCAATTCTTTACCCCAAGCAATTAATATGGAGGAAGCATTACAAATATGGAGCTAACCGTTGGAGCAGTATTAGAAGGAAAAGTAAAATCCATCACCAATTTCGGCGCGTTTATCGCTCTGCCCGAAAACAAAACCGGTTTGGTACATATCTCGGAGGTGGCCAACACCTACGTCAGTGATGTCCGTCAGCATTTGACCGAGGGGCAAGACGTAAAGGTGGTCGTTCTCAGCGCCGAGGAGGGCAAGGTAAATTTGTCCATCAAGCGCTTAGAGACCAACCCCCGTCAAAATGAGCGTGCACCCCGCAGAGAAAGCGCCCCCCGTCCCACCCGTACTGCGCCCACACCTCCTCCTGCGCCCAAAACCGCCGACCAGCTTTTTGAGGAAAAGCTCAAGCAGTTTATGAGCGAGTCCGACAGTAAAATTTCTTCCCTTCGGCAGTATTCCGACCATCGGACCAAGAGCCGCAGAAGATGATTTCTAAGCTGCTGCCAACGGCAGCAGCTTGGCTTCGTTATTGGAGGTTTTTATGAACGTAGTGATTACCGGCGGAAGCCGCGGCATCGGCGCCGAGGGTGTGCGCCAGTTTTCCCAAAGGGGCGATAAGGTTTACTTCCTGTATGAAAAGGAGCACGAAAAAGCCCGGGCAGTTGCCGAAGAAACCGGCGCTATCCCCATCTGCTGCGATGTATCAAACGGACAGGCTGTGCGCGCCGCTTTTTCGCAGATCCCCGACGTGGATGTGCTGGTGTGCAACGCAGGCATTTCCATCACAGGTCTGCTGCACCAGTTAGAGGAATCCCAGTGGGACAGGCTTTTTGATGTGAATGTGAAGGGTGTTTACCACTGCATCAGCGCCGCCATCCCCTGTTTTCTGAAGAAACAGTCCGGGTCGATCATCACCGTCAGCTCCATGTGGGGACAGGTGGGCGCCTCCTGTGAAGCCGCTTATTCCGCCACCAAGGGCGCAGTGATCGCGCTGACCAAAGCCCTTGCCCAGGAACTAGGACCCTCCGGCATTCGCGTCAACTGCATTGCCCCGGGGGTTATTGAAACGGATATGTGCGCGGGCGTTGCGCCGGAAATTATGGAGGAACTGAAGAACGAAACCCCCATCGGCCGCAACGGAACGCCTGCGGACATTGCAAAAGCAATGCTGTTCCTTGCCGATGCGGAATTTGTCACCGGTCAGATACTCCCCGTAAACGGCGGTATCGTGCTGTAAAACCACATCGTTTAACAAAAGGACCGTCGGGTCCCTACAGGAGGAAGATTCTATGAAGATCGCAATTGGTTGTGACCATGGCGCATTTGCGCTGAAGACGCTGCTGGTCTCCCATTTAGAGAATAAAGGCTACACCGTAGTGGATTTCGGCACTCACTCGGCAGACAGCTGCGATTATCCCGATTTTGCCGCTGCCGCAGCCAAGGCCGTTGCCGGTGGAGAATGCGACAGAGGCATTGTCCTTTGTACCACGGGCATTGGTGTGTCCATCGCCGCCAATAAAGTACGTGGCATTCGCTGCGCTTTGCTCAGCGATGTAGACAGCGCCCGGCTGACCCGTTCCCACAACGACACCAATATGATGGCATTAGGCGCAGCCCTTGTGGAGGAAAGCCTTGCCCTTTCCATTGTGGATACCTGGCTGGATACGCCCTTTTCCGGGGAAGCCCGCCATCAGCGGCGCATCGACAAGGTAATGGAATTAGAAAAATAAGAGGTACTTTTTATGAAAAAGCTGACCGTTCTGCTTGCCGCGCTGCTGTGTCTGGCTCTTTTGGGTTGCAGCAAAGAGCCGCAACATCAACACACCTTTGGCACTTGGCGGGTAACCACCGCGTCTACCTGCAAAAAAGAGGGTATCGAGCGAAGGATCTGCACTGAATGTCAATTCGAAGAATCCCGGCCGATCGAGAAAGCGCCCCATACTTACCTGAAAGACAGCAACATCTGCAAATCCTGCAAGTATGTCAATTTTGATGATGCTGCATCTGTTGTGGAAATGGGCAATACCGCGCCTTATGAGGCGGGAAATGTTGCCAACTATGTGTGGGATGTGAAAATTTTCGACGGCAAGCTCTACCGGGGCGCGGGAGATTACGACAAGAACTCCGGCGACACGCCCTTTATTACCTTTGATTTTGAAACCGGCAGATGGTCATCTGTGGATATTGCCACCGACGAGGCCATTCACCGCTTCGTGGAGATTGACGGAAAACTGTACACCCCCGGCATCGACTCCCGGGACAGCGGCGGCTGGGCTTTAGGCAACTACTATGCCCTGGAAAACGGCAAGTGGCAGAAGATGCGAAATGTTCCCAACGGCATCCACTGCTTCGATATGATTGGCTTTGGTGGCAAGATGTATCTGGGTGTTGGCACAGAAACCGTAGAGAACACCGTAGCAGTTTCTTCCGACGCAGGCAAGACCTGGAGCTACCTGCCTCTGCACAATCACGACGGCGGAAAATTCGATACATCCCCCTACGAGTGGTCCAGAACCTATGCCTTTGCTGAGTTTAAGGACACTTTTTATGCCCTGCTGCAATTTAAGAAAACCGGCGCTACTGCCTATGATATGCTTGTTTTCCGCTATGACGACGGAAAAATGGTGTACGCGGCAGAAAACACGATCAATGCCCGCGTTTCCCGAAACTACTGGCAGAGCGCCTTTGAATGGAAGGATAAGTGCTTCATTACCGCCAACGGGCTTTATGCCGTTACGGATTTTGCCAAGCCCGATACCCACAAAAAAATCGAGCTGCCCAAGGGCGAGATGGTATCCGATGCCATTCTTTACAACAACGAGATGTATGTGCTCAGTTGCCTGTTTAACGAGGACAGCACCATTAAAACCGTGATCTACAAGTCCGCCACCGGTGAGGAAGGCTCCTTTACAGAGGTAGCAAGCTTCGATTACGGCGCAAGACCCTACTCCTTTGATTTTGACGGTTCTTATTTCTACGTAGGCACCGGAGGCGTGCTCAGCCTAGAGCATTCCGGCAAGGCCGGTATGCTGCTGCGGGTGAAGCCCAACGCATAAACCGTAGGGGACGGGTTTCCCGTCCCTTATTGCGGGTGGCGGAACGCCGCCCCTACGAACATCAACAAAAAATCGCCTGCCGTACGGCAGGCGATTTTCTTATTTTTCCATTTGTTCGGTAAAGGACTTCTTGTCTGCTGCGCCGAAGTAGGCAGAGCCGGCAACAAACACATTTGCGCCGTTTTCCTTACAGGTGACCACGGTGTTCAGATCCACGCCGCCGTCTACCTCCAGGTAGCAATCAGGGTTGACCTTATCGATCATCTGGCGAATCTTCTTTACCTTGGGCATCATATCCGCCATAAACTTCTGACCGCCAAAGCCGGGCTCTACAGTCATTACCAGCACCATATCCACCAGCGGCAAATATTCTTCGATGGCCTCCGCAGGCGTCTTGGGCTTTACCACGATACCGGGCTTTACGCCCAAAGAGCGGATCAGCTCTAAGGTCTTGCGGATATTTTCGGGGGTGTCCGCCTCCACGTGAATGGTTAAGTAGTCAGCCCCTGCCTTGCAGAAATTCTCTGCATACTTGATGGGCGTGTCAATCATCAGATGTACGTCCAAAACCAAATCGGTCACAGGGCGCATAGCCTTCACCAGGGAGTAGCCGAAGGACAGGTTGGGCACGAAATGACCGTCCATAATGTCCACGTGCAGCCATTTGACGCCGTTTTCCTTGCAGGCTTCAAAATCACGCTGCATATTCATATAGTCACAGGAGAGAATAGAAGGTGCTAAAATTCCCATAGTTGTTACCTCACTTTATTTCATTCTTTTCCAGCAGATCTGCCAGAGTAATGCCTTCAAAAAACTCGTCAATCATGGCGTCCAGCCTGTCCCACATGGGCTTGGTCTGACAACAGGCAGACCGTCCGCAGGCCGATGGCCCCTGGCTGGTGCAGGATACTGCCGCAAGGCTTCCCTCGGTCAGCTTCAGAATACTGCCCACAGTATATTCGCTGGGCTTGCGGTTTAAACGGTAACCGCCGCCCTTGCCGTGGACCGCGTCCACAAACCCCGCCTTACTGAGCACAGTCATGATGGACTCCAAATACTTTTGGGAGATCCCCTCGCTCTCGGCGATCTCCTTTAAGGGGATATACTCCCCTGCCCCTTTTATGGCAAAGCAAACCATCACTCGCAGGGCATAGCGTCCTTTTGTCGATACAATCATTGGAGGTCACGCCCCTTAATGACAGTGCTCGCAGTGGGCGCAGTCGGGGAACTGCTTAGCATCGTACTCGATGCCGTTTTTGTCGTAGTAGTCCTTCAAAGCGCCTTTGATGGCCTCCTCAGCCAGCACAGAGCAGTGGAGCTTGTGGGCAGGCAGACCGTGGAGCGCCTCGGCGACCGCATCGTTGGTGAGCTTCAGAGCATCACTGATGGGCTTGCCCTTGATCATCTCCGTTGCCATAGAGGAGGAGGCGATGGCAGAGCCACAGCCAAAGGTCTCAAACTTCACGTCAACGATAATATCGTTTTCGATTTCAGATAAATTTTCATAATATCGCCGCACTTGGCGTTGCCCACCTCACCGATGCCGTCGGCATTTTCAATGGTGCCTACGTTCCGGGGGTGCATAAAATGGTCCATTACAACTTCAGAATAAAGTGCCATATTGTGATCTCCTTTTCAATTGTAGGGGCGAGCAGTGCTCGTCCGTTACCGCAGTACCCACGCTGTGCAGACGGACGGCCAATGGCCGCCCCTACATCGGGGGTGCGTTTGTTGTAGGTTTATTACAAAATATATTCTCTCTTGCCGGTTTGCAGATCCCGCCACACAGGGCTCATATTCCGCAAAAGCTCCACCACCTGGGGTACGGCGGTGAGGATGTGGTCCATTTCCTCGTCGGTGTTTTCGTGACTTAAGGAAAGCCGCAAAGAGCCGTGAGCCACATCGTGGACTCTGCCGATGGCCAGCAGCACGTGACTGGGGTCTAAGCTGCCGGAGGTACAGGCCGAGCCGGAGGAGGCAGAAATTCCCATAGCATCCAAATACAGCAGCAGACTTTCGCCCTCGATACCCTCAAAGCAGAAGCTGACATTGCCGGGCAGACGGTTTTCTCTGTCGCCGTTCAGGGCGCAATGGGGGATTTTTTCAAGACCCGCGATCAGCTTATCCCGCATAGCGGTGACCTTGGCATTGTTTTGATCCATATTGGCGCAGGCATCTTCCATAGCCACTGCCATACCCACAATACCGGGCAGGTTTTCCGTACCGCCACGCTTGCCACGCTCCTGGGCGCCGCCCTCGATGATATTCACAAGAGGCAGACCCCGGCGGACATACAGGGCGCCCACGCCCTTCGGGCCGTGGAACTTATGGCCGGACAGGCTCAGCATATCGATGTTTTGCTCTTTTACGTTAATGTGCAAATGGCCAACCGCCTGCACCGCATCGGTGTGGAAGGGAACGCCGGCCTCTTTGCATACCGCGCCGATATCGCTGATGGGCAGCACCGAGCCGATCTCGTTGTTGGCATACATACAGGTCACCAAACAGGTGTCTTCGCGAATGGCATCCTTCACCTGCTGAGCAGTCACATTGTGACCTTCCTTTACATCCAAAAGGGTGATCTCAAAGCCCTCTTTTTCCAAAGCCTTCAAAGTGTGCAGCACTGCGTGGTGCTCAAAGGCGGTGGAAATGATGTGCTTTTTGCCCTTTTTTGCGCCGTAAAAGGCCGCAGAGCGAATAGCCTGATTGTCCGCCTCGCTGCCGCCGGAGGTGAAGAAAATCTCCCTTGCCTCGCAGCCCAGACACGCAGCGACCTTGGCTCTTGCCTCATCCAGCACTTCCTTTGCCTCCTGTCCTACAGAGTGCAGACTGGATGGATTGCCGTAAAATTTTTCAAAACAGGGCATCATTGCCTGTAACGCGCGGCTGCTGATTTTTGTTGTAGCCGCATTATCCGCATATACTTGCATAGTGTATCCTCATTTACCTAGTTATTGTATGGGTAATATTACCACCATTTACCTACATTGTCAATAGGTAAATCGTTATCCGACCTTTTTTCTGTTAAATTCTTCCTGTTTGGGCGGCTTTTGCAAGGGTTACAAATCCTCCTGCGTGACATATTAACAGGGCAGGCGAAAGGAGGCGCAAACATGAAAAAATTCATAAACCGTACAGGCTTTTTAGTATTATGTGTGTGGCTGCTGGTGTTCACGGTCTGTGCCGCAGAAATGCTGGTGCCCGTGGGACAGGTGGTGGGCTTGGAGCTGGTGGACAACACCGTGACCGTTGCGGCCTTTGACCGGCAGTTGGGTGGCTCTGCCCAGAAGGCGGGGCTGAAGGTGGGTGACCGGATTTTGTCGGTAAACGGACACGCGATCCATACTGCCGATGATATCCGTTATGCTCTGGACAGAACGGACGGCACTGTGGAAATGACCGTTATGCGAAACAAAAAATCAAATACCATCCGTTTTGCCCCCAACATTACCGATGCCGGTCCGAAATTGGGTATCTATCTGAAACAGGGCGTTACGGGCGTGGGCACGGTGACCTGGTACGACCCGGACACAGGCAATTTCGGAACCCTGGGCCACGGCGTCAACAACGCCCGGGGAGAGCTGCTGAAAATGGTTTCCGGCAACGCCTATAAGGCCAGCGTGGTTTCTGTACGAAAGGGCGTTTGCGGTGAGCCGGGTCAGCTGATGGGAACGCTGAAAGATGCAGAGCCCTTAGGTGTTCTTTACAAAAACACCGCCCAGGGTGTGTTTGGCAAAACCGAGCAGGGCTGGAGCGGCGAACGGCTACCCATAGCAGCGGCAGAGGATGTGAAAACAGGGCCCGCCGTGATCCGTTCCACCATTCAGGGCGATAAGGTACAGGAATATTCTGTGGAGATATTGAAGGTTTATCCCAACGCAGGCGCAACAGGGCGAAATCTTCTGCTCCACATAACCGACCGAACTCTTTTGGACACCACCGGCGGCATCGTACAGGGTATGAGCGGCAGTCCTATTATCCAAAATGGCAAACTGGTGGGTGCTGTCACCCACGTCCTCGTCAACGATCCCACCACTGGCTATGGCATTTTTATTGAAAATATGCTGGATGCTGCGGCTTAATCGTAGGGCGGGGGCTTGCTCCCGCCGCCCTGACTGCATCTATCTTAAAACGGCGGGAGCAAGCCCC
>JAFQCX010000030.1 GCA_017416245.1 Oscillospiraceae bacterium | reverse complement strand
GTCTTTTCTGCTTCCTCTGCGATCTGCCAGTCAGCAAACTTTGTGGGGTCCAGCTTTACCAGGCCTTTCTCGTCCACATACTTGCCGTTTTCGTCAAATACGATTGCCATAATATTTCCTCCTTGTATTGTGCGTTCGCACCTAATATTACATTGGGCATTATAGTCTTTTCCCTTGACGAAATAAATAAGTTTATGATATTTTATATATAGATAGAAACTATAGATTGGAGAAGAATGATGAACTATAATTACCTTCGTTATTTTTCCGTCCTTGCCCAGCTGGAGCATTACACCCTGGCTGCTGCAAGATTGGAGATTTCTCAACCCTCCTTGAGCAGCGCTATTCGCAACCTGGAGGATGAGCTGGGTGTCAAGCTGTTCGAGAAGGTCGGACGAAACATCCGCTTAACAGAGGAAGGCCGTTATTTTCAAAAGAAGGTAGATGCCGCAATGGATGAGCTTTCTCAGGCCACGGAGGCATTGCTGTCCAGTCGGGAAAATGCGCCTGTTGTAATTCGGCTGGGGTTCGTGTCCGGCGCATTGAATGGACCGATAGCCCGGGAAATGGCAGACAGCATCAAAAAGACCGATCGAATCCGTTTCCATATTACAGAGGGTTCGTCAAAGGACTTGATGGATTTGCTTCACCAGGAGAAGCTGGATATGGCCATCGTGGACGTGACCTCCCGTGACCGCAGCCTGCATTTCCGCAAGCTGTGTCAGCGAAGCTTTTATGTTGCCGTTCCTGCCGGCCATCCCCTTTCTGGAAGAGATCGGGTAAGCGTTTCCGATATGGTCAACTATCCGCAAATCGGATTTAGTCACAGTATGGACCACAATTTTGAAGATTGGGCGAAGCACCCCGATGTGCGGCAGCGCTTTGTCTGCCAGGTGAACACCGTGTCCGGCGCGCTTAGCCTGGTTTCTGCAAGATTGGGAATCACAATTATCCCGGGGGAATGCATAACGCCCATGGAAGGAATCGTGTACATCCCGCTGGAAAACCGTCACCAGGCGCTGTATTCCTGTATTGTTTACGACCGTTGGCTGTCGCCTCCCGTATGGGATTTTGTAGAACGGGTGATTAAAGCCGCACGGGAACTTGTTGTTTGAAATCAAACATACATATCAGATTTGATATGCTAAAATGATCGTACTCAAACAAAGGAGGTTGTATTAATGAGTTACTTTAACGGAAAAACGGTGTTAATAACCGGCGGCGGCAGAGCCGTTCTGTCCGACGGCACAGCAGGTTCCATTGGATATGGTATCGCCATAGCCTATGCAAAAGAAGGTGCGAACCTTGTAATCACCGGGCGCAATCTGAATAAACTGACTGATGCGAAGGAAGAACTGGAACGTCTGTATGGTGTTAAGGTTTTGACTGTGCAGGCAGATATTTCCGCAGGCAGCGATAATGCAGCGGTTGCCAAATCAGTGGTGGATCAGGCTGTGGCGGAATTTGGCGGCATTGACATACTGATTAACAATGCCCAGGCCTCCGCATCCGGTGTTACGTTGGCTGATCACAGTCTGGAGCAATTTGATTTGGCAATTTATTCCGGCCTGTATGCCACCTTCCACTATATGCAGGCCTGCTATCCGTATTTGGCAAAGGCAAAGGGCAGTGTTATCAATTTTGCCTCTGGTGCAGGATTGTTTGGCAACATTGGGCAGTGCGCCTATGCGGCTGCCAAGGAGGGTATCCGGGGCTTGAGCCGGGTGGCTGCCAACGAGTGGGCGAAGGACGGAATCAATGTCAATGTGGTCTGCCCTCTGGCTTGGACAGCTCAGTTAGAGCAGTTCCAAAAGGCCTATCCGGAGGCGTACAAGGCCAATGTGCATACTCCGCCTGCCGGGTATTTTGGAAATCCGGAGCTGGACATTGGCAGAGTTTGCGTGCAACTTGCCCATCCGGATTTTAAGTATATGACCGGCGAAACCCTCACTTTGGAGGGCGGATTGGGCTTGCGGCCATAAAGAATCGTTATAGAAATAAGGGCATCTCTAAGATGCCCTTATTTTTAGTTGCAAAAAACAAAAAGTTGTGGTATGATTAGTTATACAAATCATACTTAACGTACTCGGAGGAAAGTTTTATGAAAAAACCGGAAGGAAAATACGCGTGGACAGTAACCGTAGGAGAAAAGGGTCAGATTGTGATTCCTAAGCAAGCGCGGGAGGTGTTTCAAATCAAACCCGGTGATACCTTGGTAATGCTTGGGGATATAAAAAGAGGTCTTGCAATTCCGCCGAAGGAAATGTTTGAGATGTTTTCCCATGCGGTCTACGAAACGAAAGAGGACGAGAAATGAATGCCATTGAAATCCGTGCTTTAACAAAGAAATATAAGGATACCGTAGCGGTAAACGGGCTGACTCTTTCCATTGGCGAGGGGGAGTTGTTTTCCCTTTTGGGGGTAAACGGCGCAGGAAAAACTACCACAATCAAAATGCTGTCCTGCCTCATAAAGCCCACCCATGGTGATGCCCTTTTGCTGGGAAAAAGTATTCTTACAGATGCCAATGGGGTCAAATCCATTATCGGCATTTCTCCTCAGGAGACCGCTGTTGCGCCGGGATTGTCAGTACAGGAAAATCTGGAGCTGATGTGCGGCATTTACGGCTTTTCCAGAGAGAAGACCGAAAGTCGCGTAGAAGAATTGACGATAGAATGTCGCTTGCAGGATATTCTGGGCAAAAAAGCCGGCAAGCTGTCCGGTGGTTGGCAAAGACGGCTCAGCATTGCTATGGCGCTGATTGGAGAGCCCAAAATACTGTTTTTGGACGAGCCTACCTTGGGGCTGGATGTGATTGCCCGCAGTGAGCTTTGGGACACCATTCGCGCCCTGAAAGGCAAGACAACCGTTATTCTCACCACCCACTATATGGAGGAGGCAGAGAGCCTTTCGGACCGCATCGGCATTATGAAAAACGGCAAGCTGATTGCCTTAGGGACTGCGCAGGCACTTATGGAGCAAGCCGGCAAGGATAGATTCGAGGAGGCATTTGTGGCCTTGGTAAAGGAGGCAAAAATATGAGAATGCTGACTTTTGCGAAGCGGTCGCTGAAGGAAATCCTTCGAGATCCCTTAACCCTCGTGTTCGGCCTTGGATTTCCCGGCATTTTAATTTTGCTCCTTTCGGCAATACA
The DNA here is from genome assembly GCA_017416245.1 of Oscillospiraceae bacterium. Taxonomy (GTDB): domain Bacteria; phylum Bacillota; class Clostridia; order Oscillospirales; family Oscillospiraceae; genus Faecousia. The sequence continues at coordinate 12,921 of JAFQCX010000030.1, read as the reverse complement.
GGCGAATGTTCCTGTGAACCTTTTTGAAATTGACAGACTTGCTCCCGGAATGACAGTTTTCGGCCTTTCCTTCATGACGCTGTTTTCCGCAACCCTGATTGCCAAGGACAGGGAAAGCGCATTTTTGATTCGTCTCTATGCAACGCCAATGAAAGCGGCGGATTTTATTTTTGGCTATACCTTACCCATTGTTCCTATTGCCGTGGCACAAAGCGCGGTTTGCTATGGAATCGGTCTGCTTTTAGGGATGGAGCCCACGGTAAACATTTTCTATGGTTTACTGTTTGCGATTCCAATAGCGCTGTTTTTTGTTGGCTTGGGACTGCTGTTTGGCAGCATTTTGAATCAAAAACAGGTTGGAGGCCTTTGCGGCGCCCTTCTGACAAACCTTACCGCGTGGCTTTCCGGTATATGGTTTGATCTGGAGTTGGTTGGCGGTGCTTTTCAAAAAATAGCCAATGCTTTGCCTTTTTATCACGCAGTGCAGCTGGAGCAGGCGGTGTTTGCGGGGAATTTCCCGGAAGTCCTGCCCCATATCGGGTGGGTGCTGGGCTATGGTGTGACGGCCATAGTTTTGGCGGTGGCGGTATTCTTAGAGCAAATGAAAAAGGGATAAAGCAAAACATCTTGCGTCCTGCGACGCAAGATGTTTTTTGCACAAAGATGTTTGAAATCAAACATACATATTGGAAAGTTCGTGATATACTTACCTCACAAAATGAAGGAGGTGGGCAGTATGACGCTGGAAGGTTGTCAGGGAAAACCCAAAACCCCAACCATTATCGAAAAAATCTGTCCTAATTGCGGACACGAAATCGAGATGTTCTCCATCGATACGCAAATGCCCTGTGAGCATTGCGGCTTTGTGGCGTATAACGACACCTTAAGCTGCGTGCAATGGTGCTCCTATGCCAAGCAATGCGTAGGTGAAGAGATGTATAACGCAATGATGAAAATCGCAGCAAGACAGAAGGAGGAAGCCCGAAATGAAAAGAAGGATCATTGAGATCGACGAGGAAAAATGCACCGGCTGCGGCATTTGCGCCGATGCCTGTCACGAGGGCGCAATCGGTATGATAGACGGAAAGGCAAAGCTTTTGCGAGACGATTATTGCGACGGCTTAGGCGATTGCCTGCCGCAATGCCCCACCGGCGCGATCTCTTTTGTGGAGCGTGAGGCTGCGGCCTATGACGAGGCGGCGGTCAAAGCCAATATGGCAAAGAAGAAAGGGGCCTGTTCCTCCGGCGGCTGTCCCGGTACGGCTGCCCAAAGGATCGAAAGACCCACTGCACCTGCAATCAATCCCGTCGGTGTTTCCAGATTGCAGAACTTCCCTGTGCAAATCAAGCTGGCGCCTGTGCAAGCGCCCTATTATAATGGCGCAAAGCTTCTGATCGCCGCTGATTGCACCGCCTATGCCTATGCCAGCTTCCACGAGGACTTTATCCGGGGCAAGGTGACGCTGATCGGCTGTCCCAAGCTGGATGGAGTGGACTACAGCGAAAAGCTTACGCAAATCATACAGAACAACGATATCCAGGCGGTTACGATCGTCCGTATGGAAGTGCCCTGCTGCGGCGGTTTGGAGTTTGCCGCAAAGAATGCGTTGCGGCAAAGCGGGAAGTTTATTCCCTGGCAAGTAGTCACCGTGGGGATCGATGGCAGTATTTCTGATTGAAAAACAACAGAACTGTTGTTATAATAGGGGAAAAACAAAAGGAGAAGTCTATGGAGAAGTATCTGTTTATTTTGCGGAACAGCCCTTTTTTTCAGGGAATGACAGAGGAAGAAATACTATCTGTGCTCCATTGCGTCAACGCAACTGTCCTGCACAGAAAAAAGGACGAGTACATCCTTCGGGTGGGGGATAGCACGGAAACAATGGGACTGGTGCTCAGCGGATCAGTGCTCTGCCTGCAGGAGGATCTGTGGGGACATCGGAACATCATCCACCGCATTGGCGCAGGCGAATTCTTCGCGGAGGCCTTTGCGGCGACCTCCGGAAGCGTGCTGGACGTAAATATTGTAGCAGATGAAGATACTGAGGTTATGCTTTTGCATACGGGAAGGCTCCTGCAAACCTGCCCTCATGCCTGCGCGCACCACAACCGCCTGGTGCGGAATATGGTGTCTGTAATGGCCCGCAGGGTTATGGATCTGAACGAGAAAATCACCCATATGGCAAAGCGGAGCACCCGGGAAAAGCTGCTTTCCTATCTGTCTGCCGAGTCGATACGCCAGGGCAAGCTCTCTTTTACCATACCCTACGACCGGCAGCAGCTGGCAGATTACCTGTGTGTGGAACGGGCCGCTATGTCGGTGGAACTGAGTAAGCTGCAAAAGGAAGGTTTACTAAAAACCAACCGCAATCATTTTTCGATCTTCAGCAATAAATAAAGAAATAGAAAATAACAGCATACGCATTGCGGGATTTATCAGAATCAAAGGAGAAATACTATGAACTTCAGTGAAATTGCGCAAACACGCCAGTCCTGCCGCAGCTATGATGCCGGCAGAGCAGTAGAGGAAGAAAAGCTGGAAGCTATTTTGCAGTCAGCGCGGCTGTCGCCCTCTGCCTGTAACAGCCAGCCCTATCATTTCTCCGTCTGTCGCGGAGAAACCGCTAAGCAGGTTGCGAAGGCCTGTCAGGGAATGGGTATGAACAAGTTTGCAACGGATGCACAGGTTATGCTGGTGATTTCAGAAGAGCCATATAGTAAAACAGCAGCTATGGGCGCCAAGGTCAAGGGTAACGACTATCGTTCCATCGATATTGGCATTGCCGCTGCCTACATCACCGCAGAGGCAACTGCCCAAGGTTTGGGAACTTGCATTTTAGGCTGGCTGGATAACGAGAAGATCCAGAAAATCTGCAACCTGAGCGGCACCGTCCGTCTGGTTATTACCATTGGCTACGCCGCAGAGGATGATAAGCTCCGCACCAAAAAACGGAAAGACCTGGACGAACTGGTCAGCCGGTTCTAAGCAGCTGGTGGAATAAAATGCTGGAAACAAAACGATTGATTCTGCGGCCCTGGCAGGAAGAGGATGCAGAAAGCCTGTACGAATACGCAAAGGACCCGGATGTAGGACCTGCTGCGGGCTGGCCGCCCCATACCGATGTGGAAAACAGCCGCGAAATTATTTTGAATGTATTGTCAAGCCCGGAAACCTATGCAGTGTGCTTGAAATACGGCAAGCCTGTCGGCAGTGTGGGACTGAAGCTGAAAGCATATACCGATATGACGGATCGGGACGATGAATGTGAGCTTGGCTACTGGATCGGCAAACCGTTTTGGGGTCAGGGATTGATTCCCGAGGCGGCCCGGGAACTGCTCCGCTATGCCTTTGAAGACCTGAATATGCGGGCTGTCTGGTGTGGCTATTATGAGGGAAACGAAAAGTCCCACCGCGTACAACAAAAGCTGGGCTTTGTGTATCACCACACTACAGAAAATCTGGATGTGCCGCTAATGGGTGAAAAACGCACCGGTCATGCATCTGTGCTCACCAGGCATCATTGGAAACAACTGAAATAAAAGACCTGCTGCAAGCATTTGCAGCAGGTCTTTTTGCAGTTTGTTCAGTTTGCGCATATTTTACAATATTTTTTACGGAAATTCAAGCAAAAGTGCTTTTGAAATTTTGGAACAGGAAAGTTATAATATATATGATGATTCATAGAGTGGGAGGATAGCGGCTATGTATCAGATAAACGACGTGATCATCTACGGCACCCAGGGTGTTTGCAAAATCACAGGCACAGAAGAAAAAATGATAAGCGGAAAGAAAAAGACCTACTTTGTTCTGCAGCCAGTCAACGATCAAGGCTCTACGATTTTTGTGCCTACAGACAATCCGCTTGTTCTGAATAAGATGCGCCGCCTGCTGACCAAGGGTGAGATCCATAAGCTGATCGACTCCATGGGATCCGAAGATGCGATATGGGTAGCAAATGAAAATGAACGCAAGGAGCTTTACAGAAGTATCCTGGCAAAGGGCGATCATTTGGAGCTGATCCAAATGATAAAGGCCATCTACGCCCATAAAAAGGAACGGGAAGCCCAGGGAAAACGTCTGCATATGTCCGATGACCGGTTTTTCAAGGACGCGGAACAGATCCTCTACAATGAATTCCAGTACGTGTTGGATCTTGGGAGCAAGGCAGACCTAATGACCTATATTTTGGCGCGACTGGAAAAATAAGATACATAAAATCAAACGGCAGAGAGTTTCCTCTCTGCCGCTTTTTTGATAGAAAATTACCGCTGCATTTGCTGCCACATTGCTTTGCGTAAGGGCAGCCAATGCAGGTTTCGCCCTTCTTTTTGGCGCGGATCAAATACCATATGATCCCGCCTGCGATGGCAATCAATATGAAAACAACGATTAGGTTTTCCATAAGCAACATCCTAACTTGAGGTTTTATTTTGCACCCTTCAGTGCATATTCTGCGCGCATCTTCTTGTTGGTGCGGATAATCATACCGACCACAAACGCTACCATAATAGCCACGGCGATCAGACCGCAGATTGCGGCAACGATGTTAAGCGTACCGCCAACAATCAGCGTGCCAATGGTGTAAACCAGATATGCCACCGTGTAGCCCACAGCAAGCTGCAGTCCAATGCCGCCCCAGAGCCACTTTGCGCTCTTCATTTCCGCGTTCATGGCGCCGATTGCTGCAAAGCAGGGAGGGGTGTAGAGGTTGAACATCAGGTAGGCAAGGGCTGCCACCTTTGTGATGGCCATAATGCCTGCCACCTCGGCGCCGGTGCCTTCCAGCATTGCCAGTTCGTCCATATCGATCAGATTCTCAAGGCCAACAAAGCAAACGGCCAGGGTGCCTACAACGTTCTCTTTTGCAATAAAGCCCGTGATGGCTGCCGCTGCCAGCTGCCAGGAGTGTACGCCCACAATGGGCACCAGCAGATAGGCAAAGGGCGATGCGATAGAGGCAAGGATGGAAGCGTCAGCGCTTTCGGCGACAGAGAAGCTCCAGGTGAAGGTCTGCATCAGCTGTACAGCCATATTGCACAGAAGGATAATGGTGGCGGCTTTCACAATGTAAGCCCAGCCACGGCTGCACATAGACTTGAATGCGCCCCAAAGGGAAGGCCACTTGTATTCAGGCAGCTCGATGATAAAGAAGGATTTTCTTGCTTTGTAGCCGGTAATCAGATTGATCAGCAGCGCGCCCAGGAAAATCAGCGCAATGCCTGCAAAATACATCAGCGCGCTGACCCACCAGGCGTTGTCAAAGAATGCGCCGGCAAACAGGGAGATCACGGGAATCTTAGCGCCACAGGGCATAAAGGGCGCCAGCATAGCGGTGGCTCTGCGTTCACGCTCATTGCGAATGGTGCGGCTTGCCATAATGCCGGGGACGGCGCAGCCAACAGTGATAACGAAAGGAATCACCGACTTGCCGGAAAGGCCGACCTTTTTGAAGATCGGGTCCAGAACCACGGCGGCGCGGGACATATAACCGCAATCCTCCAAAAGGGCGATGAGGAAATACATAACCATAACTAGGGGCAGGAAGCCCACAACGGCAACCACGCCGCCGATCACGCCATCCACAAGGATCGCAGAGAGCAGGGGATTTGCGTTTTCCAGCAGACCGCCAACCCAGCCCTGGAATATTTCAAGGAGGGTTACCAGTCCGGGGATGGAGGTTCCGTTTTCAAACTCGTAGCCTTCAGCGATCCACGTGCCAAGGGTGCTTTGCGAGATATAGAACACAAGGAACATAACTGCGGCAAAAATCGGAATACCCAGCCACTTGTTTGTGAGAATGTTATCGATCTTATCGCCAAAGTTCTTATCCTTGGTAAGAACCTTACGCTTCTCAACCTCTTTTACGATCTGATTCACAAAGTCAAAGCGCTTACGGTCAGCTGCTTCTACGGCGGCCTTGCTGGTCAGGTCGATTTCACCCTGCACATAGGGTGCGCTTTGGGTGTTGCCAGCGTGCTTTACTGCTGCTTCCACAACGGCTGAAAGGCCGGAAGCAGAGGTGGAAACCGTGTTGACAACGGGGCAGCCCAGCTTTTCAGAAAGAGCCTGGGTATCAATGGTGTTGCCTTTCTTCTTGCCAATGTCGCTTTTGTTCAGCGCTACAACAACGGGAATCCCCAGCTCCAGCAGCTGCGTGGTGAAGAACAGACTGCGGCTTAAGTTGTCCGCATCCACAATGTTGATGATCACATCGGGATTTTCGTTTCGCACATATGCGCTGGTGATGCTCTCCTCGCTGGTGAACGGGGACATGGAGTATGCGCCGGGCAGGTCCACTGCAATCAGCTGATGGCTGCCTGCATAGGCCTTCTTGATGGGATGCTCCTTCTTGTCTACGGTAACACCCGCCCAGTTGCCGACCTTTTCGTTGCGGCCGGTCAGCGCGTTATACATTGTGGTTTTACCTGAGTTAGGGTTGCCTGTTAAAGCAATTCTCATAGGGGTTCCTCCTGTTTTAAATCTTATATAAATCCCTGCGGATAAGCTATATATGGAGTTAGCGGAGGCTAACTGTCGGGCTAAAAAATAATCCGCAGATTATTTTTTAGAAAATTAAATGACAATAGCCTCAGCCAGCTGTGTATCGATGTTATACCGGGCATCTTTAATGGATACAGTACAGCCACTCCTGCGATGGGCGACAACCGTGATCGCTTCGCCGCTATAACAACCAAGGGAGAAAAGGAACGCATTGAGTTCTTCGTCGTCCGTGTTAATTTGCCGGATGATGTATTCTTTTCCTTCTTCTGCTTCTCTTAAAGTCATAATCAACACCACCGCTTCTTACTTGTGATTGTTAGTTAGCCAAAGGTAACTACTGATCTAAAAACGCAGTTAGCAATTGCTAACCCTTGATAGTATAATTCTTCCAGTTGGATTTGTCAATAGTTTCCTATGGATTTTTTGTAAAATATTTTCGTTATATTCTAACAGTTTTTGCTATCTGCTAATTGCAGAATAGAAAAAGCCCCGCTCTGCGGGGTTTTTCTGTTATGCAAAGTAGCTGCTGATTTGTTCCATACGGCTTTCCTGCTTCACACCGAAAGGACACCGGCTTTCGCAATGCCCGCAATGCAGACACGCGTCGGCCTTTACAGATAGCTTGGTGTAGTGGTTGGCAGCAATGCGATCACCGACCAAAGCCAGATCGTAATACTTATTCACAAGACCGATATCAATGCCGGCAGGGCAGGGCTGGCAATGGTTGCAGTAAACGCAGGTGCCGGTGATGGTGTCTGCGGTAAAACCGCCAATGGCGGAGTAATCCTTTTCTTCATCTGTAGCGGTAAGGAATTGCAGCACCTGATCCAAATGCTCCATGGTCTGCACACCGGGTACAGCGACCAGTACACCGGGGCGGTCAATGGCATATTGCAGGCACTGGTTGTGATTCAGCGCCACGCCAAAGGGAGATTGCTCGGCGGTCAATAGCTGGCCGGCAAAGAAGGGCTTCATCACGGAAATGCCCACACCTTCTTTTTCACAGCGCTTAAACAGGTCAAACCGTTCCTTGACGCTTCCAATGCCGTATTCATCACCCTTTTCAAAGTCATAGGCGGGATTGATGGAGAACATCATCATATCCATAAGACCCGTATCCAGAATGCGATTTGCCACAGCCGGTGTGTGGGAGGAAAAGCCGATATGCCGGACAATGCCCTGTGTCTTCAACTGCTTTATGTAGTCCAATACGCCGATTTCCACCAGCTTGTCAAAGTCCTCGTCTTCGTCCACACAGTGTAGATATCCAAAATCCACGTAGTCTGTGCCTAAGGTTTCCAGTTCCCAAAGGAAGGTCTTTTTGATAGTGTCGAAATCCCGACACCAGCCGTACTCTCCGTTTTCATCATAGACCGCGCCAAAATGCACCTGCAAAAACACCTTTTCCCGCCGCCCGGCGATGGCGCGACCAAAAGGCGCATAGGTAGCGCCTGCGGTGCACATATCAAAGAAATTGATACCGTGGTCAATAGCCTTGCGGATGATCGCCTCGATCTCCGCAGGCGGTGTTGTTCCAATACCGCCCAGACCAAGACCCAGCACGCTGAACTTCTCACTGCTATTTCCGTGGGGAAGTTGTCTGTATTCCATAGTGATACCTCCTTTTCCGCAATTATTATACCGCAAGCAGTATAGCTGTTGCAAGCAGCTTTTTTGCGTGTTATAATGAAAATAGGTTTGCAGGGAGGGAAATAATATGAAGAAGCCCGCATCCAATTATGACCTGCAGGTAGATATTGCCAAGGGAATATTTTTAAAATACGACCAGGAATTTCTGATCCGCAAATTCTCTCTTGCAGCGGACGAGCAGTATATCTATCTAAACTACATAAACACGCCCTGCCGCATCAGCAGAAAAGACGGAGGCGTTGAGGAATACATCCAAAATCGCTGGCAGGAGTGCCGTTCTTTCGGCACAGTGATGACTATCTACGATTTGCTCTGCTATCATCAGGGTGATACCGCGCCTGTGTTGGCAGACCAGTGGTGTGCGGTGGGTACTTTTGTGGTTACCGGCGTCACCAACACGGAGACCTTCACGAAAAAATATGCCGCCATTTTTGACGGTCACATAACAGAATTAAAGAATGCTTGCGAGAAATTGGGTGGCGCGCTGCAGCCAACAATGGCAGGCGCAGATGTGACCTATCGGATTCCGGTAACACCCTTCTTCCCGGTGCTTTTGCAATTTTGGGCAGGGGACGAGGAATTCCCGCCAAAGCTGATACTCCTGTGGGATCGGAACACGCACCGTTTCCTGCATTTTGAAACCACCTTTTACCTGCAGGGAGATCTGCTGGATCGGCTGAAGAGCTGCATGGAGGAAATTGTATGAAACTGCTGATAAATGCACTGACCAAATTTATATGCGGACTGTTATTGGTGGGCCTTTTCATATTCCTGCCGGCAGGAACGTTAGACTATACATACGGCTGGTTATTTATCGGTTTGCTGTTTGTGCCGATGCTGATTGCCGGGTTTGTGATGTTCTTCAAATCCCCGGATTTCCTCGCAAAGCGGCTGGATGCCAAGGAAAAGCAGCGGGCGCAAAAAGGGGTAGTGGCACTGTCGGGGCTGATGTTCATAGCAGGCTTTGTGGTGGCGGGACTGGACTACCGCTTTGGCTGGTCGAAAGTGCCGTTGATTGTGACGATGATAGCATCGGCGCTGTTTTTGATTGCCTATGTCCTGTATGCTGAGGTAATGCGGGAAAACGCCTATTTGAGCCGCACTGTGAAGGTGGAGGAAGGACAGACTGTGGTAGATACCGGACTGTATGGTATTGTCCGCCATCCCATGTATGCAGTGACGATTCTTCTGTTTTTGATGATGCCTATAGTGCTGGGCTCCTGGTATGCGCTGATTGCGTTTGCTTTCTATCCGGCGATTATCATAGTCCGATTAAAGAACGAAGAAGACTTACTGACCCGGGAACTTCCCGGCTATGCCGCGTATAAGCAAAAAGTCAAGTATAGAATGATTCCATTTGTTTGGTGAGGTGCTATTATGTTGATAAACGGATGTCAAGAGGGTAAGGGAACACCGAGGCTCACGGAAGTAAAATGTCCAAAGTGTGGGCAATGGGTAGAGGTGTTTGTGAAAATGGGCGGCGCGATCGGCGAGACCGGTACGCTGACCAGCGACGAAAAATGCGCTTGCGGTCATATCCTGCCCGCGGGCAGTTACGAAACAGATTACGAGCAATAAAGAAAGTGCGTTGCAAAAGCCGATGAACCATTTCTACAACCCAGAAGACAAATGTGTTTACTTCCACTGCGGCAGAAACGGGCACCGTCTCGATTCCCTAAAGAGATCAAACAAAGCTTCCTTTTGCGTGTGTGAGCAAGGATACAAAGAGGATGGCGACTGGGCATACTATGTTCGCAGCGTAATCGTGTTTGGTGAGGTTGAGATCATCGACGATGTTGATATGGTTAGCCATATTGCAAGGAAACTCAGCTATAAGTTCACGCAAGACGAAGCCTACATCCAAAACGAAATCGACCGCTTCGCAAAGGCAACGATCCTGCTGAAGCTGAAACCGGAACATATCTGCGGTAAGATGGTGCAAGAATCCTAATGGACAGACTTGGAGGAGATACCAATGGGAAAATACAAAATCAGAAGAGAGTTCTTTCCGTTCTCTCACTTTACCCCTCCAATTAGCGAGAGGTTTCTCGCTATGGCTGTGCCGCACATGAAGATGCCCAAGTTTATCGATAGGGATAAAGCGCTCAATGTGACCCGGCATGAGATCGAAAGCTATGACGCAGAGATGATAGAATGCTTTTTGATGTCTCCCAAAGCAATCAAAGGTGACGCACCTTGCCTTATTTACATACACGGCGGCGGTTTTGTGCTTGCAGCAGCAGGATATCACTATAAAAATGCTATGCGATATGCCAAGGAAGTCGGATGCAAGGTGGTATTCGTCAATTATCGGCTGGCACCGCAAAATCCCCATCCGGTATTCTTTGAGGACTGCTATGCTGCCATGTGCTGGGCGTATAATAACGCAGAGAAGCTTGGCATTGATACTTCTCGAATCGGCATAGGTGGCGACAGTGCCGGCTCCACACTTGCGGTTGGTGTATGTATGATGGTAAGAGACCGCAAACATCCCGTGAAGTTTGCTTTCCAGATGCTGCCGTATCCCTTCCTGGATGCACGGAATAACAGCGAGTCCTGCAAGAAATTCACCGATACACCAATGTGGAACTCATCGCTGTCAAGTCGCATCACACCCATGACAAAGGCAGACAAGAGCCGTCCCGATTATGTCTATTATTCGCCGGTGGAAGCCGATAGCTTTGCGGGTCTGCCCCCTGCATATATCGAAACAGCGGAGTTTGACTGCCTCCACGATGATGGTATTCTGTATGCCGAGCTGCTTCGTAATGCGGGCATAGAGGTAGTGCTGAATGAAACAAAGGGCACCATGCACGGCTATGACATTGTGCAAAGATCGCCTGTTACAAAAGCATCCCTTGAAGCGAGAATACGGTTTATGAAAGAGCAATATAATGGCAGATAACCTGCAATACCAATTAGCAGAATTCTCGGAGGTGGTAAATTGAACCCATCGACATATATTCCAATAATCGTGTTGTGGATTATTATTTTTATTATGTTCCGCAATCGACGTGCAGTGGTCGCAAGACAAATCATTAAGAAAAGGAAAATGGAGGGCAATACCGAAATGAAAGAGTTTGCAAAGAGATTTATTGATAAAGAGTGCTTGATTTCTTCCTTTGACAGCAACCATCAGTTTGAGGGCGTTATAAAGGAAGTAAGTGACTGTGCAATCCTCGTGGAAAAGAACGGAACTGTCGAAGCAATTAACCTCGACTTTGTCATTCGGATCAGAGAATTCCCCAAGAATAAGAAGGGTAAGAAAAAGTCTGTTGTGCTTGACTGAATGGAGTGTTGATATGGACCGGAAAACAGTTGGCACAGTCGTGTCTGTGAAAAAGCAATGGTGGCTGAAAGTCAACACAAAGCCTGTTAGAATGCATGCTCTGGACGGTGCTACATTCCCACACATTATCAAGGTTAGCTATATGGTCAATGGAACGGAGTATTTCAAAAGAAAGTGGATTCGTGCTTGTGATCAGCCACCGGCTGTGGGTGCGGAAGTAACTGTACTCTACGATGAAAGCAAACCGAGCAAAAGCAAAGTGCTATAAAACCTGAAGGTAAGGAGGGCTGACTATGGGATTTTGGTTTTTTATGTTGGCAATGGGTCTTTTGTTTCCCGTTGTTATGATTCTATTTGGAACGATGTTTATGAAATCAGCCCCGAAGAAAATTAACTATATTTTCGGCTATCGTACCGATATGTCTATGAAGAATCGGGATACCTGGGAGTTTGCCCATAAGTATATTGGCAAGCTGTGGTTCCACTTTGGTCTCTTGCTTATCCCGATTACAGTCATACCAATGCTGTTTGTGATCGGTAATTCCGAGAATGTTGTTGCTACAGTGGGACTAATTGTTAGTTTTGTAAACACAGTTACTTTGATTGTCCCTATTTTCTTTACGGAAAATGTTCTTAACAGGACTTTTGACAAGGACGGCAAACGAAAGGTGGAATGAGATATGAAAACGAAATGGAAGGATGCACCCTTAATACATAAGATCGTCACAGTAGTGTCCATAATCGTTGCCCTTTCGGTAATCGTATTGGCGATCCTGCAGATGTTCGATATATGGACACAGGCAATTAACATCTGTGTTCCGCTTATGGGTGTCAATCTGCTCTGTCAGGCCTATATTCAATGGAACACCAGCCGCAAGACGGCATATTTCAGCCTCGGCTGTGCCGTTTTCGTTTCTGCCTGTGCAATCGCTGTGTTTTTTATCAAGTAATAAAAAGCTATGATAGGGCATAAAAAATAGCCCCCGGTTGGGAGCGTACAAAAAAGAAATAACCCTCGACTCTGTTACCTAATCACTGTAACTGGTCGAGGGTTATTCCACCCAGTATGCAGGTTCCATCATTTACGTAACCTCTCTTTCTGCAGACTAGACGCAACTTCCAATGTTTTCAAGATAGGATGTTGTATGAAAAAACAGGGTCAAAATGTCCTCGAAATGCCCCTAAATAATGCAAAAGGGAGAATATTTTCCTGCGGAACAAATCGTGATTGACAGTGCCTAATAGCTTGTGATAGAATGATAGTGTTGGGTGGTCAAAAGGCCACCCATTTTTTGTAGAGGAAATAAGGGCCCGAACACAACTTCTTCTCCTGCGAAAGAAAAAATACACATAAGATAAAATAGGCTATTGACTTTCCCCCTTGTGGAAGGTTTATACTGTTAGCAAGAGAGGCGGTGGTACGGGTGAAGATCAACGAGGTGGAGGCCCTGGTTGGCATCACAAAGAAGAACATTCGGTT
>JAFQCX010000029.1 GCA_017416245.1 Oscillospiraceae bacterium | reverse complement strand
TTCGCCGTACAGGGTGTAAAGCACATAGTCCACAGCCTTGTTTTCCATAGCCATACGGACGGTATTGCTGCCGCCAACCACCTTTGCGTTGGTACGGTGTACCGTGGGCGCAACGGACTTATCCTTATAGTGGATCTCAATAATCAGTCTGGGTGTGCCGTAAACGCAGTACTGCATCCAATCAGCATAAAATACGCCGTGCTTTTCCTTCTTTTCCAGCTCTGCGATCATCGCATCATAGCGCTTTGCCCGATTCTGATAATGATTATCGAACTGACCCTTGAAGGACTTCACGCCATCGCGGTACTTTGCCCACAGGCTCTTGGCATAACCGTAGGCCTCCTGGCTCATTTCCTTCATTTCCTCGATCTGCTTGACGAAGTAGGCAGGTCTTTTGTGACGGGTCTCGTAGTTATCAAAGGCCTCCAGGCAGATCTTCTGCTGCAGGTAGGGCAGATAAGAGTCCAGCCTGAAGCAGTAGATGTCCTTCAGAACATCCTTCTGGAAGCCCTCTTCCATATTGGAGAGGATCTCGTGCAGGCGACGCATTACATAGCCATCTGTCAAAAGGCCTGAATATCTGCCGCCTGTGTAGTTCTCACAGACCTGCAGGGTGTTGGGCTGGTAGCTGCCGCCGCCGCCGTGAACGTTCAGCACAATGTCTGCTGCTTCTTCGCCCACAAACTCGGCATAGACCTTCAGACGGTCCTTTTCCTTGATCCGGCCGCTCCACAGTCTGCCTGCATAGGCATTGGTGGGGTAAGAGCACAGGTAGTGGTTGGTGGTGCGAATCCAGGCGGTCATCAATGCGCCCATGGGGTGATACTTGTCTGCATAGTTGGTCAAGCTGTCGATGTTGAACAGGCTGCCGCTCTTGTTTGCGTAGGTGCAGAACATATACCGGAAGCCCAGCTCGTCATAATACTTCAGCCAGTCACGCTTTTTGCAGTTGATCCAGTGCCCGGGAACTTCATCCTGAATGAAGGAGTAGTTCCACATACACATAATGATATCTCTGGGCAGTCTGTCAGCAATGTCCAGATACACAAAGAAATCGTCCCACATCATCATGGTTTTGCCCGCGGACTTCACCAGATTGTAGGTATGCATTACGTGGTCATAGAAGAAATCAGCCTTTGTTGCGCCGTTTTTTAGCTTTTCGGTACACACGGGGCACACCGCAAAGTCAAAGGGCTCATCCAAACCTGCGTGGACATACTGGCTGGTAAACAGCTCCATTACCTGACGGTAGTAGGTGTCGAAAAACTCCAGAGCCTTGGGATTGTTGGTGCAAATGCAGTCACCGCGACCGCTGCGGATGCCTCTGCCGTCTACGGCAGCATCCTTGCACTCGGACAGGTCCTCCAGCTCCTTATGGCGGAAGAAGTTCTCCATATGTGCCAGGTTTTCCAGCGCGGGAATGATATCGATGCCTCTTTCATTGCCGTAGGCCACGATATCTCTGATCTCGTCGGGAGTGTAGGATTCGTCATCGTTGAAGAAGGGCACACAAGCCACCTTAACAGTAGCCTCCAGATACAGGAACACAGTGTTATAGCCGTTCTCCTTGGCAAAATCAATGTAGTCCTTGATGTACTGCACAGACTCCACCTGGCGGGCCAGGTCGATTTGCAGGGCAACTATGTCCAGCTTGTTTTTCATAATGATCCTCCTTGCAGGGGCTTACTTCAGCAAAGCGCCGCTGTCTGCGTCGGTGTACATAATGGCATTGGGGTGGTTACGCATAGCAGTTGCAGGAACTGCCTCGGAAATCTCTGCGTTCATGGTGTCGTAAACTGCCTGTGCCTTATTGGAGGTAGGAACAACACAGAACATATACTTGGCGGAAACCATAGTGGGAATGGTCAGGGTAACCGCGTACTGAGGCACTTCGTCCAGAGTGTCGAAGGTCTTGTCATTGACCTGCTGGTTGCGGCAAACCTCGTCCAGCTTTACGGCCTTGATGACCTTGGTGTCGTTGAAGTCTGCAACGGGGGGATCGTTGAAGGCCAGGTGAGCGTTCTCGCCGATGCCGCACAAAACAACGTCGATCTTACGGGAGCTGAGCAGCTCGGTGTAACGCTTGCAAACTTCCTCAACATCGCCGCTGCCAACATAGTTCACGCTCTTCAGAGGAACCTTGTCGAAGATGGTGGTCTTCAGGTAGTAGGCGAAGGTCTTCTCGAACTTGTCTTCCAGGCCGATGTACTCGTCCATATGGAAGGCGTTGATTCTGTTCCACTCCACATCCTCGTTCAGAATGTGCTTCAGAACATCGTTCTGCGAAGGTGCTGCAGCAAAGACCATATTGATCTCATCCTGAGTCTTCAGCAGTTCGCGAATTTTAGCTGCTGCATCCTTGGCTGCGGCCTTGCCCATCTCGTCGCGATTTGCAAATACTTTGCAGGTCAGGTTGTCTTTTTTGACTTCTTTGATACACATAGTTATATTCTCCTTTTTATGGTATAAATTCCTTGTTTATTGTACCATATATTTTAGGATTGTAAATAGAGAAAAGTGCTTTTTTACAGCGGTTTTTACCCTTTAGCAAGAAAAAAGACCTTGTTTTTCCACAAGGTCTTTTTGGAACTGTTATAAGCCTACATATCGGCAGTTATGCAAACTTTTTTATCCAGGCAAAGGCTTCCTCAACGGCAGGTCTTATTTTCAGCTCGGTCTGATTAAACATAACATTTCCGCAAGGCTTTTCAATAAATTCCCCAACCAGTTGCGGCTCATGACGGCCGTGGGGAAAGGTGCGCAGGTAAGCAGCACCGCCATTTGTCACGATGCGTTCCACAAACTGTCTGGTAATGGCAACCGAAACAATGGGGTCGTCCTCACAGTGCCAGAATTTTACCGGCACAGGATACTGCTCCGCTTTTGGATTCTTCATGGGATTACAGCCCATTACTTTTTCTTCGTTGTAAATATATTCGCCGTTTTCATCCTCTTCAAATCCATAGATCTTTCCCAGCGCATATTTGGGAAGTCCACCGCTCCACGGATGCAAGAAGATTTCGTTATAGGTATCCAAAACAGGACAGTATGCACTGTGCGCTATAACCGGAATGCACCCGCTGAGCACCAGATTGGTACTGCTGATGCCGCCCATAGAGCCGCCGTGAACAAACACCTCCCGGTGCAAATTGAAACGGTCCATACAATAATGATACGCCTTGATATAACACCAAACGGCAATGGGGCTTCCGATGTTGTTTCGAAGGTCAATCCCATTTGTTTCGGCGTACTCTGCAGGCAGCCCGTTCACATCCATAACCGCAAATCCGTTAGCCACAAGATACTGCGTAAGTGTCGTATGTTCAACCTGTGAATCATCGGTTGTTACTGTTCCGCCGGCTCCGTGACAGTTTATCACCAAACGCGTCGGCGCTCCGTCATCTGTGTAATTGTCCGGCAGAATAATGAAACCATTGTCCTTATAAGCCCTGTTTTTGCCATCTTTTTTGTTCGCCGCATCAGATAAATGAAACAAACTGCAATCAACATCTACAGAAAAATGATAGGCTTGCATTTTCCTCACCTCGAACATAACATAGCACAAAACTCTACGTAAAACAAGTAGCAACGCCGTTTCCGTACCGCTTTTCGCTCTGAAAAAGTTGTATAATTATGATATAGTTGCACAATTGCGATACAAATCAAATTCCTCAGTTCTGCAAAAAGACAGCGAACACCAAATGGTGTTCGCTGTCTTTTGGTCGTAGACTATAAAAATCTCTCATCGCAAGCAGTGATTTCGCCTGAACCGGCAGCAAATCATCCCTTGAAATTGCCGTTTCGGACCTGCTCTGTAATCCAGTCGGCAACCGCTGCCTCTTGTTCTGCAACGCTTCCCGTTTTCGCTCTTGCAAAAGAGACTGCTTGTCCCAGAAAATCCGAGTCGAAATCCTGTACGCCCTCGGCAGAAGCAACAAAACCGTCATATTCCAGCATGAGCCCGGAGCTGCTCATCATATAAACAAACACGAGCTTTGAAACAGAAACATCTGCCAGTCCCGCTTCTGCAAGAATCGTCGATACGCCCGCAGAAGGACCTGTCAGTAAAAAATCTCACCATTCCTTTTCCTTTACACGCGGCAGATATTCGCCTTTCTCCTCAACTTCATCCGTAAGGTACAAGTCGGTTACGCAATAGCTTTTGTTTTGCAGGTAAATATCCGAACGGTAACAGTCATCCAGCTTTGCGCTGTAGTGGTACTGCACAAAATACGGGGTGTTGTTTTGGTCAAAAATATATACGTATTCGCTAACAAATCGGGCGCCCATCAAATCACTCCTTTGCCGTTGGTTTTGGATAAATGATACTACACTTTTGAAGTCTGTTATACTTTGAACATAGCGAAATAAACAAGCAGAATTGGAATGTTGATTACCATAAGCACTGCGTATTTCTTGCCGTCTACAGTTTTTTCTCCTTTGTTTACCCATTGATTAAGCTTGTAACTGGCAAAGGTGACAAGAGAGTAAAGCATCAGACAGGCTATGCAGAGCATCCAACTGACCGAGTCAAATCCCTTAGAAACGAAAGGAACAAGCGTCAAAACAGGCAGTGCAAGCAGCGGGTAGGAAAAATAAGAAATCAAAAGAGATACGATGTTATAATAAGCAAATATCTTATCGATTTTTCCAACCAATCGGGCTGCTATATTTTTGATATATTCGCCAAATAGCAGTGCTACCGCTTCGGCAAGAGAAACCGCAACCAGCAGCGCAATGGCTGACCCAAGAGAATCAGGGTTCAAAAACACCTGCTGGTACGTCACGCTCAACACTGCCAAAGCAAGAAATCCACCTAAAAACGCGGCGGCAAAACCACTGACTGATTGGCACAGAAAATAAACAGCCACGATAATGGGAATCAGCGTGATCATTTTTGTCAGCAGGGCCCATTCCCATTGCAGCAAGGTCGCCAGCAGCATCTTAGCATTTGCGGTTTCAATGGCAAGGCTCACTGACTCCAGCTGCAAAGAATGCTCCGGCAAGGTGACGGTAAACATATCCGAGGGGATCTTCCCCAAAACAACAGAGGAAAACAGCGTGATCAGCAGGATGTATATCAGCTTAACGCCAAAATGGATCCTGGTGCCCTCTTGTTTTGTTGTACATCCAATATGCAAAAACAGGCCGGTAATGCCGGAAAAAAGGATCGTCTGCAAGTAATTCTCCGGATTTACAAAGAAAGAGGACAAATCCAACTTTCCCTGATTCATAGCAAAAGACAGGAACACGTCAAACGCCGATCCGGGAAACAACTTGGATATACCGATTATGGTAACGTCCGCATTTTCCATCGACAGG
Source organism: Oscillospiraceae bacterium (assembly GCA_017416245.1). Classification (GTDB taxonomy): domain Bacteria; phylum Bacillota; class Clostridia; order Oscillospirales; family Oscillospiraceae; genus Faecousia. Next base: position 7,758 of record JAFQCX010000029.1, on the reverse strand, counting down.
TAATGAACCAGCAAAAAGATAATTACAAAACCTACAAACAGGATGTTTTTTGTGGAGCCGAAGTATCGCTTGATTTTGGGAAACGAAGGGATTCTGTCCAACGGATTGGGCACGCGCCCGGAAACAGTTTCAAGGGCAGCATGAATCGGCTCTGTAACCGGCCTGCACACCCCCGAAAAAAGGTCGGCCACAATGGTAGCTAAAATCAGCACCAAGGCGATTGGCAGCATAAAGAGTGCAATCCCTATCGGATACAACAGAATCTCAAAAAATCCACCCATATCTCTATCCCCGCATCCTTTGCATATAATAGATACTGAGAACATTTTAGCGAATTGCCATACCGATGTCAAGCAAGCAGCTTTGGTGCGTGCAAAAAGAACAGCAATTGTCCGCCGGACAGTTGCACTGCTATTGGTTCAAATCCGCAGCCGAAGCTTCTATAAAAAATTGCCTTGCACCTACACCCTTCCGGGTGCATTCACAAGGCAATGGATTCGAATTCGGGGAAGTTTCAGCTTTCTTTAACCAAAGTTAACTGTTTACTACCAAATATCAGATGTATCATATAACAATTTATAGGCTTTCTATGTTATCGTTTTCGCGATAACGAAAATTATTTTTATATTTTAAAGGAGCAATACCGCTAATCCGCAAGAAGTTACGATAGAAGGTGGAATCATCCTGATAACCAACCTCTGTGGCGATTTGGGAAATTGACTTTTCCGGGCAGGACCGTATTAAAATCTGTGCCTCTTTGATCCGCTTTTGAGCCACATACTTTTGCAAGGGCATCCCAGTAAATTGCGGGAAAACAGAACAAAAGGTGGAACGGGAAATACCAAATTGCTTGGCAAGTTCTGTTAGGGAAATCGGCTCCCGAAAATGGGAGTCTATGTAAGCGACACATTGCAGCAAGGTGCTGTTGTAGTTTGCAAGCTCATCCAGTTCGGAGGTATTCTGCGGGTGCCGGTAGTAGCACTGTGCCAACAGATACACAATGGCTGCGGTGATGCTGGGAGCGGAAGACAATCCGGGTGAGCAGTCGTTTTGCTGTTGCTGGATCAGGCATTCCAATAAGTTTTCGATGAGTCTGCGCTGATCCCGGTCCATTGTGATACAAAGGCGGACACTGCTATGGGCGGGATCGGCAGCTTTGGACTGCAGACTTTCCAAAAATTGATAGGCATTTGACTGGGGGAACCCCGGAGCAAACAGGGATTCTTCAAAAGCAAGGGAATATATTTCCGCGTAAGCATTGTGAAAGTGCAGACTGTGTGATAGTCCCGGTGGTACGATAAAGGCATCTCCGGCGCAGAGGGTAACGGTGTCATCATTTTGTCGGTGCAAGATCTCTCCACTGACCACATAGCAAACCTGATAGTAATTATGATAGTGATCCAGATGGGCAATTTTGGTTTCACGGATTCTGTATATATGATACTTCCGTTTGGATGCTTGAAACTGCTCCAATGTGATCAATTCTCCCATTTCATCCCGACCTTTCTCTATTGCAGCGCGTTTTCTATATTATTGCATTAAATCGGACAAAATGCAACCTAATATAGAAAAAATGCAATAACGAACCCAAAGCAAATCGTTACAATATGGGTAGAAGGAGGGATTTACTTTGATTTCCAAAAAAATTTACCAAGAGGCAATTTTTAATGCCATCAAGAAAGGCTCTACCGTTATCTCACCGGATGTGGCCGCAGCTTTTGAGAGGGCCATCGGCAAGGAAAGCCGTCCCGCAGCGAAGGAAGGTCTGCAAAAGACCTTGGACAGCATCCGGCTTTCCGCAAAGCTGGGTAACCCCGCCTGTCCCGACACCGGCTGGCCCATCTTTTATTTCAAGATCGGCAATGAATGTCAGCTGGAGGGCGGCATGATGGCACTGGAGGAGGCAACCCGGAATGCGGTGCGCCGCGCCACAAAAGAGGGCTTTCTGCGGGCAACCATGAAGCATCCGCTTACCGGTTATGACCCCGGCGACAATATAGGTGAAAATGTGCCCAACTTTACATACCAGTTTGTTCCAGGCGCGGACCTGGAGGTCACCTACGTTGCAAAGGGCGGTGGCAGTGAGTGCTTTGGCGGTACCCGTCACAGAGTGGTTGCCTTTGCCGATGGCATCAAGGGTATTGAGAAATTCGTCATTGACTCTTTTGTGGAGGCCACCCGCTCCGGCGGTATCTGTCCGCCCAATGTGCTGGGCATCGGTATTGGCGGCACAGCCAATATCGCCGCTAACCTTGCCAAGGAGGCCGCTTGTCTGCGTACTGTGGGCTCTCACAATCCCGATCCCCAGTTCCGCAAGATCGAGGAGGATCTTTACGAGGCGCTGAACAGCCTGGGCGTAGGCATTATGGGTATCGGCGGTGACACCTCCGTGTTGGGTGTCAATGTGGAATATGCCTATACCCATATCGCAGGTATTTGTGTGGCAATCAGCAGCAACTGTATGGTTGCCCGTCGGGGCAGTTTCCGCGTTTGCGCTGACGGCACGATTCAGGAAATGACCAGCCCCGACTGGTTTGTGGGGAGGTAACGCAAATGGCTACATATTATCTGAAAACACCCCTTTCTGAGCAGGATGTGACCCAGCTGAAGCTCGGTGATGTGGTATATATTACAGGTGATGCCTTTACCTGCCGTTCCCGTTTGCACCGGTGGGTACTGGATGAAAATCATCCTTTGCCGGAGGCAGGCAAACAGCGGGATCTGCTGATCCATGTAGGACCTATCGTGTTGCGTGAAGACGGCGGCTTTAAACTGGTATCGTTTATGCCAACCTCCAGTATCCGTTTTGAAAAATGGGGTGCAAGAGCGGTGGATGAGTGGGGTCTGCGTATGATCATTGGTAAGACCACCATGGGCGAGGAAACTATGGCGATGATGCAGAAGAAAAAGTGCGTCCATGTATCGCCTCAGTGTGTCAGCCCCAATTCCTGGGTGCAAAACATCAATATTACCGATGTGGAACTGTTTGACGAGCTGGGCACCATCGAGGCTACCTGGCATATGACCGTGGACAAGCTGGGCCCATTTGTGGTGGATATTGACTGTTATGGAAACAATCTTTACAAAAACCATGAACACGAAGTAGATGAAGCCCGGGAGAAGGCACTGGAAAAACTGGGCATCGGTACTGACTTTGAATATACAAAACTGTATTAACAGGTGATGGCTATGAAAGAATTGAAAATTTTATCCCCCAGCGGAATCGTGGGTTACGGATTCCCGGAAGCATCATTTTTGGCAGGTGTGGCACAAAAGCCTGACCTCATTGCCTGTGATGGGGGTTCTACCGACCCTGGTCCCTACTACTTAGGAAGCGGCATCCCCTTTACCAACGCCACCGCTGTGAAGCGGGATATGACACTGATGCTCAAGGCTGCCTGTGAACTGAATATTCCTCTGGTGATCGGGACTGCCGGCGGCTGCGGTGCAGATGTCCATGTTGCCCGGGAGGTAGAGATCATTCGACAGATCGCAAAAGAAGAAAAGCTCTCTTTTAAGATGGCTGTTATCTCCTCGGAATTTGATAAAGATATGCTGATTCAGCAGCTCCATAACGGAAAGATTGAAAAGCTGGGTCCTGCGCCGGAAGTGACCGAAAAGGACATTTTGGACAGCACCCATATCGTCGCCCAAATGGGCATAGAGCCTATCATTGAGGCGCTGGATGCGGGCGCACAGGTGGTGATCTGCGGCCGCTGCTACGATCCTGCCGCCTTTGCGGCACCGGCTATCCGACTGGGCTATGACAAAGCACTGGCCCTGCATTTGGGTAAGATTCTGGAGTGTGCCGCCATTTGCGCAACCCCCGGCAGTGCCTCTGACTGCATTATGGGGTATTTGGGAGAGGACTACTTCTGCGTAGAGCCCCTGAATCCGGACCGGAAGTGTACGCCCACCTCCGTTTCCGCCCATACCCTTTACGAAAAGACCAATCCGTACATCCTGCCCGGACCCGGTGGCCATTTGGATCTTTCCGAATGCGTATTTACCGCCGACAGTGATCGCAGAGTCCGGGTGACCGGTTCCAAATTTGTGCCTGAGGCAGTGCCTTCCGTCAAGCTGGAGGGCGCTAAGGTGGCAGGGTTCAGAACCATCTCCATTTGCGGTAACCGGGATCCCATTTTTATCTCTCAGATCGACGACATTTTGGAGAATCTGAAAAAGCGGACTGCGGACAATCTTTCTGCCGACTTTAACTATAACCTTGACTTCATTGTTTACGGAAAGAACGGTGTTATGGGTCAGTTAGAGCCGAACAGCCAGGTGTCTTCCCATGAGATCGGCATCGTGATTGATGTGGTGGCAGATACCCAGGAGCATTCTGCGGCTGCTTGCTCTGTAGCCCGTTCTACATTACTCCATTACGGTTATCCCGGACGGATCGCCACTGCCGGAAATCTGGCGTTTCCGTTCTCGCCTTCTGATATTAAGGTGGGCGAGATCTATGTTTTCAGCGTTTACGCGTTGCTGCGCAGCGAAAATCCGCTGGAGCTGTTTAAAACCGGTTATGAGGAGGTAGAAGGATGAAAGTCTGTTTGAAGGATATTGCCAATGTGATCCGTTCTAAGAACGCAGGTCCTTTTGAGTTGACGCTGGATGTGCTGCTGAAGGATCAGGAGATGTTTGAAAAGCTCCGGAAAGCCGATGTAATCAACAAAAAGGTCATTGCCGGGCTGTATCAGATTCCGGAATCGGATGTAATCAGCATCGTCTATTTTCCCAATGCCAAGGCAATCAAAGCCACCATCGTCCGTCCTTTGCCCTCCGGTGCATTGGGAGAGCGGGATGTTTACGGCGCTCAGCAGCATGCCCCTCTGGTAAACTTTACATTTGAGATTTGAGGTAGATTATGGATATTAAAAAAGTGATCGATTCCGTAGATAAGGAATATATCCTGTCCCTGCGGCGAGAGCTGCATATGTACCCGGAGTTGAAATTTGAACTGCCGAAAACCCTGGCGCTGATTCGCCGGGAACTGGAAAAACTGGATATCCCCTACACCGAGGAATATGGCAAGAGTAGTATCGTTGCCTTCTTAAACCCGGAATGCAAGGGCTTTTCTATTGCCTTGCGGGCGGATACAGATGCCTTGCCTCTCACGGAAAAGACCGGCCTGCCTTTCAGCTCTCAGCACCCCGGCATTATGCACGCCTGCGGACACGATGCCCATACAGCCATGCTGCTGGGCACAGCCAAGGCGCTAAAAAGTGTGGAAAAGGAGCTGACCTGCAAGGTCGTTCTGATCTTCCAGGCCTGTGAAGAGGGCGAACTCAGCGGCGCTAAGCTGCTGGTCCAGGACGGCATTATGGATATGGCGGATGTTTTCGTGGGTATGCATATCGAAAACTGGCTGGAAGTGGGTACTGTGGGCATTTGCCCGGGAGTCAGTATGGCAGCCTCCCATCCGCTGCATATTGAATTTTTCGGCAAGTCCGCTCACGCTTCTCTGCCCCAGTCCGGCGTGGACGCGCTGGCTATGGCCATTGAAACCTACAACGGCATTATGCAGATGAAAGCAACCCAAATGAATCCCTTTGAGCAGTATATTTGCTCCGTGGGTATGCTCAGTGCCGGCAGCACAGACAATGTGATCCCCGACTACGCACAGGTCAAAATATCTCTTCGCACCTACGATACAGCAGTTGAAAAATTTATTGTGGATAATATCCGTGCATTGGCAGAAAGCGCAGCTGCCCGGCGGGGCGGCACAATTGCTTTCCACGAGGACACAAAGGCTCTGCCTCTGGTGAATCATGAGGAAGTTTCTGACCGGGTATTGGCATCGGCTGAAAAGATCGTTGGGGGAGGCAATATTGTGACGATGCCCAAAAAGCTCAGCTCCGAGGACTTCTCCTTTTATGCTGCCGAGAAGCCCAGCGCATTCCTGCGCTTAGGCACCCGCAATGCAGAAAAAGGCTGCACCACCCTGCCTCACAACAACGATTTTATGCTGGACGAAGACGCCCTGGAAACCGGCAGCCGCGTTTTTGTGCAGTTTGTTCTGGATAATATGGGAGGATTTGAACTATGAAAATTTGTATTACCGGTGATTCCATTTTGATGGAAAATATGCCGGAAAGCTATCGGGGACTGGCTCCTATCCGGGATTATATCGCACAGGCTGATGTGCGAATCAACAATATGGAAATGGTGCTGTCCAACTATGACCGTTTTGCATCCACCTACTGTGGTGGTCTTTGGCTTACTGCAGAGCCTGCAGTGTTGGACGATATTCTAAAGTACGGCTTTAATTGCTTCGGCTTTGCCAACAATCACACCATGGACTATTCCTATGGCGGCGTGGAAAGCACCCTGGAGGCTCTGAAAGCCAAGAATATGCCTGTTTGTGGTGCGGGTATGAGCCTTGCTGAGGCTACCGCGCCTGCAATGGTAGACACCAAAGAGGGAAAGGTTGCGGTGCTGAGTATCACCTCTACCTGCGATGATGCTGCCCGTGCCGGCGACCCCGGACATATGATCCCTGCCCGCCCGGGACTAAATATGCTGCGCCACAGCGAGACTTTTTTGGTTAATGCAGACCACATGAAAGCTTTGGAGGAAATTGCAGATGCGACCCATATCAACGGACGTATTAACAACTCTAAGCGTGGCGGCTACACCGTATCCAAACCCGGCATTTTCAATTTGGGTACTGCAGAATTCAAGCTTAGCGAGGTGGAAGGGAAATCTTCTGCGCCCCACCCACAGGATATGGAGCGGATGCGCCTTGCCGTTGAAGCAGCAAAGAAAGATGCAGAATATGTAGTGGTCTGCTTTCACTCACACGAGATCAAGGGCGAGTTGGACGAAGAGCCGGATTATTTCATTGAGGAATTTGCCCGGAAGTGTATCGACTGGGGCGCCTGCGCTGTGGTTGGCAGTGGCACCCACCAGATCAAGGCAATTGAGATGTATAAGGGCAAACCTATCTTCTATTCCATCGCCAACTTTATTTTCCAGAGCGAAAAGCCCAAGCAATTTCCGCCGGATTACCATGACCGCTACGGCATTGACCGCAGCCTCACCGCACAGGAGGCGATGTATATCCGTTCCGACGGTGGCAAGCGTGGTCTGGAAACGGAGTTTAAAAACTATAAGGGTCTAATGCCTCTGCTGGAATTTGAGGGTGATACAGTAAAGAAAATCACCATCAAGCCGGTAGAGCTAGGCTTCTATCACGAGGACAAGTCCGTCAAGGGTCTGCCTCATAACGCCAATGACGCAGTGACACAGGAAGTACTTGAGACCCTGCAGAATCTGAGCGCCGAATATGGCACAAAGCTGGTGCGCAACGGCGATTTGATTGAAATTGTATTATAAATATGCAACGTGGCGGCCTCAATTCATTTGTGGCCGCCTCACAATTCTCGTTTATGGTACGCTGTTATTTCTCTGAAATCCGGTGATGATGTAAAGACTGTCCAGGAAAATTTAGGCCATGCAACCACCGCTTTTACCTTGGATGTGTACGGTCATGTGACGGAAAAGATGAAAAAAGACAGCGCAAACCGCATGGAAGTATTTATAAAGTCCGTGAGTTGATAAGGGAAACCGTAAGGGAAACAAAAAATCCGCCTTTGAAATTCAGAACATTCTGAACCTCAAAAGCGGAGAGAATAAAAAGAAACCCCTGGATTCGGAAGAATCCAGGGTGAATCTAATGGCAGAGGATGAGGGATTCGAACCCCCGCAAACGGAGTCAGAGTCCGGTGTGCTACCGTTACACAAATCCTCTAT
>JAFQCX010000028.1 GCA_017416245.1 Oscillospiraceae bacterium | reverse complement strand
TACGCCGACAATACTTGGCGGGCGACTGCCCGGGAAGATAGGTAACGCGAACACAAAGATTCCTCTTTAGCTCAGTCGGTAGAGCGACGGACTGTTAATCCGCAGGTCGTTGGTTCGAGTCCAACAAGGGGAGCCACAAAAAACCACCGTTTTCACTACGAAAGCGGTGGTTTTTCTAACTTTTAGGGGTGAAATGAAATGCCCTACTTTTGCATTTTGGGTCAATTTTGGGTCAATGCGTCAAAAAACAGGCATTTTATGCTTTCTTGCGGAGCAGTACGTCTGCTATACATTCAGTTGCCTTTGCCTTGTTTTCTTCGATGATGTGGGCATAAAAGTTTTCTGTGGTGCTTGTGTTGGCATGACCAAGTTGCTTTGAGACTGTTACGATGTCAGTGCCGTTGCCCAGGAGCACAGAAGCTACCGTGTGCCGGAAGGCGTGGGGATTCATGTGGGGCAAGCCACACCGTTTGGAGAAAGTGCGCTGCCAACTGGTAATGCTATCCGGGTGCATGTGCTCTCCGTTGTCCCGGGTAAATACATAACCTGTATGCTGCCATCTATCACCATTTGCAAGCTGAAGGCGCAGCTGCTCCCTTTTGTGCTGCCGTATCAGATCCATAGTTTCTTTGGGTAGATTGAGATAGCGGACATCGCTTGTCTTGGTCGTGCTCTCGTATACTCCAATGCTGCGGGTGTTGACGATTTCACTGTCAATCTTTACCCGGTTATTATCAAAGTCCACCTTATCCCATTTCAGTCCTGCAATTTCACCACGGCGGCAACCGGTTACTATCAGAAGGTGGGTTATCAGCTGCCATTTTATCGGCTCTTGCTCCAGTGCATCCAGGATAGCGGAAACGGTATCCGGCTGGAAGTAGTTCGGTTGTTTCTTCTCTGCCTTGGGAGGGGTAGCTTTGGCAGCGGCGTTATAGGGAACAAGCATTTCCTTTTCTGCCTGGGATAATATGGTGGAGATTAGACGATGATATGCCAACACGGTGCTGTCCGCAAGGGGATCACTATTCTTTTCCACAGAGAAAATATCCGTGATTTTCTTGCCCATAGCTTTGGCAATGGCGGCAGCCTTGTCCTCCCGGACAGACTGACCACGGACAGCGGCACTAACGGTAGCAGCTGCCACACCGGAGGTCGCAGCGATAGCCGCCCGGCTCGTTTTATGCTCCTTCAGCCATGCAGCAAGGTCGATCTTTGCCGTGGCAGACCCACTACCGATACGAATACCTGGGGCAGCTAAGTTCTTATAAAAAGCGTTCAGGTGTTGCGGCCGGAGATCCTGCAGCTTGATATGACCGATAGCCTGGTTTATGCGTATCATTAATTCCCGGTATCGGTCTAGTGTTTTGATCTTCGTGCCGGTGCGCTCTTTCAGATTCAAAACATAGGCAGCATACTCGGAAAAGGTCTGCCGGTTGTCTAGGGCGTACCCTTGCTCTATAGACCGTTCAAAGTCCGCTGCTGCCCTCTGAACGGCTTTTTGTATTTGCCGTTCCGTCATACCGGGGGCAGGCTTATAGGTAGATCTGTGGCGTATGCGCTTGCCCATGGTATCCATACCACCGGACACGGTGATCCGGTAGCTTGTGCCGGTCTTTCCGGTGATCTTCTCTATTGTTGCCATATTATACTTGCCTTTCCGGGGCAAATCTGCTAATATAAAAGGGCAGACTTCCCCTATCGTAGTGGGTGGGTGTTTTCTGTATTGCCGCTCTGGTGTTGGTAGCACCAGGGCGGTTTTATTTTTCCGTCCCGGGTCGCTCTTGGGGCGAGTTTTCGTTTTTGCGACGCTCTATCATAGTTTTTGCAACATCCCGCAACATCTGTATATCTTCTTCTCTTAGTAGCTGCCCATACTCAAAAGAGATATTAAAACTATATTCCTTATTTATAATCTCATCAACTTCCTTGGTACTTCCGTTTCCTTGCCCATCTGCTTTTTGTGTATTTTCTTCCCATCCCATAAGGTAAGATGCGGTAGTTCCAAGTGCCTTTGCTATCAGCTGTAAACGATCAATAGGAATTTTCTCGGTTTGTCCGGTTGCGTAGCGTTGAAGCGCTGACTTTGGTATGCCTGTCATATCGGACAATTCACCGTAGGATACTTCCTTTGACAAAATGATGTCTAGAATACGCTGTGATAATTCACTCATTGGGGAAACCTCCTTTGGGAACTATAATACACTGTTTGTCCCAAAAATGCAATACCTTTTACAAAAATATTTTTATTTTGTCCCAAAAATGGGTTGACATTCGTGTTAATCAGTGGTAATATTAGGGTGTCCCAAAAATGAGACGGACGGAGGTGAGAAAATTGGCTATTAATAATAAGCTGAAAGGCAAAATTGCGGAATCTGGGTATTCGCAACGATCTTTAGCGGCGGAACTTGGAATGTCCAAGAATACATTAAATGCGAAGGTAAATGGAAAAGTCCCCTTTAATACTGTCGAGGTTGTAAAAATATGCGAGGTCCTGGGTATTTGTGATGGATCTGAAAAGGCTGCTATTTTTTTGCCGCAACCGTCCCAAAACTAGGACGAGCCCACCCACTAATGCTACTAGTAGACTAGAACAACGATAGGAGGAAAAACTGTGAAAATCCCTAATTGTTACGACCCTGTGGAGCAGGAACGGCGGCGAGATCTTGCGTACAATGCCAAGATAATGCGTCTGCCCTGCTGCCAGGGCTGTGGTCAACGAATAACATCAGAGCAATATTTGGACTTAGAGCCATTTGGATTGAAAGGCTACGCCTGCGAAAAGTGCGTAAGCCGACACACATTCTATACGGACGATTTGGAAGAAAACTAAATGAAGGAAAAGCAAATTACGCCGCTAAAGGCAATTCGGCTGAAATGCATGGACTGTTGTGGATCAGCGGGCGAGGTCAAGCATTGCACGTCTGAAACATGTCCGCTGCACCCTTTTCGGCTTGGGAATAACCCCCGGAGAATAGGAATAGGGCGTAATTTCCATTCTGAGCCGAAAAAACCCAACTCACTAAAGGATTTTTAAGCAAACGCAGTTTTAGAGGGTATTTATATACCTAAAATAAAAACCGCTTAGAAAGCCGCTGAGGGTTTTACACAAAACGAAAGGAAAACAAATGAACGATATCAACACAGTACCTAAATTGGCAGCGAAAGCAAAAGCAGATGGCTTGCCGATCAGTGAGTACACGATTCGCAAGCTAATCAAGCAGGGGACAATACCGGCAAGGTACATAGGAAAGAAGCCGGTTGCCTCATATACCGCCCTTGTGCGGTACTTCTCTTGTGAGGATGGCTGCGATAATGCACCCGCCACGGTGGTGGCAGCGCCCGGCCTGTGCCGGATAGAAGTATAAGGAGGACTACATATGACAGTAGAAGAATGGCGCACTAAGCATAAAAAATGTTTCTTTTGTGAGCATTGTTACATGTACGCTGAGCATACAGCATTATCCACCGGGCATATGTGCAAAGCCAAAATGAAAAGGGTCGACCCCTCTTTGCCGAGACCCTTTTGCCAATTATTTAAGCTAGAGGAGAATGAAAATGGATCGAATTGAAAGACAGATGTTCAACATCATCAACCGTAACCACGAATGCAAATCATTAGCGGACAAGCTTAATGCCATTTCCGCCCGGAGAAGAAAGGCAGGCAAGAAATGATGGACAGAATTAAGCAAATCCAAGCTATCTTGGAGAAATCCGGAGACCGAGAACTGGAGATGATCTACTCCTTTGCCTGCTCCGTGACAAGGGAGGACTGACGGTGGCAAAGAAAAAAGAGGGTCGCCCCTCGTGGTTTAAGATGTTTCTGCACCAAAAGGCGCTTATTGATTCCGTATCGGATGAAACGGCGGGTATGGCGCTAAAGGCAGCCTTCCGGTACTTCGATAACGAGGAGGTCGGCGAGCTAGACCCGCTTGCCTTTGCGGT
>JAFQCX010000027.1 GCA_017416245.1 Oscillospiraceae bacterium | reverse complement strand
GCCACAGCACCGCGGATAACGCCGGAGTGTACACACTCGATCAGAGGCTTGGTGGTGCCCATCTCATCCAGCTGGGAGTTGGCCACGGTGTCCAGGACCTTCTTGATGGCCTCGACGGAGTAGCCCACGCGGGCCTTCTGCTTCTGGTTGGGAATATGTACCAGCTCAGGCTTACGGTTCTTGAAGTTCTCAATAGCCATCTTCACGATTGCCTTTGCATTGTCACCGGCGGTCTCAGCGGAGAACTGAATGAACTCGGAGTCGGGCATACGGGCAATGGGGGAGGTGGTGATGAACTTGGTGTGGAAGCACTTAGACAGGGGACCCAGAGCAGGGAAGATACACTGCACGTCCACCACGATGGCTTCACAAGCGCCGGTAAGAACAACATTTTCCTGATTCAGGAAGTTACCGGCCATAGGAATGCCGTGACGCATAGCAACTTCGTTAGAAGTACAGCAAACACCGGAAATGGTGATGCCCTTAGCGCCTACGGACTTAGCCAGAGCGATCATCTCAGGATCGTTGGCGTAATGTACGATCATTTCGGAGAGGCTGGGATCATGGCCGTGAACAACGATGTTAACGTTGTCCTTTTCCATAACGCCGATGTTAGCCTCGGTGTCAACGGGCTTGGGAGTGCCGAACATAACGTCGGAGAACTCAGTGCCCATCATAGAGCCGCCCCAACCGTCGGAAAGACCTGCGCGCAGGGACTGACGGATCAGCGCCTCAGCCAGGGAAGAACAACCCATGTGAGTCATGTGCATGGACTGAGAAACCTCGCGGTCGATAGCCCGGGGGGTGATCTCAGCGGCTTCCCACAGATCCTTGGTGTGCTGAGGGGGACGCTCTGCAAACTTCTGTGTACCGAAGGGCTTGCCGTATTCCAGCAGACCAACTTCAGCCATCTCGTGGGCCAGATCATAGATATCCTTGCCCTCGGTCTCCACACCCCATTCCTTGGCGATGCGGATCAGCTTCTCAGGATCCTTGACCTGATAGTTGCCGCCTTCGCGGGTCTGGTGCAGGGTGTGCATAATCTCACGGCCGTGGTCGGAGTGCGTAGCAGCGCCGCCGGCGGTGAAGATCAGGTAGTTACGGGCAACGATGCCATGCACATCACAACCGCAGATACCTCTGGGGCTCTTGGGGGTGATACGGCAGGGGCCCATGGAGCAGATGCGGCAGCAGGTACCTGCTTCACCGAATCCACAGTGGGGAGATTGATTCTTGACGCGTTGCTGCCAAGTGTCAGCGCCGACCTTGTGAGCGGTTTCCAACAGCTCATTGGTGGCAGCTTCCATTTCCTCGACAGACGTAGTGAATGCCCAATCCTTCAATGTGTTTTCCTCCTATATACAAGATTCTTGCGCCAATTTATCGGCACATAGTATATCAGTATTATTCTACTCCCTTTGCCCCGGAAAGTCAATGGCAATTTGCTATAAATCGACGGGAAAATCCTATCCCCTGGAGGGGGATTTGGAGGCGGCACAAAAAACCGCTACCAATGGCAGCGGTTTTTTACAGAAGTTGGCAAATAACGGGAAATATCAGTGAAACAAAGACACCGGCAACCACCAGCGCCAGGGTGCTGACAGCGCCTGCCAGGGGACTAAGTTCTGTGGCTTTGGAGGTGCCAACCAAATGGGCTGAGGTTCCCAATGCGACACCCTGGCTGATAGGGTCAGTGAGCTTTAACAGCTTGCATAAGGTGGAGCCCAGAAGATTTCCCAAAATGCCGGTGATGAGGATCACCACGCCGGATAAAGATTCGATACCGCCGTTTTCCTCGGACAAGACCATGGCGATAGATGCGGTGATGGACTTGGGAAGCAAGGTTACAGTGAATTGACGATCCAAAGCAAACAGCTTGCACAGAAGAAAAACCACTACCAATCCGGCAACAGAGCCGGCCAAAACTCCTGTGAGTATGGCAGGCAGATTCTTTTTTAGAATCTTTAATTGCTGGTAAAGGGGTACAGCCAGACAAATGGTGGCAGGGGTTAAAAACCAGGACAGGCTATCCGTACCTTCCTGGTAAAGCTCCGGAGAATAGTCCAACAGCATCAGCACGCCGATCACCAATGCTGCGCCTATTAAAATAGGGTTGCACAGAGGAAATCTGGTCTTTTTCTGGCACCAAAGGCCAATACCGAATGCACTGAAGGTCAGCGCAAGGGGAAACAGGGAGAGGGAGGAGAGAAAATCAACCATTTTCTTTATCTCCTTTCCGCTTCTGATACCACTTGGTCACAAGACCGGCAACGGCAAATACCACAAGGGTTGATACCACCATAATAACGCAAATTGCTACCAGGTTAGGGGAAATCAAGCCCCAATACTGGAGGATTTTTGTCACAGGCGCAACAAATAGGATGGGCATAGCCGACAGAAAAAAAGAGGACACATCCGCCACGGCATTTTCCTTGATAAGTCCCGTTGAAAGGGCGATCAGCAGTAAAAGAATGCCATAAATAGCGGCAGGAACAGGCAGTGGGATCACTGCCTGCAGCAATTCTCCCAACGCAGAGAACAGGAGAATATATAAAACCTGTGAAATGTACTTCATTGCGTTACCTCTTGCTTGTTTGCCAGCAGTGCGGCAATCTCTTTGGCAATGGTGCAGTTGGGGGCGTGGACACAGTTTTCGTAACAGCAGTCCACCTCGGTGAGCTTGCCCTCCTCAATCTCAACGGTCACAGTCCTGCTCTGGTCAGTTGTGCGGCAGTAGCCTGTGAGGAAATATTCCTTTTCCATCCTTATTCCTCCATTACGCAGTAGCCCATAGGCAAAAGACTGTCTGTCAAATTATTGGCATACAATACCTTCCTTTGGGGAATAACCCACGGCGCATCGCTGTGGTTTACATAAATCTTTAGCTCCTTGCCTTGGTAGATCCGGCTGAAGCCGATTTTTCCGCCGGTTGCACAAAAGAAATGAATATCACCCTTTTGCAGAACTTCCCGACTTTTCTTAAGATTTCCCAATGCCTTATAGTGGTCTAGCAGCTGGGAATCCTCCTTGCCCCAAGGGTAGGTGCGGCGGTTAAAGGGATCTTTATGCCCCTCCAGCCCTGCCTCGTCACCGTAATAAAGGCTGGGCGCACCGGGGAGCGTATATTGCAAAAAGGATGCTAAAAGCAGCAATTCCTTGGCTTTTTGCCGTTGCGCGTCAGAAAGGAAGCGATTGGCAGCTTCTTCCCGGCTACCCTCGAAATCATCCACCAACGCGGTGAGGATACGGGGTGTATCGTGGGTGCCCAGCAGATTCATATTGCAGGCAAGCACCTGCGCAGGATAGTTCTCTGCAATGGTCATCACCGTTTCCCGGAATTGCTCTCCGCCATCGTTTCCTTTAAGGAAATTCAGTATAGCGGTGCGGAAGGGGTAGTTCATACAGGAATCCAGTTCTCCATCTGCAAAATAACGCCTGCGAATATCGTAGGAAACCTTGTTGGAAGCGTCCTCCCAAACCTCGCCAATGAGCAGAGCGTCAGGCTTGATTTCACGGATCCGGTTTTTCAGGCGCAGCACAAAAGCGTCCGGCAGCTCATCCACCACATCCAGTCGGAAACCGTCAGCGCCCAAATGTAACCAATGGGCGACTACAGAATCGTCGGCGTCAATAATATAGTCCATAAAAGCCGGATCCATTTTATTCACAGTGGGCAGCGTGTCAAAGCCCCACCAGCTGTTGTACTTGTGGGGATACTGATAAAATGTATACCAGGAATAATAGGGAGAATCGGTGGATTCACAGGCAGAGGCAAAATAGGGGCTGCGGGAGCCGGTGTGGGAGTACACCCCGTCCAAAATTACCTTGATGCCCCGCTTGTGGGCGGCATCACACATCTGCTGAAAATCCGCCAAAGTGCCCAGCATAGGGTCGGGTGTTTTGTAGTCGCCGGTATCATAGCGGTGATTGGAAAAGCTTTTGCTAATGGGGTTCAAGTATAGAATCGTTGTCCCCAAAGAGGCAATATAATCCATTTTTTCGGTAATTCCCCGGAAATTACCGCCAAAAAAGTCGTTATTTAAAACATTTCCGCTTTCGTCCGGCCTCCAATCCACATCCTCGTACCAATCTTCGTGGACGGTAAAAGGTGTCAGCTTGCCTGTTAAATCGGAGCTGCCCGCCTTGCAGAAACGGTCGGGGAAAATTTGATAGATAACAGCGCCCTTTGCCCAGTCCGGCGTGACAAAGCCAGCAGGGGTGCAGGTCACTTGCCAACGGTCGCCTGCCTCCATATTGGTATCACTGCCCTGCTTAAACAGACGGAAAGAGCCGTCGGGCTTGTAAATTTTGAAATAGTAAAAGTATAGGCCCGGAGTTACCAGAGAGAATGTGCCTGCAAAAATATCATAATCTCCTTGGACGCATTCTTTTTCAAGGAGCGCAGTGCAGGCTGCAGAGCCGTCAGCTGCCTCTAAAATACACTCCGTTTTCACCGCTCCCACGGAGCAGGGAATGTGAATGTGCAGCTGACAAGTTTGCCCTTGGCTCAGTGTTCCGAAGGGCGTTTTGAATTTGGTTAATTGAGAATCGAACAAAATCCGCATAATTCGCTCCAAACAAAAATCTTCTTATTTAGGATACGGTATTTTCTCCAAAACGTCAAGGAAAAACCGAGGCAAAGCTGCCTCGGTTTTAAAATCAGCTGTTTATCATTTTTTGGAACAGCTCCATATATTTGCCTGCCGGCTTGTCCCAGCTGAAATCCTGGCGCATACACTTGCGCTGCAGGGCGCGGAATTTGGCGGGATCGTCCTTGTACAGATGCAGACAACGCTTAAGCGCGCCTAAGAAATCGTCTGCGTTGTAGCTTTGGAAGGTAAAGCCCAGGCCGCCCTCGCCCTCAGCGTCCACAGGGGGAACGGTGTCCTTCAATCCGCCGGTTGCGTGGACAACGGGAATCGTGCCGTAGCGCATAGCGTTCATTTGGCTCAGACCGCAAGGCTCACTCTTGGAGGGCATCAAATAGATGTCGCCGCCTGCGTAAATGCGGGATGCCAGCGCCAGATCAAAGGTGATCTTTGCGGAAACCCGGTCGGGGAATTCCTGCTGCAGGAACAGGAAGAAATCCTGAAAATGCTGCTCGCCTGTGCCCAGGATCAGCAACTGGCAATCCTCTTCCAGCAGAAGCCTGCGGGCGATGTAGCACAACAGATCCAAGCCCTTATGACCGGCAAGACGGGTGACCATAACCAGCAGCGGAACGTCTGCGCGTTGGGGCAGGCCCACCTCTTGCTGCAATCGTTTCTTGCAGCTTGCTTTGCCCTTGGTAAGGGTCTGGGCATTGTAGTGAGCCCGAAGGGCAGGGTCGGTTTCGGGATTGAAGGTGTTCACATCAATGCCGTTGGTAATGCCGGTGAGCTTGCCGGCATTTCCGGCAAGCACAGAGTCCATCCCGTGGGCATAGTAGGGGTACATCAATTCTCTTGCATAGGATTCGGAAACGGTGGTGACCAGATCTGCGGTCTCGATGCCGCCCTTCATACAGTTAACACTGCCGCCCATATCCAAACGCTCCCGGCTGCTTTCCGGCAGCCCCAGCACATCGTCAAAGAAGTAACCGTCAGCCCAGCCCTGGTACTCAATGTTGTGAATGGTGAACATACATTTTGTACGGGGGAAATGGGGGGCATACAGGGACTTTAAATACACGGGAACAAGGGAGGTCTGCCAGTCGTTGCACTGGATCACATCCGGGATGAAATCTATGTGCAGCAAGGTGTCCAGGCAGGCCTTGGAGAAGTAGGCAAACCGTTCTCCGTCATCCGGGTCTCCGTAAATAGCGCCGCCTCGGTCGCCGAAATAATACAGGTTATCAATGAAGTATACCTGCACGCTATCACTGCGGTTTTTTAAGCGGTAGACGCCTGCATATTGCTGCCGCCAGCCCAATGCTACATCAAAGCAGGCGACCTGCTCCACCTCGTAAGCTTCATTTTTCAGGATTTTTTGATAGTAGGGAAGAAGGAGCACGACCTCGTTGCCCTCTATCCGGGACAGGGCAGAGGGCAGCGCCTCCATTACGTCACCCAAGCCGCCGGACTTGACGTAGGGTGCGCCTTCTGATGCCATAATGGCAATTTTCATACGATTTCTCCTCGCTTAATAATGATGGGATTGGTAGGTGTGCCGATGAGCTTTGTGTTGGGACGCACCACAACGTCTTTGTCAAGAATCACGTATTTCAGCTGGCAATTCTCGCCCACCACGGTGTCATTCAGGATCAAGCAATTTTCGATTTTGCAGCCCTCATTCACGGTGACCTGCCGGAACAGCACGCTGGCATCAACGCTTCCGTTCAGCACACAGCCGTCTGCCACGATGCAGTTGCCTACGCGGGAGTTCTCTCCGTAGTAGCTGGGAACACGATCACGGACTCTTGTGTAAACGGGGTGGTTGTAGTAAAACAGGTCGTGGCGGGTGGTGCGATCCAGCAGGGACAGAGAGTTGCGGAAATACTCCTCGATGTTCTCATTGAACATAGCAAGACCGGCAAACTGGTAAACGTGGATGGAGATATCACCCCGTTGCCAGGAGCCCAGCACCAGATCCCGGTCCATATGGAACAGATTCCGGGCAATGCACTCTTTTACCAGCTTCTTCAGCAAACTCTTGGACAGCACAAACAGGTCCATAGATGCCAAATATTCTGCGGGGGCAACATAGTCTACCGCCAGATCGGCAATTTCACCGCAATCGTCCAGCTTGATGGCCAGATCCAGCTGCTTTTCACCGTTGGCAATGCCGGTCTTGGTGACGACGGTGATGTCTTTTCCGCTGTCAATGTGCGAGCTCAGCACGCGGGTCAGGTCGATGTTGCACAAAATGGCAGAGTCGGCCATAATGACATATTCGTCCTCCGGGCCGTAATCCAAAAAGGACATAGCGTTATACAGCGTTTCCAGCTTGCCACGGTAGCTGTGGGAAGCAGACATAGCATAGGGAGTCAAAAACTCCATACCGCCTTCTTCCAGCTCCAGGCCCCACTCTTCGCCGGAGCCGATGTGGTTGATCAGGCTCTGGTAATTCTGACGGGAGATGATACCCACGTGACGGATGCCTGCTGCTGCCATATTGGAAAGGTGGAAGTCGATCTGCCGATACCGGCCGCCGAAGGGAATACTGCCCATGGTACGCTTGTCGCTAAGACCGCCCATGTTGGCATCGTTTGCGAAAATAATACCCATTACGTTCATAATAACCCCTCCTTTACCGCATTTCACCGGGCAACAGCACGGTATTTGCCTCAACAACAGAGCCCTTTGAGGTAACGCTGATGTTCTTTTTGTCGTTGGGCTTAAACACACCGCCCACCACGGCGTTTTGACAGACCTTGGAATTCTCGCCTAAAATGGCATGACGCACAATAGCGCCGGATTCGATCATAACGCCGGGCATAACCACAGAATCCTCCACAACAGCGCCCTGTCCCACAATACAGCCGGTGGATATAACGCTGTGGTACACAGTTCCGTAGACTTCACTGCCCTCGGCGATAAAGGAATTGGAGATTTTTGCCTGGGCATCAATATAAGAGGAGGGAAGGGCGTTGTTTCGGGCATAGATTTTAAACCGTTCGTCGCCTCGGATGTTGAATTCCGGCTCCTTACCCAGCAGCTCCATATTTGCCTCCCACAGGGAGTCTATGGTGCCCACGTCCTTCCAGTAGCCGTCGAAGGTGTAGGCCATCATCTTGTGACCTGCGTGCAGCAGCTTCGGAATGATATTCTTGCCGAAGTCATTGGAGGAATCGGGGTCTGCCTCGTCGGCGATCAAAGCCTCACGCAGAACCTCCCAGTTGAACACGTAAATACCCATAGAGGCATTGGTAGACTTGGGTTTTGCGGGCTTTTCCTCAAATTCGTAGATGGTGTTGTCAGGATTGGTGTTGAGGATACCGAATCTGCTGGCCTCGCTCAAGGGCACGTCCCGGACAGCGATGGTGCAGGAAGCGCCGTTTTTTTCGTGGAACTCCACCATTGCGTTGTAATCCATCTTATAAATGTGGTCGCCGGACAGGATCACCACATAGTCAGGACTAAAACGCTCAATGAAATCGATGTTCTGATAAATGGCATTGGCTGTGCCCTTATACCAGCCGCTTTTCTTATCGTGACGCTCGTAGGGAGGGAGCACCTGGGCGCAGCTGTGGGTCTTGTTCAGGCCCCAGGGCTGGCCGTTTCCTATGTATTCATTCAGTTCCAGTGGCTGATATTGGGTCAAAATGCCCACGGTGTCAATGCCGGAATTGACGCAGTTACTCAAGGGAAAGTCGATGATGCGATACTTTCCGCCAAAGGGAACGGCGGGTTTTGCCGTTTTTTCGGTCAGAACCTTCAGTCGGCTGCCCTGACCACCGGCCAATAACATTGCAATGCAGCGCTTCTTTTGGAAATGCATAGTTACAGCTCCTCACATAATAAGATAAGAATACTTAGGTAATATGCCTGTATTCTATGTTCCTAACATATAACATACCATATTTTCTCCGGGAAGGAAAGAGGTTTTTTGCTAAAAATATGAGAAAATTTCAACAACTCACACAAAACAGATCAGGGAAAAACTGGATATACTGTTGAAAATTGCCGAAAAACAGTGGCGACCGCAGGAAAAGTCCCATCCGTTTCCGGAAAAGCAGTTGCTATTTTATGCGCAGCGTGATACTATAACCGTAACTGATACAGAGAGAAGGACATTCTTTGGAGTATAATGATATTTACGACAGAAGGAGAAATCTGACAGGCCGTACCCATCGGCGCGGCATTCCCTGGGGACCGGGGGAGTACGGATTGGTTGTCTGCGTGTGGGTCTATGACGGCGAAGGAAAATTGCTGCTGACCAAACGGGCAAAGGGAAAATCCTTCCCCGGCACGTGGGAGAATTCCGGCGGCGCCGTCCTTGCAGGGGAGCGCAGCCGTCAGGCGATCGCCCGGGAACTGTTTGAGGAAACCGGCATCCGTGCGGAGGAAAGCGAGTTTGAGCTGCTGGATAGCGGCTGCGACGGAAGATTCCACTATGATTATTACTGTCTGAAACGGAACACGCCCCTGTCTGAGATCGTGTTGCTGCCGGGTGAAACGGATGATGCCAAATGGGTCACCTTCCAGCAGGTGCACGAAATGATCGAGAAAAAAGAGATCTGCCGTGTTATCGCGCGGCAATTCAGAAGGCAGGAAGGTATGCTGCTCAGCAGGCAAAATGCCCAAAACAAGAACTAAAATTTTGGCCACGTTGCGAGAATGATTTTTCTTGTAATTTCCTTAGACCTGCGGTACAATGAAAAAAAGCGTTTTTTCATTGTCCGGCGAAGAACGCTTCTGCCGGATGAGAAAAACGCTTTTTCTTTTTACCAAAAAGGAGGAAAGAAATATGATCGAATTGATACAAAAGAAAATAGAACGCAACGGCGCGCCTTTGCGATATGCCCGGGGCCATTTTGCCACCAATCACAGCCACATTAATTATTATATAGATATTACCTTTCAAAAAACCCGCTTGAGCGAAGCCAAGGCAGTGGCAAGGGAGCTGGTGCACCATTTTAATACATCCACCATCGTGGATACGGTTCTGTGTCTGGACGGCACTGCGGTCATCGGCACCTGCCTTGCCAATGAGCTGACCAAGAGTGGCTTTATGAACATCAACAACCACCAGACCATCTATGTGGTCGAGCCGGAGTATAACGCCAACTCCCAAATGATCTTCCGGGATAATATTAAAGGTATGATCAAGGGCAAGCACGTTCTGGTGCTGATGGCCAGTATCACCACCGGCTTTACCGCCAAGCGGAGCATTGAAGCCATCGATTACTACGGCGGCTCTGTGGCGGGTGTTGCATCCCTGTATAGCGCCGTAACGGAAATTGCCGGCCACCCGGTGGTATCTGTGTACTCGCTGGACGATCTGCCCGGCTACGCCAGCTACGACTATCGGGAGTGCCCCTACTGCAAGGAAGGCAAACCCATCGACGCCCTGGTCAACAGCTTCGGCTACTCTGCTCTATAAGTAATTGTTATTTAGTATAATGTATCCCCCTGCTTTGCGGAGCAGGGGGATTTTTTGGCATAAAAAATACCTGAGAAAAATCTCAGGCAAAATGTGGAAATTTTTGTTGACAAGGAAAGCCGCTTATGATAAAATGGTCTTCCATACTGTGGAAGTATACGGTTTTTTACGATTCTTCCCAACATGGAGCATTATAGCATAGGCCGTCACAGATGTCAAGTGTAAATTATTACAAACTAACAACTGTGCCGAGCGTATCATAAATGTAAGCAACACAAGATTCCGGTATTCCAACCGAAAGAAAGGCTGTGATGATTCATATGGCAATGGTCAAGGACCAGATGTTTGGTAAGACCCTTCGTAAGTCTTACGCAAAGTATCAGGAAATCGTGGAAATGCCCAATATGCTGAAGATCCAGAAGGACTCCTATCAATGGTTCCTGGATGAAGGCCTGCGGGAGGTTTTCAAGGACATTGGTGTCATTGAGGACTTCTCCGGCAAGCTGGAGCTGAGCTTCTTGGATTACTCCATGAACGACAAGCCCAAGTACACCATTGAGGAGTGCAAGGAGCGGGATGCTACCTATGCAAAGCCCATCAAGGTGCGGGTGCGTCTGCGCAATACCGAAACCGAGGAGATCAAGGAACAGGACATCTTTATGGGAGATTTCCCCATAATGACCAACGGCGGCACCTTTGTTATCAATGGCGCTGAGCGTGTTATTGTTTCTCAGATCGTCCGCTCTCCCGGTATGTACTATACCCACGATGTGGACAAGGCTGAGCAGCATACCTACACCGCAACGGTGATCCCTTACCGTGGCGCATGGCTGGAGTATGAAACCGACCTGTCCGATGTGTTCTGGGTACGTATCGATAAGAACCGGAAGCTGCCCATCACCTGCCTGATTCGCGCTTTGGGTGTGGACACCGACGAGAAGATCAAGGATCTGTTCGGCAATGACCCCAGAATCCTTGCTACCTTAGAAAAGGATACCTGCAAGACCCGGGAAGAGGGATTGCTTGAGATCTACCGCCGTCTGCGTCCCGGTGAGCCTCCCACGGTGGAGACTGCCGCTGCCCATCTGGAGGGCCTGCTGTTTGATGCCCACCGCTACGATGTGAGCGCCGTCGGCCGTTATAAGTTCAATAAGAAGATGGATATCTGGAGCCGCCTGTCCGGACAGGAGGCAGCAGAGCCCATTGCTGATCCTATGACCGGCGAGATTTTGGTTATGCCCGGCGAGATCATCTCCCGCGCAAAGGCCCACGAGCTGTCCGACCTGGGCGTTTCCGAGGCCGTTGTGAAGATTGGCGACCAGAACGTAAAGGTGTTCTCCAACCGTATGGTGGAGATGTCCCGTTTCGTAGACTTCGACCCTAAGCAGTACGGTGTTAAGGAGCGCGTCCGCTACAGCGTTCTGAAGGAAATGCTGGAAACTCCCGATATCGATTGGGAGACCGCCATTGCCGAGCGTATCGACGACCTGATCCCCAAGCACATCATTGTGGATGACATTATGGCATCCATCAACTACCTGAACTGCGTGGCTATGGGCATCGGCACCCCCGATGACATCGACCACCTGGGCAACCGTCGTCTGCGCTGCGTAGGCGAGCTGCTGCAGAATCAGTTCCGTATCGGCTTCAGCCGTTTGGACCGTGTGATCCGCGAGCGTATGACCGTGCAGGATCTGGAAACCGTTACTCCCCAGAGCCTGATCAACATTCGCCCTGTTACTGCGGTTATCAAGGAATTCTTCGGATCTTCCCCTCTGTCCCAGTTTATGGATCAGAACAACCCCCTGGCAGAACTGACCCACAAGCGTCGTCTGTCTGCTCTGGGCCCCGGCGGTTTGAGCCGTGAGCGCGCATCCTTCGATGTTCGTGATATTCACTACACCCACTATGGCCGTATGTGTCCCATCGAGACCCCCGAAGGTCCTAACATCGGTCTGATCAACTATCTGGCAACCTTTGCCAAGATCAACGAGTACGGCTTTGTGGAAGCCCCCTACCGTAAGGTAGACAAGGCTACCGGCAAGGTTACCGACCAGGTAGACTATATGACAGCCGACGTGGAAGACGATTTCTACATCGGACAGGCCGGCGAGCCGCTGGACGAGAATGGCTGCCTGGCAAACGAGCGTATCACCTGCCGTCACCGCAACGAGATCATCGAAGTGGATCGCAATTTGATCGATTATATTGACGTATCCCCCAGAATGATGATCTCCATCGCAACCTCTTTCATTCCCTTCCTGCAGAACGACGACGCAAACCGCGCACTGATGGGCGCAAACATGCAGCGTCAGGCAGTGCCTCTGCTGACTACCGAGCCTCCTATCGTTGCTACCGGCATCGAGCATGCAGCAGCTGTTGACTCTGAGGTTTGTCTGAAGGCCACCGGCGACGGTGTTGTAACTGCTGTTTCTGCTGACGAGATCACCATCTGCTATGACGATGGCGAGGTCGTCACCTCTAAGCTGACCAAGTTTGCCCGCAGCAACGCCGGCACCTGTGTCAACCAGCGTCCCATCGTTGTAGTGGGCGAGCGTGTGACCGCAAATCAGATCATCGCTGACGGTCCTTCCTGCTCCGGCGGCGAAGTCGCTCTGGGTAAGAACGTGCTGATCGGCTTCGTTACCTGGGAAGGTTACAACTACGAGGACGCCATTCTGCTGAACGAGCGTCTGGTTCGCGAGGACGTGTTCACCTCTATCCACATTGAGGAGCACGAAACCGAAGCAAGAGATACCAAGCTGGGACCGGAAGAGATCACCCGCGATATTCCCAACGTTGGTGAGGATACCCTGAAGGATCTGGACGAAAACGGTATTATCCGTATCGGCGCCGAGGTCCGTTCCGGCGACTATCTGGTTGGTAAGGTTACCCCCAAGGGTGAAACTGAGCTGACCCCCGAAGAGAGATTGCTCCGCGCCATCTTCGGTGAGAAGGCAAGAGAAGTCCGTGATACCTCTTTGAAGGTGCCCCACGGTGAAAGCGGTATCGTTGTGGACGTTAAGGTCTTCACCAAGGAGAACTCCGACGAGCTGGCTCCCGGCGTTACCAAGTCCGTCCGTGTTTACATTGCCCAGAAGCGTAAGATCTCCGTGGGCGATAAGATGGCCGGTCGTCACGGTAACAAGGGCGTTGTTTCCCGCGTTCTGCCTGAGGAAGATATGCCCTTCCTGCCCGACGGCACACCGCTGGATGTGGTGCTGAACCCCCTGGGCGTGCCTTCCCGTATGAACATCGGTCAGGTTTTGGAGGTCCACTTGGGCTACGCTGCTAAGGCACTGGGCTGGAAGGTTGCCACCCCCGTGTTCGATGGCGCTGACGAGAAGGACATCCGCGAAACACTGAAGCTGGCAGGCCTCCGCGAGGACGGCAAGTCCATCCTGTACGATGGCCGTACCGGCGAGCCCTTCGATAACCCTGTTACCGTTGGTTATCCCTACTATCTGAAGCTGCACCACCTGGTTGACGATAAGATCCACGCCCGTTCCACCGGTCCCTACGCACTGGTTACCCAGCAGCCCCTGGGCGGTAAGGCCCAGTTCGGCGGTCAGCGTTTCGGCGAAATGGAAGTTTGGGCGCTGGAAGCTTACGGCGCAGCCTATACCTTGCAGGAGATCCTCACCGTTAAGTCCGACGACGTGACCGGCCGTGTGAAGACCTACGAGGCAATTGTTAAGGGTAGCAACATTCCCACTCCCGGCGTTCCCGAATCCTTCAAGGTTTTGGTTAAGGAGCTGCAGGCTCTGTGCCTGGACATCCGCGTGCTGGATGAAGCCGGCAACGAGATCGAGCTGAAGGACGAGGACGAGGATGAGGATATCATCTACACAGAGCACCACGCACAACTGGTGGGTTCCACTGAGGAAGTGCTGGATGCAGGCTTTGTGATTGACGAGGATAGTCCCGAGGGTATTTTTGGCGATGCAGAGGATGCTTCCGATGCATACGACACAGACGAAGAATAAGGAGGTATTCGATATGGCAGATGCCACCTTTGATGCCATTAAAATTGGTATTGCATCCCCCGAAATGATTCGGAGCTGGTCCTTTGGCGAGGTTAAGAAGCCGGAGACCATCAACTATCGTACTTTGAAACCGGAGCGGGACGGCCTGTACTGCGAGAAGATCTTTGGACCTACCAAGGACTGGGAGTGCCACTGCGGTAAGTATAAGAAAATTAAGTATAAGGGCAAGGTCTGTGACCGCTGCGGTGTTGAAGTCACCAAGGCAAAGGTACGTCGTGAGCGTATGGGTCACATTGAGCTGGCCGCGCCCTGCAGCCACATTTGGTACTTTAAGGGTATTCCCTCCCGTATGGGTCTGATCCTGGATATCAGCCCCAAGGTGCTGGAGAAGGTCCTGTACTTCGCATCCTATATTGTCACCGATCCCGGCGATGCGCCTCTTGCTAAGAATCAGGTGCTGAGCGAGAAGGAATATCGGGATATGCGGGAAAAGTACGAGGACGATTTCAAGGCCGGTATGGGCGCAGAGGCTGTTAAGGAGCTTCTGCAGGACATCGACCTGGAGGAATTGTCTGTACAGCTCCGCGAGGAACTGAAGACCGCTTCTTCTCAGAAGAAGCTGCGTCTTGTAAAGCGTTTGGAGGTCGTTGAGGCATTCCGTGAGTCCGGCAACAATCCTGCCTGGATGGTTATGGACGTACTGCCCGTGATCCCTCCCGATATCCGTCCTATGATCCAGTTGGATGGCGGCCGTTTTGCCACCTCCGACCTGAACGATCTGTACCGCCGTGTTATCAACCGTAACAACCGTCTGAAGAGACTGATCCAGCTCCACGCTCCCGACATCATTGTCCGGAACGAGAAGCGTATGCTGCAGGAAGCTGTTGACGCTCTGATCGATAACGGTCGTCGCGGCCGTCCTGTTACCGGCGCCAACAACCGCGCGCTGAAGTCTCTTAGCGATATGCTGAAGGGTAAGCAGGGCCGTTTCCGTCAGAATTTGCTTGGCAAGCGTGTTGACTACTCCGGCCGTTCTGTTATCGTTGTCGGTCCTGAGCTGAAGCTGTATCAGTGCGGTGTGCCTAAGGAAATGGCCATCGAACTGTTCCGTCCCTTCGTTATGAAGAAGCTGGTTGCCGACGGCTTGGCAAGCAACATCAAGTCTGCCAAGAAGATGATCGACAAGGGCAAGACCGAGGTTTGGGACGCACTGGACGAGATCATCAAGGACCGTCCTGTTATGCTGAACCGTGCGCCTACCCTGCACCGTCTGGGTATCCAGGCCTTCGAGCCTATCCTGGTGGAGGGCCGCGCGCTGAAGCTGCACCCCCTGTGCTGTACTGCATTTAACGCCGACTTCGACGGCGACCAGATGGCTATCCACGTACCTCTGAGCGCTGAGGCACAGGCAGAAGCCCGTATGCTGATGCTCTCTGCCAACAACCTGCTCCGTCCTCAGGACGGCAAGCCTGTTACCGTGCCTACACAGGATATGATCCTGGGCGCCTACTACCTGACCTATACCCGTATCGGCAAGGCAGAGCTGGGCGCAGAAGAGGTCTTTGTGACCGATGCCGGCGAAACAGACCTGCCTGCAGGTCAGCTGGTGGATGGCGACGTGTTTATGGAAGCCAACAAGAAGGCAAAGGCAGAGGGCAAGCAGATCGCTACCTTCCGTCCCAAGCTGAACTACTCCTCTGTTGAGGAGGCATTGGCAGCCTATGCTGACGGCGATGTGGGCCTGCACGCTCCCATCCGCGTCCGCTACAGCAAGGAGGTCGACGGCGTGATGCAGACCCGTATCATCGATGCTACCGTGGGTCGTCTGATCTACAACGAGCCCATTCCTCAGGACCTGGGCTTTGTGGACCGTAGCGATCCTGCTCACGCTTTCGACCTGGAGGTTGACTTCCTGGTTGGCAAGAAGCAGCTGGGCAAGATCATCGACAAGTGTATCCGCCGTCACGGCTTTACTGTGGCCACCGAAATGCTGGACCGCATTAAGAGCCTGGGCTATAAGTTCTCCACCAAGGGCGCTATCTCTGTGTCTATTGCAGATATGGTGGTTCCTGAGATCAAGTATCAGCTGGTCCGTGAGGCTGAGGCCAAGGTGGTGGAGATCGAGCAGTTCTACCGTCAGGGCTATATCACCAACGAGGAGCGTTATCGTCTGGTGGTACAGCAGTGGGAGAAGACCACAAACGATGTTACCAGCGCCCTGTCCGGCAATCTGGACGAGTTCAACCCCATCTATATGATGGCTGACTCCGGCGCTCGTGGTAGTATGGCACAGATCCGTCAGCTGGCAGGTATGCGTGGCTTGATGGCAGATACCGCAGGCCGTACCATTGAGATCCCCGTTAAGGCAAACTTCCGTGAAGGCCTTTCTGTTCTGGAGTACTTCATTTCCTCCAGAGGCGCACGTAAGGGCATGACCGATACGGCTCTTCGTACCGCTGACTCCGGCTACCTGACCCGTCGTATGGTGGACGTTTCTCAGGAGGTCATCATCCGCGAGCACAATTGCGGCACTACCAAGGGTATCTGGGTAGGCGCAGTTGTTCAGAACGGCGATGTGATCGATACCTTCGGCAACCGTATCCGCGGCCGTTACCCCGTGAACGATGTTCTGCATCCTGTTACCGGCGAGCTGCTCCACTCCAAGGACGTTATGATGATGCCCGAGGACGCAGAGAAGTTCGAAAAGGCCGGTATCGACAAGATCTATATCCGTACCATTCTGGGCTGCCGCGCAAGAAGCGGTGTCTGTGCTCAGTGCTACGGTATGAACCTGGCTACCTCCAAGCGTGTTGACCTGGGCGAAGCAGTTGGTATTATCGCTGCGCAGTCCATCGGTGAGCCCGGTACTCAGCTGACTATGCGTACCTTCCACTCCGGCGGCGTTGCAGGTGACGATATCACCCAGGGTCTGCCCAGAGTTGAAGAACTGTTCGAGTCCCGCCGTCCCAAGAAGATGGCGCAGATCTCCGAGGTTACCGGTGTGGTGGCAATCGACGATTCTCACCGCAGCGCAATGCGTAACATCACCGTTACCGCTGAGGATGGCGAAGTGAAGACCTATCAAGTGCCTTACTCTGTAGGCTTGAAGGTGCAGAACGGCAAGACCGTGCAGAAGGGCGAGCCCATCACCGATGGCGCTCTGTATCCCCAGGATGTTCTGCGTATCTCCGGTGTTGAGGCCGTTCAGGATTACCTGGTGCAGTCTGTTCAGGCTGTGTACCGTCAGCAGGGCGTTGAGATCAACGATAAGCACATCGAGGTTATTATCCGTCAGATGATGCGTAAGGTCCGCGTGGACGATCCCGGTGATTCCAGCCTGCTGGTTGGCACTGTGGTTGACTCCTTCGTGTTCGAGGATGCCAACGCTGAGGTACAGGCTAGAATTGACGCCGGTGAAACAGACCTCCGTCTTGCAGAGGGCGCTGTTATGCTGATGGGTATTACCAAGGCATCTCTGGCAACCGATTCCTTCCTGTCCGCCGCATCCTTCCAGGAAACCACTAAGGTTCTGACCGATGCCGCTATCAAGGGCAAGGTCGACCATCTGGTCGGTCTGAAGGAGAACGTCATCATCGGTAAGCTGATTCCTGCAGGCTCCGGCCTGATGGCCTACCGTGACTTCCAGCCCGGCGAAACCCCCGAGGCTGAAGAAACCGAAGAGGTTTCCGCAGATTAATACAATAAGAATAACCGCTACCTGAACGGGTAGCGGTTATTTTTTGCCACAAATGTCGCTGCGTGACGGTCTTTTGTGTTTTTGGTGAAAGACAAACAGGCAGCAGGGGCATAAAGTGGCATTATTACAGACTTTTTTCTAAAAAAATGTTGACTTTTTCCATTTGTTGCGTATAATAAGTTTCTGTATGGACACTAAAAAAGATGTTAGCATTGTAAAATGCGATACTATGGCGGAAATCAGCCGGGCGAATGTGGTTGTTGGTATCAAACAACTGAAAAAAGCCCTGCGGGCAGGCCGTGTTCAGACAGCATATTTTGCTGTTGATGCCGACCCTGCCGTTACAGAGCCAGCTGCTGCATTGTGCGATAGCAGCGCCGTTCCCGTCGTGTGGGTGAAAACAATGGCGCAGCTTGGCAAAGCCTGCGGAATCGACGTAGGCGCTTCTGCCGCAGCAACCATCATTTCTACTTGATTCTAACGGACTTGTCCGTAGAATATATCCGCCGAAAGGCGAGAACGAAAGAAAGGAGAAAATTGATGCCTACTTTTAATCAGCTCGTTAAGTATGGCCGTAAGCAAGTTGCTTACAAGTCCACCGCCCCTGCTCTGCAGAGAGGTCTGAACACTCTGGAAAACAAGGCTACTACCGTACCTTCCCCCCAGAAGCGTGGCGTATGTACTGCTGTTCGTGTCACCAGCCCCAAGAAGCCTAACTCCGCATTGCGTAAGATCGCCCGTGTGCGTCTGACCAATGGCATGGAAGTTTCCGCTTATATTCCTGGTGTAGGCCATAACCTGCAGGAGCACTCTGTTGTTCTGATTCGCGGTGGTCGTGTTAAGGACCTTCCCGGTGTCCGTTATCACATTGTGCGTGGTACTTTGGATACACAGGGTGTTCAGGGTCGTATGCAGTCCCGCT
>JAFQCX010000026.1 GCA_017416245.1 Oscillospiraceae bacterium | reverse complement strand
GTATCCGGCGAAAAAACTGTAACCCCCCAGTTCAAGGCGGAAAAAGCAGTGCTCTACGTTTCTCTGGACAACAGCGCAAGCTGGGCAGAACTTGCAAAGCTGCAGTGTGAACACAATTATGAGAGCGAAAAGGATAGCGGCCTTAATGTGCTTAACGATGTTGCAGTGGAGCGCACCTGTACCATCTGCGGTCACAGTTACACGGAAACGATTCCTGCAACCAAGGAAATTAAAGTGCTTGCGCTGGGAAACAGCTTCACCGTAGATGCTATGGAACACCTTAACGGCTTGCTCAAAAATGCGGGCGTGAAAAAGTTTGCTATTGGCAATCTTTATATCAGTGGTTGCTCCCTTGAGGGGCATTGGACGAATATACATGAAAACAAGCCTGCTTATTCCTTCAGCCTGAAAACCAATAGCGGAAAGCAAAGCAAATCCAATATTACCGTGGACGATGCGCTGGCGCTTTACGAATGGGATGTGGTAGTGCTTCAGCAGGCGCCCGAAGAAAGTGCAGACGCAGCGACTTTTGGAGACCTGCAAGGTATTATAGACCATATGAAGACAAATGAACCCCAGGCTGAAATCTGGTGGCATCTGACCTGGTCATGTAAGGGAGGCACGGAAAGGCTTGAAAATCTGGGTATGACCCAGATGGAGATGTATGAGAAGATCGTGTCTGTTGTTAACTCGAAAATCCTTACAAATCCCGATATTGACGGGGTGATTCCGGTAGGAACAACCGTTCAGAATTTGCGCACATCAAAGCTTGGCGATACCCTTAACCGCGATAGCTTGCACTTGAACGCGGGTATCGGCAGATACACTGCTGCTATGACCTGGCTTGCAGCGCTTACAGGCGCGGATGTAGATAAGATCCTCTGGACACCGTCAAAGTATAGCGAGATCGCTGCCGATCTTCCTCTTGTAAAAGAAGCTGTTAAAAACGCAATGCAAACCCCCTACGCAGTAACCCAATCTGCGCACCCGGCTGAAAGCAACGGTTAAGCAGCTAAAATGAGTTAAACCATTACTATAATGAGGTGAATATTATGCGTACTGTATTTATGCGATATCCCGGAGGCAAAGCAAAGGCCGTTACCTTCAGCTACGATGACGGTGTTCCCCAGGATAAGCGACTTGCCGAAATCTTTCATAAGTATGGGATGAAGGCTACGTTTAATTTCAACAATGAGGAAAACAGACCTTTTAACTACTCGAAAGAGGAGATCAAGGAGTATTTCCTTTCCAAAGGCCACGAGATTGCCGTGCATGGCGCCAATCACCGGGCAAACGGCAATATGCGGCCCATTGAGGGTATCAAAGACGTGCTGGATTGTCGTCTTCAGCTTGAGGAGCGTTGCGATAGCATCATAAGAGGTATGGCATATCCCGATACCGGCATAACCCAGATGGGAAGTATGGGAGATTATGCGCAGATCAAGAATTACCTGCAGGAGCTGGATATTGCTTATGCAAGAACACTTGCCGGCGATAATGATAGTTTTATGCTGCCCCAGGATTTCCACGCGTGGATGCCCTCTGCCCACCACAATAACGCGAAAATAATGGAGTGGATTGATAAGTTCCTTGCCATTGATATATCGGAGAAGGCTTACCACGCAAAACGGGTATCGCGTTTGTTTTATATTTGGGGCCACAGTTATGAGTTCGACAACAAAGATAACTGGGAGCATATGGAGGAAATTTGCGAAAGACTGGCGCACAATGATGAGATCTGGTATGCAACCAATATTGAAATCTGCGATTATGTGCAGGCCTATAAGCGCCTGCAGTACAGCGCCAATGGCCGTAGAATTTACAATCCTACGTTGTATACGATCTGGCTGGATATTGACAAAAAATTGTATTCCGTAAAACCGGGTGAAACCATTTGCATTGATGAGTAACGTTTTCAGGCACAGCAGCAAACGCTGCTGTGCCATTTTTCATCCAATTCGCTGAAAGCGGTTGATTTTGCGGATTTATTTGATATAATGACGTAAAGCTTACGAAGGAGGCCTGTGAATATGCAATATCGCGAGCAGAAGCAGGACACAAAAGAATTTAAACAAACCTACATAGATGGCATAAATCGCCTGATCAGAGCAAGACAGCAGGATGCAGAGCAAAAAAGAAGCGCGTATGTAAAGGATATCTTTGCAGATCCCGATGCGTACAGAGCAGATTTTCGAAAAATGCTTGGTTGGCCGCTGGTGGAGCATAATGATACAGCGCTGCCTGCTGTGAAAAAGACCAAGCTTGCAGATGAGCAGGGGTATTGCATATACCGGATGCAGTTCGAGATTTTAGAGGGTCTTGAATTGACAGGCCTTTATTTCGAGATGAACGGGGAAGGGAAGCGTCCGCTTGTGTTGGTGCAGCACGGCGGTCTGGGAACACCGGAAGCGATTTCCGGCGTTTACGGAGATACGACCAACTATAACTGTATGCTGGAGCGTGTCATTGCTCACGGTGTGCACGCCTTCGCGCCCCAGTTGCTTCTGTGGAACAACGAAAAATACGAAGTATCCTTTGACAGGGTGAGCATCGATTCCCGCTTAAAACGCGTTGGAAGCTCTATCACAGCGGTGGAACTTTACGGCATGATGCGTATTCTGGATTATTTTGAGGCCCAGGACCGGTTTTCTGATTTTGGAATGGTGGGCTTGTCCTACGGCGGATTTTACACACTGTTTTTGTCGGCGCTGGATGTGCGGATCAAATCGGCGATTTCCTGTTCCTTTTTTAATACGCGGGACCAGATTACATGGAGCGATTGGACCTGGTTTCGTTCTGCAGAGCAGTTTGATGATGCAGAAGTTGCCTGTTTAGTGTATCCACGAAAGCTGTGCATTGAGATCGGCACAAAGGATAAGTTTTTTGATTATCAATATGGCGTGAAATCTTTTGAAAAGCTGACGGCATTGTGTGAAAATGTGGGTACAGATTGGGTCAAGCTGATTCAGTTTGAGGGAATCCATGAATTTTGCCGGGATGATCAGCCGATACGGGAGCTGATCGGGCATCTGACCGGTGAAACGGTCTAGTTGATTGGGATTTATTAAAATGATATAATCATAAAAAACAATTTGGAGGAAGAAATTATGAAAAGAATTTTATTTCAGGGAGATTCCATAACCGACGCGGGCAGAAGCCGTGATAATTTTTACGGCTTGGGCTGGGGCTATGCATACCTTGCTGCAGGTACCCTCGGCAATGATCAGCCCAATGAATACGAGTTTATAAACCGTGGCATCAGTGGCAACAGAGTCATAGACGTTTATGCGAGAATTAAGGACGATTTCATCAATTTAAAGCCTGATTATGCCAGCATTTACGTTGGCGTAAATGATGTCTGGCACGAAATCACCCGACAGAACGGCCTGGATACCGAGAAATTCGAAAAGATTTACACCATGCTGATCGACGAAGTGCTGGAGGCTTGCCCCGGCATCAAGCTGATGCTTATTGCGCCTTACGTGCTGGAGGGAAGATCTACCTGCAGTACCGAGGAAATGCCCGACCGGCTGGAAAGATTCCAAAAGGACGTGGCGGAAAAGGCAGCAGTTACCAAGAAGCTTGCACAGAAGTATAATTTCCCGCTGATTGAACTGCAACCCGCCTTTGATGAGGCTTGCAAGAGAGCACCGTCAACTTATTGGAGCGGAGATGGTGTACACCCCTCTGTATATGGCCATGAACTGATTAAGCGACTGTGGCTGGAAACCTTTGAAAAAATGAAATAAATCTGTCTGAAACCGATACTCATTTGAGTATCGGTTTTTGCCGTTAAAAATGTTTTGGGGATTGCATATTTAAAAATTGGGAGCTATAATGGTTGTGACGAAGACTGTTTGGAAAGGGGGATAAAAATGAATGTCTTTATTATGACCGATATAGAGGGCATTCCCGGCATTACGTCTATTGATGACATTCAGCGAGGCACAGAAAGCTATGATAACGCTTGCTGTATGCTGGAAAAGACCCTTAACTGGGTAATCGATACCTGCGTGGAAAACGGCGCAGAAAATATCTATTACCTTGATGGCCACGGCGGTGGCGGCAATATCAAGGAGGAAAATATCAATCCCCGGGCAGTGAAAGTGAATATAGAAGAGTGGGCAAAGCTGCTGCAAGAGGGGAAAATTGATTGCCACCTTGAGGTGGGCAGCCACGCCAGAGCGGGCACATTGGGCGGCTTTTTGGACCACACCTTCAATTCCAAGGTCATTTTTGAGTATATGCTGAACGGAAAGCCCTGCAGCGAGTTGTCTTTTACCGCAGCCCTTTGCGGCTGTTTTGATGTGCCTTGTGTTCTGTGTGTTGGCGATAAAGCAGCCTGCCGGCAGGCAAAGGCGTATATTCCTGCAATCAGAACGGCTGCTGTGAAGCAGGGAACGGAGCGTAACCGCTGCCAGGATCTGCCCAACGCAGAGCAAATTGTAAAAGAGGCTACTGCGGATGCGTTGAAAGACTACCGCAATATTCCTCCTTACAAGCTGAGCCTCCCCATCACCGTTCAACAGACAACCTACAGAACCGATATGACCGACCGCATTTACGCGGCGCTGCTGGAAAAGGGTCAGACTGTGGAACGGGTAGACGCCCGCACATTGCGCAAGACCGTTACAGAAGTGACAAACTATTTTGACCTGCGCTTCTGGGCTTAATATTTATTTAGAAAATAGAAAAGAGGAAGGAAAATGAATGTTTACATTTTAACCGACATCGAGGGTATTCCCGGTATTACAACCATGGATGACATTATCCCTCGTGGCACAGAAGCCTATGAGCGGTCCTGCCGTTATCTGGAGCAAACCGTGAACTGGGTAGTAGAGACCTGCGCAGAAAACGGCGCAGAGAACATCTATTACAGAGATGGTCACGGCGGTGGCGGCAATATCAAGCCTGAAAACATTGACCCCCGCGCAATAAAAATCGATATCGAAGAGTGGAACGAATTGATGCCTGCAGGAAAGATTGATTGCGTTCTTTATGTAGGCGCCCATGCCAGAGCCGGCACATTGGGCGGCTTCCTGGATCACACCTTCAAGTCTAAGGTTATTTTTGAATTCTGCCTGAACGGAGAACCTGCCAGCGAATTGTCCTTCATTGCTGCGCTTCACGGTGCATTTGATGTGCCTGTCGCATTGTGCGTTGGCGATACAGTGGCATGCCAGCAGGCAAAGGAATATATCCCCGAAATCAAAACTGCTATTGTAAAGCACGCAACAGAGCGTAATTTCTGCCAGGACCTGCCCAACGCAGAGCAAATTATCAAAGAGGCTGTTGTGGACGCGCTGAAGAATTATAAGAGCATTCCTCCTTACAAGGTGAGCCTGCCTGTTACCATTCAGCAGACAACCTACAGATCCGATATGACCGATGAAAGCTACGCCAAAATAATGGCTAAGGGTAATCCTAGAAATGTAGAGCGGGTAGATGCCCGTACATTGCGTAGAGTCCAACCGGAGATAACCTGTTACGAGGATCTGCGTATCGATTGGTAAAAAGATTCCAGAAGGAGAATGAAAAATGAACATTTATATTAGAACTGATATTGAGGGCATTCCCGGTGTTAACACGATGGATGATGTGATTCCTCGCGGCACAGAAGCCTATGAGCGTTCCTGCCGTCATCTGGAGCAAACCCTGAACTGGGTGCTTGAGGCCTGCTATGAGAACGGCGCTGATAATGTCTATTATCGTGACGGCCACGGTGGTGGCGGCAATATCAAGCCTGAAAACATTGACCCCCGCGCTATAAAGCTGGAAGGCGTCACTTGGGTAGACCTGGCGCGTGAGGGCAAATTTGATTGCTACCTGGATGTGGGTACCCATGCCAGAGCCGGCACATTGGGTGGCTTCCTGGATCACACCTTCAAATCCAAGTCTATTTTTGAGTATGCTTTGAACGGAAAGCCTGCCAGTGAACTGACCTTTATTTCCGGTATACTCGGATTCTATGATGTGCCCTGTCTGCTGTGTGTAGGTGATAGAGTGGGCTGTGAGCAGGCGAAGGAAGATATCCCTGAAATCACAATGGCTATCGTAAAGGAAGGCACAGAGCGCAACCTCTGCCACGACCTGCCCAATATAGAGCAGACCATCAAAGAGGCTACCGCGAAGGCATTGCAGAATTACGGCAAGGTTCCTCCTTACAAGCTGAGCCTTCCCATTACCGTTCAGCAGACCTACTACAGATCCGATATGGCAGATGTGGTCTATAAGCGGAGCTTGGAAAACGGCAAACCTGTTGAGCGTGTGGATGCCCGTACATTGCGTATGACTGTCCCTGAAGTCAATAGCTATTTTGACCTGCGTTTCTCCGAATAAGTTTCATGAAAGTGCATTACGATCTGCGCTTCTGGGTCTGATAAAAATATACCTCCTGAACTGAATTTTCGTTTCAGGAGGTTTCTTTTTCGGAAATCAGCGCATCTTGCGCAGAGAATTTCGGTGTGCTATACTTATGGCAAGAGGTGAGCAAAATGAAAATCACGATAGCTATCGATTCCTTCAAAGGAAGCCTGACCTCTCTGGAGGCAGGGAAGGCCGTCCAAGAGGCGATCGCAAAAATAGATAAAAGTATCGAGGTGGCGGTCAGACCCCTGGCAGACGGCGGTGAGGGGACTGTGGCAGCACTGTCCACGCTTCCTGGTGCAGAAATTGTAGAAATATCCGTCTGCGGGCCGCTGGAAACCCCTGTGAAAGCAACCTATTGCATTTTGCGGGATACCAATACGGCCGTAATAGAAATGGCTGAAGCAGCAGGTATCAATTTGATTTCACGGGAGCAGCTGAATCCTATGAAAACTACCACCTACGGTGTCGGGCAGATGATCAGCGACGCAATGGACAGGGGCTGCCGCAGCTTTATGATCGGTATAGGCGGCAGCGCCACCAATGACGGCGGCGTGGGTATGCTGCAGGCGCTGGGCTTCCGCTTTTTGGACGAACAGGGAAGGCAGATCGCCCGTGGCGCCCAAGGTCTGGAGCAACTGCGCTTTATATCCGCGCAGAATGTCCATCCTCAGCTTAAAAAATGCAAATTCCGCATTGCCTGCGATGTAAACAACCCGCTTTGCGGTGAGAGGGGCTGCAGCCGCGTGTACGGCCCGCAAAAGGGCGCGACGGAGGAAATGATATCCAGGATGAACGCGAGCTTAGAACGCTATGCAGAGCTTGCTAAGACATATAACCCCAAAGCGGATGCCAATATGAAGGGCGCAGGCGCGGCAGGCGGTTTGGGCTTTGCGTTTGCTGCCTTTACCGGCGGCGTGCTGGAGCCCGGTGTGCAGATCGTGCTGGAAGAAACGAAGCTGGAGGACTATATCAAGGATGCAGATCTTGTGGTGACCGGCGAGGGCAGGCTGGACGGACAGACCGTTATGGGCAAAGCCCCCGTGGGCGTAGCAGAGCTTGCCAAGAAGTACGGCAAGCGGGTCGTGGCCTTCTCAGGCTGCGTTGCGGAGGACGCGGAAATTTGTAACCGTCACGGTATCGATGCGTATTTCCCGATCCTCAGACGCATCTGCACCCTGGAGGAGGCGCTGGAAACCGAAACCGCATATCAGAATCTGCGGGATACCGCCTACCAGGTGTTCCGCCTGATACTGCTGAAATAACAAAGAGCCTGTCGGAAGCAATGCCCTTCCGACAGGCTCTTTGTTATGAAGCATCAATGGATATTGTAGGGCGGGGGATTGCTCCCGCCATTATTTGTCATTGCGAGGAGCCGAAGGCGACGTGGCAATCTCCCGGTTAAATGAAATGCAGGGGACGGGTTTCCCGTCCCGGTTTGCGGGCGGGAAGCTTTTGCCTCTACAGAAACAAGCGCAGACGAGGCATAAAACAATCATAATCACCGGCCGTGCCGGTGGTTTGCACAGGCCCCCTTAGGGCCTTTTACCCGCCGAGCCTATAGGCTCATCGAATTTTCTTTCGCTTGCGTGTTCTGCCCTGCCACCGCAGATGCGGTTATGAACGCACCCACGGCCCCTTCTGACGAGGGGGCTGTCATGCGAATAGCATGACTGGGGGAGAGAATACTTTTCTCCTTGTTTCTCTCTCTCCGTCACGGCTTACGCCGTGCCACCTCCCTCATCAGAGGGAGGCTTTCCGCTGCGGCGGGACTATGCATAGCTAAAGCTTTTTGGAACCACCGGCGCAGCCGGTGGTATTCTTTAACCAAAAAAAGAGAGAGTGTCCGAAGACACTCTCTCAATTTTGGGTTTATTCGCGGAAGATTCTCTTCTTGGAGAACAGGACAACCAGACCTGCAGCAGAGGTCATTGTCAGCACGAACAACAGAGTCAAATTGACAGTGTCGCCGGTGAAGGGGTTGTCGAGATCGTCGAAGAAGAAGGAATCATCATTCTCTTCCTCTTCTTCCTCCATTGCGCTGTCATCCAGCGTACCGGGTTTCGCATTGGAGAAGTAGAAGAACTTCATTGCCTCGATGGTAGACATATCAGCGCCTGCCTCTAAGGTGAAGGCTTCCAGCTTGCTTTCCTTGGTGGATGTTTCGCTCCGATAAGAGCCGGCATTCACAAGGATAGGCATCTTGTTGATCAGGTACTGCCAGTACTTATAATTGTTCTTGATCATCAGTGTTGCGTTATCAACAGTGATGTCGCCTGCAACAGTAATACCGGAAGGTCTTCTCGTACATGTACCGCTGGCAGCGCCGGTGCCGGTAGTGATGATAAGAATACCGTTCTCCTTGACCAGCAGGTCACCGCCAACACTCAAACCGTTGGTTGCATATGCAGAAGCAACGATTTCTACCTTACCGCCGATAACAGTCATGTTGAGAGGAGTAGAAACGGTGTTGGAGTTCCAGTTCTTGCTGGTTCTCTTCATCTTAACATAGACATTTGCGTGATCGAAGGTCAGGTTACCCGCAGCTTCTCTAATACCGGTGGAGACAGAAGTCTTGCTGGTGGTGAAGGTCAGCTTTGCGTTGTCCTTGGATGTGTAGGTCGTGCCGCCATTCATAGTGGTCAAGATCTCGATGCTAGAGTTCTCAGTGGTAATGGTAGAGGCCTTTTCACAAACGATCCGCAAAGCGCCATTGCCCTGAGCGCCGACCGTGCCACCAAAGCTGCCGGCAGCCATATCAAAGACCATATCATTGGCGGTGGGCTTCACAGTTCTGGTGATTTTAGCATCCTTAAAGGTAAGAACAGCTTCAATGCCGGTGTTATCCAGCTTGATGTTCCATTCTGCGGGCTCAGAATCCTTCTTGCCCAGATCGATCACCTGGCCGTTAGCATTGGTCTTAGCGTAGTAAACTTCGCCAACCTTTGCGTCCCAGGCAACGATTGCCAGAGAAACGGTGCCGAACTGGAAGGCAACCTGAATGTCGTAAGGAACAGCTCTTATTTCGCCACAACGGTTACACTCGGGATCGCGGTCGTTATCGTAAATGTGCTCAGCGCAGTCAACCAGGTACTCAACGTAGGGGTATTCAACTGCAGCTGCGGGATCAGCAGGATTCAAAGCCTGCAGGTTCTTGCCTTCACCAACCTCACTGTACTTAGCAGTGGTGCCGATGAGCTTGGGAGACTTGTTGATGGCAACATCCCAAATACCGATGGAGTCAATGATACGCAGGGAGGAGTTATCAATGGTGATAACGCCGTTAGCCTTCACAGCGTGTCTGTCACCCTGAGCGCCTGCGTAGTCGGTAACATTGGTCCTCTTGGCAACCATACGAACCTTTGCCCAGTTGATCAGCTTCAGATTGCCGCCGGCAACCAGGCCGTGGTTGGAGCAGTTGATGGATTCGATCTCGATGCTGCCGCCGCTGATGATCACATCGGCAGCGCCGTTTACGATCGTGCCCATATACTTGCCCTGACGCTTACCGGATGCGTAAATGTTTGCATTCTCGAAGGTCAGATTACCTGCGGTCTCAGTAATAGCAGAGTAACCACTGGTACCGTTCTGAGTTGTGGTCAGCTTGCCGCCATTTACAGAGGTGTAGGTGGTGCCGCCGTTCATTGCGGTAGCGAGGACGCTGCGGTATCCGGTGGAGAAGTTATTCACACCGTCGAAGATAACCTTCAATGTGCCTTCGCCAACAATACTGATTGCGTTGTTGGATCTTGCCAAACCCTGTGCGCCGTCCATCTTTACAGTTGCATTCTTGAAGGTCAGCTCAGCAGTAGGCTTGGTGTTATCCAGCTTGATGTTCCAGTTGCCGTCAGCGGGGGCAGTGGTACCTAGATCGGTGACGATACCCTGCTTATCGGTGGTAGCGTAGTAAATCTGGCCGATAGCAGCATTCCAAACGATCTGCTTGCCGTCGGGAAGCACCTTGCTAACAATGTTGGTGATAGTCAAGGTGATGGGGTAGGGAACGATACGCACCTCGCCGCACTTGTTACATGTGGGGTCAGTATCATTGGTGTATGCGTGCTGACCGCCGCAGTCGTAAGCAAAAGCGACATAGGGGAACTCAACAACGGGAGTAGAAACGCTGTTCAGAGTAGTGGTGTTTGCAGATGTCAGGGTCTGCAGATCGGAGCCATCAGTGCTTGTGCTGTAGTAGGCCTTGATGCTTCCGTTCACTACGGGGAACTTGTTCAGAGCATACTCAAACATGTTCCTGGCATTGTCGGTGATGTACAGGGAAGAGTTGTTAATGGTGAACTCGCCCTTAGCGTGGACACCATATCTGTACTGCTCGCGATCGGGTCTGCCGGTTACACCGACGAATTCCTTAGAGGAGGTGGAGTTCTGCTTGATGTTTACGATTGCGTAATCATCCAAAGACAGATTGCCCTCGGTGTAGATAGCGCGGATGGAGTAGTTGGTTGCGATCAGATCCAGCTGACCGCCGATAACCTTCATGTTACCGCCTGCGTAAATGATGGTGCTGGGCCACTGGTTGTTTTCACTCTTATGGGTTACATACAGGTTAGCGTGATCAAAGATCAGGTTGCCCTTGCTTTCGGTGATGACATTAGACAAGCCGGTGCTGTCCTGGTCAACAGTCAGCTTAGCGTCACCCACAGAGGTGTAGGTAGTGCCCTTACCCATGCCGGTCACGATCATATTCTGGCTGCCGGACTTGATCTTAGCGTTGCTGTTAACAACGATCTTCAGCGCGCCTTCGCCGGAAACACTCAAAATAGATCCGCCGTGAGATCCCTTCTTATACAGGTATGCGTCATGATCAAATACCAGCTGAGCAACAGGATTTCTGTTATCCAGCATGATGTCCCAGCTCTCGGGCTCGGTGGTAGTGACGTTGGTTACAAAGCCCTTATCATCGGCAACGAAGTAGTAAACCTCTTTTGCCTTGACAGTTACCGTATGGACGACCTCAGTTTCGGTCTTTGCAGTGTCGCCACCGTCGGTTCTGATGGTGAGGGTCACATCTCTGGGAACGTCGCGGACAAAGCCACACAGTTCGCAGTCAGCGTCGCCATCGGGGTTGTTGGGATCGTAAGTGTGTGCGCCATTGATACCGATACAATCGTAAACAATAGCGACGTAGGGGAACTCAACAGCAGCAGTAGGACCGTTGCTCAGGGAAACGGTGTTCTGAGCGGTCAAAGCCTGCAGGTTGGTACCCTCAAGGCTTTCGCTGTAGTAAGCCTTTGCATCAGTCATAGTAGGAATCTTGCTGATGGCATACTCGAACATATTCTTCGCGTTGTCGGTGATGTACAGGTTAGCGCCGTCAACGGTGAATTCACCCTTTACGTATACGCCATATCTGTACTCCTCGCGAGTGGGTCTGTTGGTTACGCCGATGAATTCCTTAGAGGAGGTGGAGGTCTGCTTGATGGTTACCAGAGCGTAATCCTCCAAAGCCAGATTGCCACCAACATGGATAGCGCGGATGGAGTAGTTGGTTGCAACCAGATCCAGCTTACCGCCGATAACCTTCATATCCTTGGCGGCGGAAATGATGTTGCTGGGCCACTGTGTGTTTTCACTGTTGTGGGTTACATACAGGTTAGCGTGGTCAAAGGTCAGGTTACCTGCGCTCTCAACGATGACGCTGGTGCTGTTGGTGCCTGTCTGCTTAACAGTCAGCTTTGCGTTATCGATAGAGGTGTAGGTAGTGCCGCCGACCATACTGGTGGAGACAGCAGGCTTCGCTGAGGTCGTAACGGAGGAGTTGCCTTCGGTGATGATCTTCAGCGCGCCTTCACCAACAGCAGAGATTACGTGGCTGCCGGTTCCGCCGGCTCTCACCAGCGTAGCGTTACGCAGAGTCAGCTCTGCAACAGGCTTGCTGTTATCCAGCTTGATGTTCCAGCTGCCGTCAGCGGGGGCGGTAGTTGCCAAATCGGTGATAACGCCCTTGTCATTGGTGGTTGCGTAGTAAACCTGGCCGGGAGCAGCAGTCCAAACGATCTGCTGATCTATGGTGTCCTTTACGAAGTTGTTGAAGGTGACAACCAGGTCACGGGGTACTTCGCGGATTTCGCCACACTTGTTACATTCGGGGTCGTTGGCGCCGTCGTATGTATGCTGGCCGGCGCAATCATAAATGAATGCAACGTAGGGGAACTCAACAGCAGCAGCCGGGCCCTTGTTCAGAGCGATGGTGTTCTGATCGGTCAGGGTCTGCAGCTCGGAGCCGTCAACGTTTGCACTGTAGTAGGACTTTGTGTTGCCGCTTACAGTAGGCAGCTTGTTGACAGAGTACTCGAACATATTCTTTGCATTGTCGATGACGTACAAAGAAGCGTCGTCAATGTTAAACTCACCGTTAACGAATACGCCGTATCTGTACTGGGGATCGTTGGGTCTGTCGGTTACGCCGGTGAATACCTCTGTGGAATCGGAGGTCTGCTTAATGGTTACGATCGCGTAATTATTCAGAGTCAGATTGCCGCCAACGTTAAGACAGCGGCTTGTATAGTTGGTTGCAACCAGCTCCAGCTTGCCGCCGATAATCTGCATATCCTTGGCAGCAGAAAGGATGATGCTGGGCCAGTTCTTATTTTGAGCTCTGTTGAGCACACGCAGATTGGCATTGTCTAAGGTCAGGTTGCCAACCGTCTCTGCAACGGCGGTGCCAAGGGGTGTGCCACTCTTATTGGCAGTCAGCTTACCACCGTTTTCAGAGGTATAGGTGGTGCCACCCGCCATCGCGGTGTGGATCACATAGCTGTTCAAAGATGTAAGGGTGGACTCTCCGCGGGCGATGATCCTCAGCGCGCCGTCACCGCTAACAGTCAGAAGACTCAGGGCGAGACCGTCGGCACCCTTGTTTTCTGCGCCGGTATTGGTCAGCTTTGCATTATTAAATACCAGCCGGGCCTCAAAGTGGGTGTTATCCACCATGAAGTCCCAATCATCGGGCTCGGTATCAAACTTCTTGAAGTCTGTTACAAGACCGTCACCGTTGGCAATGCCGTAGTAGGTCTCGCCAGCGGGGACAACTACATTGCGGTCATATTCCGGAGTGAGGGGACTGGTCAGCTTAGCGCCGCCGTCGGTAACCACATGCACGGTAATGTCTCTGGGCACATCGTAACGGATGTAGCCGCACAGGTCACACTCGTAGTCGTATGTACCGTCGTTATATGTATGGCCGGGGCAGACTGCCTCGATTACCACATAGGGCTGGCCCAGGATAGCGGTAACAGCAACTGCGTCGGTAACATCGAATTCCTGAGCAGAAGTGCCCTGGTGGGATTCGCTGTATTTACCTACGCCGTTGGTAACTGTGGGTACCACGTTGAATGCCTGTTCGAAGCTGCCGGTGAAAACAAAGTTGGGATCATTGCTGGAGGTGGTTGTGGTGACGTTGGAGTCGATCACGCTCACAGTCGCAGTGTCAATGACGATATCACCTGCATAAATGCCGTATCTGACGCGGCTACTCGTTGCAGGAACATTTGAACCGTTTATAAA
Source organism: Oscillospiraceae bacterium (assembly GCA_017416245.1). Classification (GTDB taxonomy): domain Bacteria; phylum Bacillota; class Clostridia; order Oscillospirales; family Oscillospiraceae; genus Faecousia. The sequence continues at coordinate 13,394 of JAFQCX010000026.1, read as the reverse complement.
CTGACCGGCATAGGTAGTACCTGCCGATACCCTTGCGAAGTTCTTTGCAGTCAGGGTGCCGACGACATGGATGGCATTCATACCGCTGTTGGTAGTGAGGGCATTCAGGCTGCCGCCGTCAACCGTCAGGGAACCATCGATGTATACGACTCTACCTAATGTGCTGTCGTTCCGCTTAGTGTTTGCTTTTGCAATGACGTTTGCATCCTTGATCAGCACTTCGCCGGTTCCTGTAGCTCGGAGAGCGAAGGTTGCGGAGGTGTAGGTACAGGTCATGTTCAGTGTGCCGTCGTTGGTGGAGGTGATGATAAGTCCACCGTCCATAGCTGAGGTAAAGGTGGTAGCGCTCTTCGCACTCATGGTGGAGGTGCCGTCCACATTGACCTTCAGCGCGCCGGTGCCGGAGACCTTCAGTGCGGAAGTACTGCTTGCAGTAGTGGTGATAACTGCGTTCTTCAGGGTCAGCTCTGCAACAGCCTGGGTGTTATCCAGCTTGATGTTCCAGTTGTCGTCAGCGGGAGCGACGGTGCCCAGGTCTGTTACAACACCCTGGTCGGTAGTGGTGGCGTAGTAGATCTCGCCGGGCTTTGCGTTCCAGGTGGCAACGTTAGTCAGGGTCACGGTGATGTCCTTGGGAACCTCGCGGATGCCGCCGCCGCACTTGTTACAGTCGGGATCAGTTGCGTCCGTGTAAGCGTGATTGTTCTCACCGCAAACACTCTTAAAGTAGACATAATTGACGGTGTTGGCAGTAAGTGCAGCAGCATCATTAAGATCTATGTCCTGCGCCTCGGTGCCGTCGCCATTCACGCTGTACTTAGCGATCAAAGAGTCTGGCGAAACAATGGTGCTGGTATCAGGCATTACGGTGATTGCCTGCGCCCAACCATTGGCGGTATCCTTAATTTCCAGAGAACCGCTGTCGAAATCAATGGCAGTTGCCTGCACACCGTATCTGGCACGGGTGGTGTCAGCAGTACCGGCCTTTGTGGCTGTTACCTTTGCGCCGTCAGTGATGTGCAGAGTTCCGCTGACAACAATACCATGAGAACCTCTGTGGTTTCCGGTAGCGCTCAAGGAGCCGCCCTTAACGGTCAGGTTGCCACCAACCTGAATTGCGCCGGCAGCACTGTTGTTGTTAACCTTATTGGATGTCGTAACGTTGACATTTTCAAGAGCCAGTTCACCGGTGGAGGAAATGCCGCACATAATACCGGTTCCGTTTGCGATAGCAGTCAGGATGCCGCCATTAGTAGAGGTGATGGTGGTCTTGCCGGTCATTCCCAAAACCAAGCAGTTGGAATAGCCGGCTTTAAAATAGTTTTCACCGTCCACAATCATCTTCAAAGCACCTTCGCCGGTAACCTTCATAGGCGTAGCTCTGACAGATCCGTCAGGGGTCTCGATGTAAGCGTTGTTGCCACTCGTGTTTGTGGCAACAACCTTCGCGGTTTTTAGTGTCAATTCCGCAACGGTCTTGGTGTTGTCCAACTTGATCTGCCAGGGGGTGGTTGTATCATCTACATATGTAGAGGTGATATTAGTAACCACTGTGCCATCAGTAGATGTTGTGAAATAGAGCACATCATTGGCGTTTGCCGTTACCTTAAGATGGCTGGGCTCTGTCAGAATATTGCCCTCCGGATCTTTGGTCGGCTGAGAGTTGCCAAAGAACATCTCCAGGGTAACAGGGGTAGGATTCTCTACAGGGGGAGTACCGCCTGAAGGGTCGCTACCTTCTGCCAGAGCTGTAGGAGGCAACAGGCCTACAACCAGGCAGATTGCCAGCAATAGGCTTAGGACTCTTTTTCTCATAAGCATATCTCCTTTTTCGTTATTGCTGCCAAAACATTTGGCAACCTTTAAAATCCTGCTCTACTCCACCTTACAGTAGAGTAGATACAATCTCAGATTAGAGTTTATCATATTATTGGAAATAATGCAACTGGCATTTGTACAAAAGTAGAAAAATTTTTTTGGTAGCAATGCACAAAGTCTGTTATAGTATACAACTACAATGCCGGGATCTGGAATTTGCCCTTGTATTTTCCTGCAGAATGCTATATTATAATAAGGTATCATACGCATTGTAGGGGCGAGCATTGCTCGTCCGATCGGCAAAACGTAGGGGCGTAATGATATTCCGTGTCATCCCGACCAAGCGAAGCGCGCGGAGGGATCTCCCAAGGCAAGAGGGGTTGCCACACACGTGAGATTCCTCGACTTCGCTCGGAATGACATAGTTGGGGCCTTGGCCCCGCCGGGTATGCCCATAATCGTATATATTATAATAAGGTATCATACGCATTGTAGGGGCGAGCATTGCTCGTCCGAACTGCAAAACCCTATATATTATAATAAGGTATAAAAATCAACACAAAGGAGAGAGAATTATGAACAAAACCTGGAATGTGCTGGGAATTATCGGTGCGTGGATCTTAAGCATCGCGTTGGTGCTGATGCTGTTCGTCACGCCCCTTGTGTTTTCAGCCCTGTCGCTGATGAATGCGGATACCATTACCAAGGCGGTGTCCGGCGCGCTGATGGTGGTGGGCAACGCAGCCAGCCAGCCCAGCGCAGAGACCTATGAGGTCACCCGTCTGTCAGAGGTCAGCGCACCTGAGAATCCCGCTGAAAACACCCTGGCAGGTATGTTCGGCGACCAACTCACACAGGAGCAGATGGATAAGATCCTGTCCTCCAAGCTTGTGAAGGATTTCATCAAGAACTACACCGAGGATCTGACAAATGCCTTCATTGACGGCGCTGAGGGGCAGAGCTTTAATGCGGAAAAAGTGAAATCTATCGTGAATGACAATTTGGACGAAATTGTTGGGATTTTGCAGGAAGTTGTGCCGGAATGCGCCAATATGGACAAAGAAGAGTTGAAATCCAGCATCCAAAAAGCAGTGGATGAAGGGGCAGAAAAGATCGTTCAGGCCCTTCCTAAGCCCCAGGATATTCGTCAGGAGATCGCTCAGCAGAATCCCGCATTGGAAACTGCTCTGAAGATCCTTGCCCAAAAGGATAAGATCAAGCTGGCGGTGATCGGCGCGATCATTTTGATTTCCGCCCTCATTTTCCTGTGCCGTCTGCCTGAATTCCGCGGCTTGCGCTGGCTGGCAGTGGATCTGTTCGTGGGCGCAGGCTTTGGCGCTTTCGTCAGCGTGGGTCTGGTGGTAAGCTCCTCTGCTGTATCGGAGATCGCCAAGCAGTCCGGCGAGCAGCTTGCCGGTATTGTTGGCGCCCTGCTGTCTGATTTTACCTCCGGCATGTTTACAAGAACTGCGGTTATGCTGATTGCAGGCGGTCTGCTTTTGGCAACCTACATATTCATCAAAAAGCAAAAAGCTGCGGCGCAGCAGGCAGTGGAAGCACCTGCAGTGGAAGCACCTGCAGACCAGGAGCAGGCGTAAAAGCTGCGCAAAGGAGAAAAAATGACGAAAAAATCTTTCTGGCAGGCGGTGAAATACACCTTGTTCTCCGCCTCTGCAGGCCTTATCCAGACAGGCAGCTTTGTGCTTCTGTACAATGTGATCTGCGCCGAAAAATGGTATAGCTTTTGTTATATTGTGTCCCTGGCGCTGTCAGTGCTGTGGAACTTTACTCTGAACCGGAAATTTACCTTCCAATCGGCAAATAATGTGCCTGTAGCAATGGTAAAGGTGGCTTGCTTCTATCTGGTGTTTACGCCGTTGTCCGCTTGGGTGGGACAGATTGCGGAAACTGCCGGCTGGAACGGCAATCTGGTGCAAATTTTGACGATGCTTGCCAATTTTGTGCTGGAATTTCTGTACTTTAAGTTCTTTGTTTTTCGGGACAAAAAGGAGCAAAACTGAAATATTTTCATTAAAAACGGCAAACTACTTGAAAGTTTGCCGTTTTAATGATATTATATGATAAATGACTGCGGCCTTTCCGCAATCTAAAGACCCGTTCGGGTTAGATATTACAAGGAGGAACACCATGACTTCCAGTGAAAAGAAACAACTGCAAATCACTGCCTGCAAGGTGCGTATGGGCGTAATTGAAGCTACCTACGGCGCAAAAGCAGGCCATCCCGGCGGCAGCCTGTCTGCAGCTGAGGTTTATACCTATCTGTACTTCAAAGAAATGAATGTCGATCCCAAAAATCCCAAGTGGGAGGATCGGGACCGTTTCGTTCTGTCCAAGGGTCACACTACCCCCGGTCTGTACTCCGTGCTGGCCAACCGTGGCTTCTTCCCCGTGGAAGATCTGCCTACCTTCCGTCACATCGACTCCTACCTGCAGGGTCACCCCAATATGAACACCGTTCCCGGTGTTGATATGTCCACCGGCTCTCTGGGTCAGGGCGTTTCTGTGGCTACCGGCATGGCCCTGGCCGCTAAGCACACCGGTAAGGCTAATCGCGTTTACGCTCTGCTGGGCGACGGCGAGATCCAGGAAGGTCAGGTTTGGGAGGCTTGTATGGCTGCTGCTCACTACAAGCTGGACAATTTCTGCATCATCGTGGATAACAACGGTCTGCAGATCGACGGCAACATTGCCGACGTTATGAGTCCCTATCCCATCGTGGATAAGCTGGTTGCTTTCGGTTTCGAGGTTGCTGCCGTAGACGGTCACGACTTCGACGCTCTGGAAGCTGCCTTCAACAAGGCAAGAGAAACCAAGGGTAAGCCCTTTGCCATCGTAATGAAGACCACCAAGGGCAAGGACGTTTCCTTTATGGAAAACGATGCCGGTTGGCACGGCAAGGCGCCCAACGATGCTGAGTACGCACAGGCCATGGCAGAACTGAAGGCCAAGCTGGCAGAATTGGAGGCATAAATATGGCAGATATTAAGAAGATTGCAACCCGTGAGAGCTACGGTAACGCTCTGAAGGCTCTGGGTGAAGAGTTTGAAAACGTGGTAGTTCTGGATGCCGACCTGGCAGGCGCTACCAAGACCGGTACCTTCCAAAAAGCATTCCCCGACCGTCATTTTGACTGCGGTATTGCCGAGGCAAATATGATTTGTATGGCAACCGGTATGTCCACTGCAGGCCTGGTGCCCTTCGCATCCAGCTTTGCTATGTTCGCAGCCGGCCGTGCCTTCGAGCAGGTGCGTAATTCCATCGGTTACCCCCACCTGAACGTAAAGATCGGCGCGACCCACGGCGGTATTTCCGTTGGTGAGGACGGCGCAAGCCATCAGTGCTGCGAGGACTTCGCACTGATGCGTTCCATCCCCGGTATGGTGGTTATGAGCCCCGCTGACGATGTAGAGGCAAAGGCTATGGTTCGCGCTGCATATTTATACGAAGGTCCTGTATATATGCGGTTTGGCCGCGCAGCTGTTCCTGTCATCCACGAAGAGGGCATGAAGTTTGAGATCGGCAAGGGCGAGGTGCTCAGAGAGGGCACTGACGTTGCTATTATTGCCAACGGTCTGATGGTGGCTGAGGCTCTGACCGCTGCCGAGGAGCTGGCATCTGCCGGCATCGAGGCTATGGTCATTAATATGGCTACCATTAAGCCTCTGGACGAGGAGCTGGTTCTCTCCGCTGCCAAGAAGTGCGGCAAGGTCATCACCTGCGAGGAGCACTCCATTATCGGTGGTCTGGGCGAAGCCGTTTGCGGCGTTCTGTCTGAGAAGCTGCCCACTCCCGTTAAGCGTATCGGCGTGAACGACGAGTTCGGTCACTCCGGCCCCGCTGCCGCTCTGCTGAAGCAGTTCGGTCTGTGCAGCGATCACATTGTTGAGGTCGCCAAGGAGTTCTGCGGCAAGTAATTAAAAATCAAAGATCCGGATGCGGTACCGCATCCGGATCTTTTGCTACCCCTTAGGAATGGTAATGGTCAGCACGATCTGACTGTCCGTTTCCAACCGCTCAGAAATTGCGGAAATGCCGGATAACTGGATCCGCGCAAGGGACTGACTGAGATAGCTTAAAAACGCGCCAACATTGGCTTTTTTGCGGTCTGAAGCCTGCTGATTCAGCAGGCTTTCTATGTACTGTTCTGCCCGCGCAACGCTCATATTTTGGCGGGAAATGGCAGCGATCGCCTGGATCTTTTGGTACTCTGCAGGCAGCTTTAAAAGGGCTCTTGCGTGCCGTTCCGTGAGATTTGCCTGCCGCAACGCCTCCAAAACCTGTGGGGAATGGCGCAGCAGTCGCAGCTTGTTGGCAATGCCGCTTTGGCTTTTGCCCAAAAGCCTTGCCACCTGCTCCTGACTCATTCCGTGCTGCCGCAAAAGAGAATCAATTCCCATAGCCTCCTCAATAAAATCCAGATCCTGCCGCTGCAGATTTTCCACCAGCGCGGTCATGGCCGATTCCGTTTCCGTCATCTGCATAACAATGCAGGGGATCTCCGTCAAACCTGCCAAAATACCTGCCCGCAGACGGCGTTCTCCTGCGATCAGCTCATAGCTGCCGCCGATCCGCCGTACGGACAGAGGCTGCAAAATGCCGTGCTGACGGATGGATTCAGCCAGCTCCTCCAGAGATTCCTCCCGAAACAGCTTTCTGGGCTGCGCAGGGTTGGGGCGAATGGACTTTGCAGGCAGAAACACCACCCGACCGGTTTCCATATACGTTTTCAGTTTTTGGCAGTGCATAATTTGTCCTCCTTGGTGTGCTATGGATAGTATACAAAGGAAAAGTTTAGAAAATCCACGAAAACAGCCCGTTTTCAAGGAAAACAACTCGACAAAGTCCTTAATAACTTCGTTGCAAAGAAGGGTTCTGTGTGGTACAATGGAGGAAAACGGCTAAGGAGTGCTGATTATGGAAGTGAGAAAACTGTTTTATGAGGATAGCCACCTGCAAATTTTTGAGGCGACGGTGACAGCTTGCGTAGAAACAAAGGACGGGTATGCGGTAAGTTTGGATGCCACTGCTTTTTACCCGGAGGGTGGCGGTCAGCCCTGTGACACAGGCACATTGGGCGATGCCCGTGTGTCAAAAGTGAAGGAACAGGGGGAAACCATCCTCCACCTGTGCGACAAGCCTTTGCCCGTAGGCAGTACCGTGGCAGGAAGAATCAACTGGGACAGACGCTTGGATCATATGCAGCAGCACTCGGGCGAGCATATGGTCTCCGGCGTGATCCATAAGCGGTACGGCTATCATAATGTAGGTTTCCATATGGGCGCCGATGTGGTGACCATCGACTTTGACGGTGTCATTCCCCAGGAGGCTTTGCAGGAGATAGAAAACACAGTAAATGCAGGTATTTGGGCAGATTTTGCGGTGAAATGCTGGTATCCTTCGGAGGCGGAGCTGCCTACCGTACCCTACCGGCGGAAGAAGGATCTGCCGTGGCCTGTGCGGATCGTGGAGTTTCCGGACTTTGATATCTGCGCCTGCTGCGGCACCCAGGTGAAGCGCACCGGGGAGATCGGTCTTGTAAAGCTGCTTTCTTGCGTGAAATTCCACGAAGGCGTGCGGATCGAGATGGTCTGCGGCAAACGGGCGCTGAAGCTGCTTTCCGATGCTTATGAACAGAACAAGCAGGTGAGCCAGGCGTTTTCTGCCAAGATGGGGGAAACAGGGCAGGCTGCCCGTCGTATGAACGAGACTCTCACGGCAGAAAAATTCCGCAGCGCCGGTCTGGAAAAACGCCTGTTTTCCTATATAGCCCAAAGCTACGCAGGGCAAAACTTAGCGTTGCATTTTGAAGAAAATCTATCCGCCGGCGCCAACAGAGAACTGTGCGATGCCATAGCAGATTGCGCTACGGTGGCAGTTACCCTGTCCGGGAACGACAAAGACGGCTATAGCCTGTGCATCATCAGCAGAACAGAGGATGCGAAGGCTTTGGGCGCAGATGCAGTAAAGGCGCTGCAGGGACGGGGCGGCGGAAAGAGAGAGGCCTTTCAGGGCAGCGTATCCGCCACAGAACAAGAGATCCGGCAGTATTTTAACGAAATGCGCTGATTGCATATAGCGTATAAAAATGCATAAATAGGTGTTCATAAAAATTTATTCACTATATCTGCAATTAGGACTTGCAAATTTGCGGTTTTATTGATAAAATTACTATACAGCGTATCCTATATGCTGGAAGCAAAGGAGGATTATCTATGATTCAAGTGATTATGGGCCTGAAGGGCTCTGGCAAGACAAAGAGATTGATTGATTCCATCAATGAGGCCGTTGCCAATGCGCAGGGCGATGTGGTTTGCGTTGAATATGGCAAACAACTGACATATGATGTAAATTATCGCGTTCGCTTGGTGAATGCCAAGGAATACGGCATTGATAATTTGGATAAACTGAAGGGCCTGATCAGCGGCCTGCACGCAGGTAACTTTGACATTACCAACGTTTACATCGACAATCTGTACAAGACCATCGGCGCAGACCGCGCTTTGGGTGAGGAATTCATTCTGTGGTGTGCTGCCTTTGCAGAGGCAAACAATATGAACTTCACCGTTACCGTTTCCGACGATCCCGCCGGCGCTTCTGACGCGGTCAAGGCATACTTGGTATAATTTTAAGGTCACACCGCTATTTTACGTAGCGGTGTGATTTTTTGTTTTCTTTTTGCCGTTTGTGTGATAAAATATATGGGAAACTACTGTTAAGAAAGGAGTCGTTTCTATGAAGAATACTGTTTTTAAGGGTATGGCTACCGCTATGGTCACCCCTATGACGGAAAAAGGCGTGGATTTTGACACCTTGGCAAAATTTATCGAGTTTCAAATTGCAGAAGGCATCAACGCGCTGGTCGCCGTGGGTACCACCGGCGAAAGCGCCACCCTGAGCCCTGAAGAACGCAAAGCGGTCATTCGCTTTACCGTGGAGCAGGTTCATGGTAGAGTACCTGTGATCGCAGGCACCGGCACCAACAACACTGCCCACGTTTTGGACTTTACCAAAAGTGCCTGCGACGATGGCGCGGATGCGGTGCTGGTGGTTACACCCTACTACAATAAGGCCACCCAAAAGGGCCTGATCAACCATTATGAGGCGATTGCCGATGTTTCCCAAAAACCTGTGATCATGTATAGCGTCCCCAGCCGTACCGGTTGCAGGATCACGCCGGATACAGCGGCGATCCTCTCCCAGCATCCCAATATCGCAGGTTTTAAGGACGCCAACGGCGACATGGATTCCACCGTGGAAACCATTGCAAAATGCGGCAATTCGCTGGATATCTACTCCGGCGAGGATTCTCTGACCGTGCCGATGCTGTCTATGGGCGCAGCAGGCTGCATTAGCGTATTATCCAACGTAGTGCCCCGTATGGCAACACAGATGTGCGATAAATTCTTTGCAGGAGATGTGGCAGGGGCTGCGGCATTGCAATGCAAAATGCTGCCGCTGATCCGCGCCCTGTTCAGCGAGGTCAACCCCATTCCTGCCAAGGCTGCCGTGGCGGCTATGGGCTTTGGGGAGGAATATTTGCGGATGCCTCTAAGCTATCTGGAGGACCACAACAGGCAGAATCTGCTAAAACAAATGCGAGCATTGGGAGTGAAAGTATGAGAGTAGTCATTTGCGGCGCCAACGGCGCAATGGGCAAGCTGCTGCAGCAGAAGCTGGAAAAGCATATTGCCGGACTTGTAAGCGTGGATGGGCTGAACGGCGTGCCCCGCAGCTTTGAAGAGCTGGGGGATGTGCATCCGGAGGTGGTGGTGGATTTTTCTCACCATAGCGCAGCCCCTGCAGTTGCGGAGTATGCGGTAAAAAACCGTTGCGCAATGGTGGTAGGCACCACCGGCCACACACAGGAAGAAAAACAGGTGATCTACGATGCTGCTAAGACCGTGCCAGTGTTCTATACGGGCAATATGAGTCTTGGAATCGCTGTGCTGTGCAACCTTGCAAAACAGGCGGCACAGAGCTTCCCTGAGGCTGACATTGAGATCGTGGAGATCCACCACAACCGCAAGGTGGATGCCCCCAGCGGAACGGCCAAAATGATTTTCGAAGCCATCAAGGAGGTACGCCCCCAGGCCACCGAACACTGTGGCCGCGCAGGGGAGGGCAAGCGGCAGCCGGGTGAAATCGGTATTCAGGCTCTGCGCATGGGCAACATCGTGGGCACCCACGAGGTCCATATCACAACTGCCTCCCAGCAGCTGACCCTTCGCCACGAGGCATACGACAGAGGTATGTTTGCCGACGGCGCGGTGGAAGCAGCCAAATATGTGGTAAATAAGCCTGCAGGTCTTTACACAATGCAGGAATTGTTAGAGGAAATCTGATGCGCGCGCATCATATGAGTGGCGCAGGCAATGATTTTGCCGTTGTGGATATCCGCGGTGTGCCTGTGGATATGGAAAGCTTATCAAAAGATCTTTGCGCAAGGCTGAAAACCGATGGCTTTTTGGCAATAGATCACGCAGTCCTCGCGGATTTCAAGCTGCATTTTTATAATTCCGACGGCTCCCGGGGAGAGATGTGCGGCAACGGCGCCCGCTGCGTCTGTAAATATGCCTATGACCACGGCATTGCCGGAGAAGCGATGACTGTGGAGACCGATGCAGGGCTTGTGTACGGGTGGCGGCTAAGCGAAAACCGCTACAAAATCAAGCTGAACGATCCGGGCATAATAGACCTGCAACGCTTGCCGAACGCCGCCTATGTGGAATTGGGAAGTCCCGGCATTCCTCACAGCGTCACCGAATGCCCCGGCTTGGAATGGGAGGATAAAAACCGCCTGTTGCCAGCCATTTTGGCCATTCGCAATGCGCCCCAGTTTCCCAAGGGAGTCAATGTGAATCTGTACTGCCCTGTAGATGAAAACACAGTAAAAATTCTCACCTATGAGCGGGGCGTGGAGGACTTTACCCTTGCCTGTGGCACCGGCAGCGCCTCTGTGGCGGTTGCGTTATGGATGCAGGGAAAGCTGCCCAGCGGCCGTCTGACGGCCTTAAACCCCGGCGGCACATTAAAAATCACAGTAGAAGGAAAAAACGGAGAGGTTACCGCCCTGTACTTAGAAGGTCCTGTGGAAGTCATTGATACAATGGAAATCTAAAAAACACGTAGCATGGCTACGTGTTTTTTGCATTTTTCGGTCAATACTATGAGCAGGAGGGATGCAGCGTGAAAGAAAAAGAAAAGGAACAGCCCATACCCTGGGAAATGAAAGATCCCAAGCCGCCGGTGATTCAATCGGGGCATATGGAAAACCGCGTGCAGCACAAGGGATAAAAAGAAACGGGTGTGTCTTGCGACACACCCGGATATTACTGAAGGGTTTAAGGGAAAACCGCACTCATTTAATTTGCTTTGCCACAATGACAAACCGACCGTTTTTGATAACGTGGTCGCAGGTGGACAGGGTGATCAGCTTGTCGCCGTCCACGGCATCTATGCCGGTGTCATATATGGACAGCGCCTTGCATTTTTTTACGTAATCCTCAAACTGATGGGCGTCCCCGTCCACAAAGGTGTAGTAGGGGAAGTAGGTGTCCTCGGTGGCCACGATCACAAACACAGAGAGGATCTGATATTCCCGGTAGTCATAGATGGTGTTAAAGGTAATGGTGGGATTCTGTTTGAAAAATTCCTGATCCTTATACTTGAGCAGGTCGGCAAACATAGTGCCGTCATTCATTTTGTGACCGTAGATGGTCATATTGTCGGACGGGGCCTTCACGTCGGCGGTCTCGGTTACATAAATGGTGCCGTGCTTGCTGTACGTTCCGTAGAAATCCCGCTTCAGATAGTAATTTTCCCAGTCCGGCGTCTGCATAACAGGGTAATCAATGATGGTGTTGTTGACCTTGATCCAGCCTATCAGATCGGGGTTCAGCGTGAAAATCGGGGCATATTCCGTCAGGATCTTCATAGTCTCGCCGGTTTTGGGATGTATGACGATGGTATAGTCTACCGAGTCAGAGCCGGATACGCTGTTTTGGTTGTTTCCTGTCTGCTGCTGACCCTGCTGCAGCATATTGGACAGCTCGTTGAACTGCTGCTTTTGCTTTACAGAGCCGATGATGTAATCGGCCAAAAAGCCTGCGCTGACCAGAAATACAACGCTGAAAAGCGCAATAAGCAGGCGGAAGATATTTTTTTTGGTAAATAGCTTGGAAAAAGCTGCTTTCATAGAGATAGTCACATCCTTCTTGTAATTTGCTGCATTATAACATTTTTTCGGTGAAAAGTAAAGAACCGAAACGGAAAGGGAAACAAAAACAGGCAGGTACGTCCGACGCACCTGCCTGTTTGATAGGCTATTTCAAATTCTCTAAATACTCTTCCAGGCACAAGCCGGAACTGCGCAGCTCCTGGGCCAGCTCCTTGCCGACGTAGCGATAGTGCCACGGCTCGTAGATAATGCCTGTTTTCTCACTCTTGTCGTTGGGGTAGCGGAGGATAAATCCATACTCCCAGCAGTGCTCCATCAGCCATTTCTGCGCGTCGGTTTTCTCCTGGGCTTCGTCTAAATAGGGATAGCTGCTGTCTGCCAGGTCCACAGCCAGCCCCAGCTCGTGCTCGCTGGTGCCGGGCATAGCCACCACTTTTCCGGCCTCTGTTCTGGCGCTCACCGCGTCATAGCCTCTGTCCAGGTAATAATTTACTTTTCTGTTGTACAGAGTGATCTGTGTAGAATGCTCCCGGAAAGCAGAGATCAGGGTGACCTGGTTTCCTGCGTTGCGGCAATCCGCCAGCATTTGTTCCAGCGGCTCCTTGCAGACCTTTGCAATGGACAGACCGCCTTCGGTTTCCTTTAGGATAGGGGAGTAGTCAGACGGCACCATATTCCAGGGATTGACCAGAATGACCCGCGCGCCTGTGGCGGTGAAATAGAAGGTGTCAGAATTGATTTTTGCCTTGCCTCGTGTAATAGAGCCATCGGATTTCAGATAGTAGGTGTTGCCGTCCAGCTCCAGCCAGCCGGTTTGGAGCACGCCGGTCTTGTCCAGATAGTAACGTGTGTTGTTCAAGTCAAGCCAGCCGGTGTGGCGGCTGCCGTCTTCCAGAATGTAGTAAGTCTTGCCGCCTTCTTTTACCCAACCCGTTGCAGGGGCTGCATCTGTGGAATTTTCAGTGGCGTCCTTTGCATCAGTGGGATTTGTCTGAATCTGACCGGGGATCACAGTAAAACAGCCGGTCAAAATAAAGGATAGCGCAATAAGTAGGATCAAATATCGTTTCATAAAAAATCCTCCCGTTTGATGGGATGTTATATAAGTAATTTTATCATATTTGCCGAAAAAAGGGAAGAGAAAGTTTGCAGGCAAAAGGCGCGTGCTTGCATAAGGGATACATTTGCGATATAATCAATTTGACAAACTTGAATTTGAAAGGAATCTGATAAATATGAATTTGAAAGACAACATTTTTACCGATGTTAATGTTTTTACATAGAACACAGTAAAACGCTCTAAAACCGCTGTAAATAAAGGATTTTCGGCAAACAACTCATTTCATCCCATCAGACGGTGTTAAGCCGTTTTACCCTC
>JAFQCX010000025.1 GCA_017416245.1 Oscillospiraceae bacterium | reverse complement strand
TTCTGGAGTACGGCGGCGCTAAGTTCCTGTGCCCCATGGCCGGCACCATCTCCATGATGCCCGGTACTGCTGCTGACCCCGCATACCGCCGTGTTGACGTTGACGTAGAAACCGGCAAGGTATCCGGCCTGTTCTAATTTAGCACACAAAACATCCCGGTTTTACAGCCGGGATGTTTTCCTTTATTTATCGAAAAAATATTTGCAGAATTTGCGAAAATCAGTTGACAAACCGCAACTTGCGTGGTATTATATTCGAGCGTCAGGCAAACGTTTGGCGTATATATGCGCGAGTGGTGGAATTGGTAGACTCGCTAGATTCAGGTTCTAGTGTTCACTGCGGACGTGCGGGTTCAAGTCCCGCCTCGCGCACCAGAAAAAAAGTCGTCTCAATAGAGACGGCTTTTTTCTTTTCTTTTTTAAAATGGCGGGACTTGATAGGGCGGCACCAGTGCAAGCACTGGTGTAAAAATTGAGAGCAGGCGAGCAATTTTTAGCCCGTGGGAAAGTCCATACTTGCAAGACTTACCCCTTGCGGGTAATGGCTTGCAAGTATATTCCTCCCGCCTTGCGCACCAAAAACTGTGATATACAATTAACCATTAGCAAAAAACATCCAGTTGGCGTACCTACGATAAAGCAGGTACGCCGTTTTCTTATTGCTACTATTTTTCAACCTTGGGTTAACACAAAGTTTCCTAACAATACCTTTTCTCAAAATATTTTCGCAGTATAATATAAGCAGAAGCAGACGTCAGCTTACTTTATCTCAATGGAGGTATGATTATGGAAATGACTATTGGTGCAAATATTAAACGTTTGCGTACAGCAAAAAATATTACGCAGGAACAGCTTTCTGTTGCGATGAATGTCACCTGTGCCGCGGTAAGTAAATGGGAGCGAGGAGAGACATACCCCGACATTACACTTCTTCAACCTTTGGCCTATTTCTTTGGTGTAACGCTCGACGAGCTTATGGGCTATAATCAAGAAAAGATACAAGCCGAAATTGATGCGGTAATTGCGCTGTATAAAAAACATTGGAAAAGCAATAAAGGTCGAGAGATAATCGTAAAGGCTTACAAAGATTATCCCAACGACTATCGGATTATGCACTACTATATGTGGAATACTTGCGGTGATTTGGCTGACAATGATCCTGCTGTTTTAATTGCGCACAAGGATGAATTTCTTGCTATCTGTGAAAAAATACTGGAAGCCTGTACTGAGGAAAGTCTGCGTCTTGGCGCTTGGAATATGCGCGCAAAAATTCTGCACGCGGAAGGTAAAACGGACGAAGCATTGGAGATTTACAAAACAAAATTTACCGATTGGTACACCACTAGCGGACAAAAGACCGAGCAGTTGTTTTCAAAAGACACAAGCGAATATTATTTCCACGTTCAAAAGAATATGTATGAGCTTGTCGATTTCGCGGCAGATAAGCTCGGCAGAACCGTGTTTTTCAACCCTTCTCTCTCGATGGAGGAAAAAGCAGAATGTGCATTACAGTACGGTGACCTGATGCTAAATGCATTTGAAGAAACCGGAGAAGCATTCTTCCTTATGCTCGCAAGATCTTTCCTTGGTCGGATGGAAAACGATTTTTACTATCGTGGCGGAACAGACGGACAGGTCACCGCAATTATGGATAAAAATCTGTATGTAACGAAAAAAACTGAAGCTATGAGAACAGCAAACGAAGCGTTAAATCGTGCCTTTGACCTTTACGGGGAAGAGATAAGCGCAAACTTTTTCAAATACAATCTTGACTTTCGCACTAACGCCAAGGGAGGTAGACGCGCTGAGCTTCTCCAAAATCCAGAATACAGAGCTGTTTTAGATAATTACAGATAAATAACATTTTGCCCCACTTCGTGCGGGGCAAAGCGTGTAAAAAGGAGTACGGACAACTCGTCCGTACTCCTTTTGTTTTGCGACAGGTAAAACCTGCTTTATGGATGATACCCTTTGGGATGACTTTTTTATATAAACCATTTATTTTTTTGCCTTACGGTATTCCAGCGGTGTCATACCGGTCACCTGGCGGAAATGCTTGTAGAAGGTTGTCTTGTTGGTATAGCCTGCCTGGGTATGCAAGTCGGCACCGCTGCGACCCTCCCGAATTTTCGCGCAGGCCTTGCCGATTCGGACGCGTTTAACATATTCCGAGAAGGTCAGACCCGTGTATTTCCGAAAAACACGGCTGAAATAGGGTGGGCTATAGTGACAAAAGCCTGCCAGCTCTGCGGCAGAAAGGGTTTCCACGCAGTGATCGTCGATATAGGTCAGGATCTCCTTAAACTGGTTAGGATGCTCCGGGAGGCTGCTGCGCATTTTTCGAAAGATCATCGTCAGCAGAAAATTGACTCCCGCCTGCGCCGTCAGCTCATAGCCTACATCCTTCCGTTCCAGCTCTGTTTCCAGCAATCGGAGCATATACTCAAAGCAATCCCTTTCCTCCGGAGAAAAGCGAATACACCGGCAGCCGTCATTGACAAGCGTCTTAAAGGATTGGAAAGGGCCTGCCTCAAATAGAACGAACAGATCCCGACACTGCTCCAAATTCTTGTCAATAACGGTGGGCTTGATAAGAATGTTGTAGTAGGTTGTTTCCGGGGGCGCTGTAAAGCCGTGGACTTCATCGTAGTTGACGATAAGAAGATCGCCCCGATCCATTGGGTACTCTGCGCCGTTCACCGTGTGCAGGCTTTTGCCGCCGAGGATATACACAAATTCCATAAAATCGTGGGTGTGCGGCAGCACAGGCCTTGTTTGACTGACCCGCCGGATAAGCACATCCTCATCCATGTAAAAGGTATTGCCAATGTAATTGATCTGATTCATACTGTTTAGCCCAAAAGAGTGATGGGAATGGTGAAGGGTTGCGCAAACATCGGCGTGGTGAAATGCAGGAACAGCTTGTTTTGGGCTGCCACCTGCTCACCGGCAGTAATGGTGAAGGTATATTCATTCTGGTGGATGCCGTTGGGATTCTGCGCCGGCGCTTCAAACATATCCACGTTTCTTCCTATGTAGATGTTCTTCCGATAGTCGGCAGACCAGCCCTGAGGAAGGGAAAGGTCTGCGGAGAAATGGATGATCTCGCCGGTTGCGATCTCCAGATGGCGGAGGGTGACCTTTACAGGAAAGCTCTCACCGGGGCGAATCACCGGCTCACGCTCATATTCCACAGTGGCGGAAAGTCTTCGGTAGTCGCTGATATCGAAGGAGAAGCGGCTCCGGCTCCAGAAGGATGCGGAATAGCCTTCCAGGACGGCAAAGGCCTCTTCCCTGTTGTAGCAAGGCTCATCACCATAGGAGGCATCCACATTGTGCACTTCCAGCACTCTGGGGATCATTGCAAGGATCTTATCGGTGAATGCGGTGCAGGTTTTGGGAATACGGGGCGCGAAATGACCATTGATACAGACCTGCATAATCCGGTCGCCAATGTACTCCCGCCAATCGGCAGGGATTCCGGCAGTGCCGCCCACAATGCCCAAAATGGCACCCAAAGTGCCTCCGGTGCAATCGGTGTCATCACCGCAGTTGATGGTATAGATCATAGACTTTTTGAAGTCACCCTCTCCGTAAAGCAAACCGATGACCACAAAGGCCACATTGGCAGGCGCCTGGAACCAGCCCAGATCCTCATTGGCTTTTACCAGCAGATTCCGGGTTTCCCGATAGGGTGTCTTCTTGTCGTATTCTGCCAGCACCAGCCGGACAGACTGGGATACACGGCAGCTTTCGGGAATGTAGGTCAGCGCGGTCTCCACGATCTTGCGGGTGTCCGTTTCCACGAAGGCAATACTCTCCAGCGCGGCAGTGAATATCTCGGCATAAACACCCTCACCCATACCGTGATCCACACAGGCATCCATAATGGCATACTTGATGGCCACGTTGGGGTACCCGGGCGCCAGGCAAGCCCAAATCTCAGAACGGATCCACGCGCCATTGGAGTGCTTCCACTTATCGTTATCAAATTCGCCGGACAAAGGCGGCAGCAAGCCCAGAGTCAGATTCTTCTTGCCGATGCCGTATTCATTCCACTGGGGGGAGATCATCAGCTGCCAGCACTCTGCCAGGGTGTTGGCATCAAAGTGCTTAGGGCCGAAACGCTCCAGCATCATAAACCAGGCCATCTGCAGATCCAAATCGTCATTAGGCAGAGCCTCACCCTTGGGGGAGTTATAGCCCTGGATGTCGTTCATCTCTCTGCTGCCCTCATAAGGACCGCCCATAGTTCCGCCGATGTTCTTACCGATCCAGCAGGCCAGGATCTTGTCCCGCAGGGAATCGTAATTATAAACTGTTTTATTCATACCGATACCTCCAAAATAATATCGATTTATTCGTTCTCCGTAAAAACTTCCTTTACCGCCTCAAGGTAACCATACCCGTTCACATTATCCGGCTGCAGATAGCTGGTTTCTGTCCATTCGTTCCAGCTATTGATAATAACCAGCGGAGCAGGAAGCTTGTGGGTATCCGCATACTTTTTCGCCTGTATCAATGCCTTCTTGATATTCTCGGGAGTATTGTTTTTCATAATGTAGGGGTGGAATTTGCGGTATCTTGGATTATTGTCCCAGCCAAGGGATACTTGCGGGAAATACAGTCGGCCTGCGGCATCCATTTCGTCGTATCCTTTTTGGTGGTCCTTGATTATCTCGCTATAATCCTTATTGCGCTCCGATTGCTTTCCCATATTATAATGGGATACGCTGTCGAAATCCAGCAACTCATAAGCATCGCCGGGCGTGCCGCCGAATCTTCCATCGTAATCAAAGCCTTCAAAGGCATTGTACACCAACTGAAGATGCAGACCCGGGAAGCCTGCCTTCTTCACTTCTTTTCTGAAGTAATCAATTGCTGCCTGGGCGCCCTCTGTTCCCCCGAAGCTTTGCAGAAACTTCGTGATGCTGTAGATCATCAGCACCGGCTTTCCGTCAATTTTGTAATAGGACGGATGGGAGAAGTATTTGGTGATCCAGCGGTCAACGATGGTCTGAAAGGTTTCAAAGGTAACATCGCCGTGCCAAATCACTTTGTCGTCCAACTCATCAGAGTTATCAATACTCCACATATGGTTGGCATCGTGATTGGCCCACATCAGATAGAACTTGACCAGGTCATTGTTTCTCGCTTTCAGATAGCCGTCATTAAGGCAATTCTCCAAAAAGGGTCTGTTATCATACCAGTACCAGTCGTAAATGAACACATTTACACCGTGCCGGCTGGCGCAGTTGATCTGCATTTCCATCACGTCGGGATTGGCTTCGTTCACATAGCCCCACAGAGGCTTTCTGTCCCAAACATAGTCCTGGGGCTTGTCGACACTGTTTTGCTTTACGTTCTTTACTGTCTGCCACTCGCCGTAGCCCTCGCTCCAAAAGATTCTTGAACGAGGCTCGTCGCCGGTGTAAGACGGCCAGACATATGCCGCTACATCATATTTTTGTTTCATAACGCGTACCTCTTTCCCCTATAGTTCTGAATTTATTATAATCTGCTGGAGAACAAAAAGAAAGTGGGATAAATGACAAAAAATAGTATTACTTTTTGTCATTTATCCCATCTGAAAGAACAAGCCTTATCGATTTTTAAATTCTACTTCCATCAAATAGTTGATTTCTTCATTTAGCTGCTGCTGCAGGTGTTTTGTTTGCAGGTGCCTTTGGGCCATATCTAAATAGCTGCCTTTGCCTTCTTTGACGTATGCCTCAATGGCGGCAATTTGTTCCTCTGTAGTCAGGTCGTACTTATCAATGATCATACGTTCTGCCATCCAGATAGTCCTATACATCTTGATCTTTTCCCGCCAGGCATCCATATAAGCAGGGATCGGCTGATATTCGCCCAGATCAAGGCCCTGGAAAGCAAGGAAGCATTTGGCTATGTGAAACTGCCCCAGTTCATTGGGGTGAACCCGGTCCGGTGTAATAAGCGATTCCCCTTGCATTGCGCGGGAAAAATACTTATGGTAGTCACACAGAGAAACGCCTAAGTCCCGGGCGATTTCCCGAACCGCCTGGGCATAGCCTGCCATAAGCGCAAATCCACCTACCAACGCAGGGGTTTCAGATGCTTGATACTCATCGTAGGGTGTTTCGGTGCAGAGAATGATTTCCACATTCTTTTCCTTCAGCCGGCGGCACATCTCCCGCAAATTCTGCTGAAAAACATTGTAAGCATTCACGAGCGTATCATAACGCTCCACGCTTTTAGGCTCTGCAAAAGCCCAACGGTCAGCATCGTTGATTCCGAACATAATGACCGCGTGGGTGGGGTTGTGAGGAAACACATCCTTGTCCATAATGGGAAGGGCAGTTCTTACTCTTCCGCCACCGACACCACAGTTATAGAAATTGACGTTTCTTTCTTTTAAGTGTTCGTGATAATATGCCGATATGTAGGCGATCGCATCATTATGGTGGGTGATGCTGTCACCGATAAAGCATACTCTTGCATTTTGAGGAAAACCTTTCATACGAATCTCCTTTTCTTCGCTTTATATTTTTTTAATCTTTGCCAACCGCGCGCAAAATTTCAATTGCAGGGACGGGGAATCGGCCTAAATAATCCGGTCCAATATTCAGCAAGTAATTGATTCCTCTTTCGTTTAAGTGCTTCTTAATGCGAATGATCTCTTCCGGGGATTTCCAGTTGTTATCAAAGGTTTCGTATCCCCAGGTATCATTTAATGTACAGGGTGCTTCATAAGGAATCTGCTTGTAATCGTTGGGAATTTGGTTATCATTACAGGAACGGTAATCCCCAACACCATTGCCAATACGGGAATTCACCAAACATTCAGGCTGATATTTTTTCACCATATCATAAAGTTCCATACTCTGCTCTTTTGATATTATAAGCGGTGTATCAAACCAAATCAAGTCAATTTTTCCGTAGTTTGTTAGAAGCTCTTTTACCTGGGGTTTTATTTTCTTTTCGAAACAAATGGAGTAGTCCTTTTTCTCTGTTTCCGGAAAATCCCAATTGTTTGTCCACACACAGCCTTTCAGGTCCGGCTCGGTGTCTTTATAGCCGCCCCCGTGGGGTTCATGCCAGTCTAACTCTTGAGAATAGTATAGGCCGAAACGCATTCCCTGTCTTGCGCAGGCTTCTGACAGTTCCTTAATAATATCACGCTTAAAGGGCGTTGCATCCACAATATTGTAGGAATCAACCTCCGATTTAAACAGAGAAAAGCCTTCGTGGTGCTTGCTGGTGATTACTATATATTTCATTCCGGCTTCCTTTGCATAACCAACCCACTCATCTGCATCGAAATAAATGGGGTTAAACGCGGCAGCCAGCTTTTCATACTCCTTAACGGGAATCCGGTATCTGGACATAATCCACTCACCAATTGCAGCCCAGCCACGCAGTGCTTTATCCTTTTGGTCGTAACGTTGTCCTTTGTATTCTCCTGCTAAAACAGAATACAAGCCCCAATGAATCATCATACCGAATTTTGCTTCTGTAAACCATGTAGTATCCATCACTATTACTCCTTTTTTAAGTTTTGTGGAATATTGCTTTTTTCATATATTATTATGACAGAATCCTCTGAAAACAGAATCTTTAAAATTGTCTATCTGTTTATCAAAATTGTCATTTTGATAAATTTATGCTATCATTTTTACGGGCTCGGTGATATGATAAGATTAAGGCAGGTGAAACAAATGGACAACCTTGGAATCCACGGCTGTGGTATTAGTATCATTGATCAAGCTTGGTACATTGACCGAATGATCAAAGTCAACAAGCTCTACTATGTCTATTCCGGATATGCATTTTGTGATGGATTAAAAATGACCGAAGGGCACGTGTATATCATCAATGATAAGATAGAACATTTCTGGCAGACTGGAAGCCGGTTTCAACATATGCACTTCGATTTTACGTTTTTTCCAACGCTGACAATCGACAGTATCATAGAAATTGATGTTGCAAAACACCCGCAATTATCAGCGCTCATTCAGGCAGCAGAAATAAATATGCAAAAAAACTACAACGACGAAACCAATGCCGCATTGCTATACGCACTATTATGCGTTTGCAACAAAATTGTCCCCTTATTCACAATGCCGAGTACCGCTGTTAACGAAATCATCAGTTTTATCAAAAGCGCAGGTTCTATGCCTTCTGTTAGTACCCTCGCCCAACTGAACCATATGAATAAGTGCTATTTTATTAAATGGTTTAAAAAGGAAACCGGAATGACACCACTGGCATATATGAATCAGCTTCGACTGGAGAAAGCTTTTGTGCAGCTTAAAAACGGGGGTAAGGTTGAAGATATTGCGTACGAAAGCGAATTTCAATCTGTTTCCGCTTTTTCAACTTCTTTCAAAAAAAGATATGGCATTCCGCCATCGAAAGTAAATATGATTGTGCAGGTCGAAAATCGTATTCCAAATTTTGCGAAACACGAATAACGCTTGCTTTTCCTGTGGGCTACTGTATAATGAGATTAATGATAAGACACAAAATGGAGGTGCTGCAATGAACTGGATTTGGACGGATAACAACCCAGATGTTATCAATACCTACGCAGAATTTTTGCAGGAATTTGATTGTGCCGGAGAGGAAGCCATTCTGAACATCAGCGCTGCGGACAAATACGCCGTTTGGGTAAATGGCGCTTTTGCCGGCTGCGGGCAATATGACGATTGCTCCTCCTATAAAGTATTCGATATCATCGATATATCGGACTATTGCAAGCCCGGAAAGAATCAACTTGTTGTTATGGTTTATTGCCAGGGAATCAGCTTCCACAATTGCGTTAAAAATGAGCCAAAACTTTGGTTCTCTCTACAATGCGGTGACAGGCTCTACAATAGCGGCACAGACACTCTGGCAAGAAAGGTTGCCGCTTATACAAGCGGAGAGATCGAACGCATATCTCCTCAGCTTGGTTTCACTTTTTATTATGACGCCCGGTTAGAAGACGGCGGAGAATGGCTGCCGGCAGTCTGTATTGATTGCAATATCGTGCCGATTCCGAGACCAATCAAGCGACTGGATATTCTTCCGGCTGCCACAGGCAAACTACTGAATCAAGGCGTTTTTATTTCTGACAAAGCATTCTGTAACAAAGCTGCCGCAGAAATGATGTACTCTGACCTGATTGCCCCGAGATATGCTGAAGAATTCATATCCTTTAAGCCCAAGCACTCAGATGTGCAAAAGTACGCTGCATACCAATTTGATTTGCCCTGCGACGGATATACCTTTACCACTCCCGACGGCTATGACGGTGTTTATATGGTAATCGATCTGGGCAGCGAGCTTTCCGGCTTTCCCTTTATAGAGGTGGAGGCGGAGGATGGCGCAGTACTTGACATTGCTTATGGAGAGCATTTAGACGACGGTCGTGTTCGCGCTTATGTGGGAGAGAGAAACTTCGCCTTCCGGTATGTAGCAAAAGCAGGCAGGCAAAGCTTTGCCTACTACTTTAAGCGATGCACCGGACGCTACCTGGAGCTTCACGTCCGCACAAAAAAGCCCTTCACGCTGTATCATCTTTCCATCAGGCACGCAGAGTACCCTCTTGCGATTATGCCGTATCCCGAAACGCTCCGCGATTCTCTCCAGAAAAAGATTTATGACATTTCTGTAGACACGTTAAGGCTTTGTATGCACGAGCATTATGAGGATTGTCCCTGGCGTGAGCAGGCGCTATATGCCATGGATTCCAGAAATCAGGCATTGGCCGGTTACTATGCATTCGCGGAATACGATTTTCCCTATGCCTCCTGGAAGCTGTTCGAGCCCTTTATGCGGGATGACGGAACATTCCCTTTAACTGTCCCAGCTGAAAACAGGAAAACCATCCCCTCGTTTAATCTTGCCTGGGTCATTGCCTGCGAAGAGCTGGTTACCTACGGAGGCGAGAAATATAACACATTCGGTCCTACCATCAGAAAGATACTGGATGCTTTTGCCGCAAGAGCAGAAAATGGCATTCTGTCCTCCCTTGAAGGCGCGCAATACTGGAACTTTTTTGAATGGGCCGACGGTCTTGCCGGAAGGAACAACGTATCCGAAACACCCAAAAAAAGCGCGGCGCTTACCCTGTTTTTCTACGCCGCTTTGCGTTCTTACCAAAAGCTCTTTGATGACGGAAGATATACAAAGGTGATGCAGGACTTGGAGGACAATTTCCACAAGGTCTTTTGGGACGAGGAAAGCGGCGCATACCGCACATTTGCCGGCGAAAAGCATTTTGCTGAACTTGTGCAGGCCCTTGCCTTATGGTGTGAGCTTGTACCGGCTGAAATTGCGCCTCACCTGCGCAGTATCCTTGCAAACGAGGAGAACCCCTGGGTCAAAGTAACCATATCCCACTTCATTTATAAAATTGACGCGCTTATGCTGGAGCCTGAAAAGTATTACGATTGCATAGACCGATATATTATGCAAGTATGGAGCAAGATGGTTTATGCCGGCTCAACCACGTTCTGGGAGACCATCGATGGCGGAGATGCATTTTATAAAGCAGGCAGTCTTTGCCACGGTTGGAGTGCAACACCGATCTATTTTTGGCACAAGTATTCTGCCTACGCCTCAAACTAACCTGCAAAAACAGACACGCAACTGCGTGTCTGTTTTTTTCAGGATTGCATCTTTCCTTTTGGGGAGAAAAATGTTATACTAACAAAAATACCTATGGAGGCTAGTATGGAATTTTTGCCGATTTCCAAACAGGATATGGATGCACGAGGCTGGGTGCAGTGCGATTTTGTATACGTCATTGGCGACGCGTATGTAGATCACCCCTCCTTTGGTCACGCAATTATCAGCCGCGTTTTGGAAAACGCGGGATATTCTGTGGGGATTATCTCCCAGCCGGACTGGAAAAATCCCAAGTCTATCAGTATTTTGGGTAAGCCCCGGCTTGGCTTTTTGGTGTCCGGCGGCAATATGGACTCCATGGTCAATCACTACTCCGTTACCAAGCACAAGCGGAAAACCGATGCCTTTACCCCCGGCGGTGTGATGGGCAAGCGTCCCGACTACGCAACGGTGGTTTATTGCAATCTGATCCGGCAGGTTTATAAGGATGTGCCCATTCTCATTGGCGGTATTGAAGCCAGCCTGCGGCGGCTTGCTCATTACGATTACTGGTCCGAAAGTCTGAAGCGGTCCATTTTGCTGGATAGTCAGGCAGACCTGCTGATGTACGGTATGGGCGAAAAAAGCATTGTGGAGATCGCCGATGCGCTGAATGCCGGTATGGATGTGAAGGACATCACTTATATTGACGGCACGGTTTTCAAGACCGAAGCGCTGGACGAGAGCCTACCCACCGTCATTCTGCCCCACTACAGTTTAATGAAAGCCAACAAACGAGACTATGCCGAGAGCTTTCGCACTCAGTATGCCAACTGCGATCCCTTTACCGCCAAAAGGCTTGCCGAGCCCTACGGCAAGGTTTTTGTGGTGCAAAATCCCCCGCAGAAGCCGCTGACCACCCAGGAGATGGACGCCATCTACGCCCTCCCCTACTGCCGCACCTATCATCCCAGCTACGAAAAACTGGGCGGTGTGCCGGCAATCGAGGAAGTGAAGTTCAGCCTGGTGAGCAACCGGGGCTGTTTCGGCGCTTGTTCTTTTTGCGCCCTCACATTCCATCAAGGGCGAATCATTCAGACCCGAAGCCACGAGTCCATTCTCGCCGAAGCTGAGCAAATGGTAAAGGATAAGGATTTTAAGGGCTATATCCACGATGTGGGAGGTCCTACCGCCAATTTCCGCCATCCTGCCTGCGAAAAGCAGCTGACCAAGGGCGCTTGCGGCGGTCGGCAGTGTCTGTATCCCACCCCCTGCAAAAATATGCGGGCTGACCATTCTGACTATGTTGCCCTTTTGAGAAAGCTGCGGAAGATCCCCGGTGTAAAAAAGGTCTTTGTCCGCAGCGGTATCCGCTTTGATTATCTGCTTGCCGACAAAAAGGATACGTTTTTCAAGGAACTGGTGCAGTTCCACATCTCCGGCCAGTTGAAGGTCGCGCCGGAGCACGTGTCCGACGCGGTGCTTAGCCGTATGGGCAAGCCCAAAAATGCCGTTTACAACCGATTTGTGGACAAATACTACGCCCTCAACAAGCAGTACGGTATGAATCAGTTTTTGGTGCCGTACCTAATGTCCAGCCACCCCGGCTCTACAATGAAAGAGGCGGTGGAGCTGGCAGAGTACATTCGGGATATGGGCTACAACCCCGAGCAGGTGCAGGATTTCTATCCCACCCCCTCTACCCTGTCGTCTGTGATGTACTACACAGGCCTTGACCCCAGAACCATGGATAAGGTCTATGTGCCCACCGACCCCCACGAAAAGGCCATGCAACGGGCGCTGATCCAGTACCGCAACCCCAAGAATTATTACTTAGTGCGGGAGGCTCTGCTAAAGGCTCACAGAGAGGATTTGATCGGCTCCGGGCCCAAGTGCCTGATTCGGGCTGTTCCGCCCAGCGCAAAGCCTCGCAGGCTGCCACCCAAGCCCCCGGCAAAGGCAATAAAACAGCCTCAAGGCAAACGAAAATCTGCCCCGACCAAAAAGCGCAGATAACTTCAAATATACAAAAAACACCACCCCAATGGGTGGTGTTTTTTTGGCGGAGAGTGTGAGATTCGAACTCACGGTGGGTTTCCCCATCACTAGTTTTCAAGACTAGCTCCTTAAACCGCTCGGACAACTCTCCTTGTCCTGCCAATCATACCATCGACAGCCTGAAAAGTCAAGGAAACATTTATATTGTCCTTCGGCAGTTTTCGTGGTAAAATGAGGCTATATGATAAATTCCGGGAGGTTTCGGGGTGAAAAAGGTTGCAGCGGTTCTGCTCATTGTAAGCATCATTTTCTCATTAAACGGGTGCCACTCTGCCCAGACAAACGGCACAACAGAAACCACACAAGCTGCCACAACCGCTACCGAGGCGACTCAGATCGTAACAACTCCCCCCACAACAGAAACACTTCCTCAGGAAACTGTACCGCCGGAAACAGAGCCGGTGTTTATCCCGGAATGGACTGAAGAAGAGCGGCAGCGGCTTTGGACACCCCTGTGCGAATCCTTTATTTATCTGCGGGATCTGGATATGTCCACGATCGTCTGTCAAGTCCCCTTGGGAGCTGAGCTGCTGCTCCACGAATGGCAGGGCAAATTTGCCCTTGTCACCTACAACGGGCGGCAGGGCTATGTGACAGCCAACTACATAAAGCCTCTGGATACGGAATACGTTACAAAGCGACTGACCGTTCTTTCCCCCGCCACACAATACACTTACGATCAGATGCTTGCTGATATGGCTGCGCTGCAGGCAGCGTACCCGGATACCGTTGCGGTATCCTCCATTGGAAAAAGCGAGCTTGGACGTGATATTCCCGTAATGCTTGTGGGAAACCCCCAAGCGCCTAACCACGTGTTGATGCAGGGCGCTATGCACGCCCGTGAGCATTTCACCGCCTGGCTTCTGATGGCAATTATGGATCATTCTCTCAGCGCAAAGCTTCTCAGCGACAACGTGTGCTACCACGTGATCCCCATGTCCAACCCCGACGGGGTATGCATCTCCCAAAGTCGAACCCTCAACGGTAGTCAAACGGAAATCTATCAAAGTGACCTTTCCTGCGGCTACACAAGCTATGACAGCAAAACCTATGCACAAAAGTGGAAATCCAACGCTTTGGGTGTGGACTTGAACAGGAATTTCCCATCCGGCTGGGAGGAAAGTCTGGAACATCCCCTCCCCTCCTCGGAGCGTTTTCGCGGCAGCAGCCCTCTGTGCGCCGCCGAGAGCAAAGCCCTTGCAGATTACACCCAAGGCAGGCATTTTTCTGCCACCCTCAGCTTTCACTCTCACGGCAGTGTATTATACTATGCCTACGGCAGCAAGCAGCCGGTGAACGATCTGTCTTACTCTCTTGCCTTGGCGGTGCAGCAGCCCACCGGCTACAGGCCAATCGGCGGCTATGACGGCACATCCGGCGCAGGCTACAAGGATTGGGCAATAGATGCCCTTGATATCCCCTCCATAACCGTGGAGATCGGCTCTAACAATACGCCCTTGGAAGACCGGGATCTGTATAACACCTTTGCCCGGTTTGAAGCTTTTATTCCTGCCATTGACCAGTGGCTCAACGACTAAACACGGAGGAACTCTCTATGAAGCAAAAATCTGTTTTCTTTGATTTAGACGGCACACTTACCGATTCCGGTGAGGGCATTATTAACTGCGCCACTTTGGCGCTGGAGCATTTCGGTCTTCCCATCCCGTCCAGGGAAGAAATGGGTGTGTTTGTAGGCCCTCCCCTGGACAAGACCTTTGTGCAATTCGGCGTGCCGGAGGATAAGGCGCAGGAAGCCATCGACGTGTTCCGCAGCCGGTATCTGGTGGTGGGCAAGTTTGAAAATACCCCCTATCCCGGTATCCACCAGCTATTAGCCACTTTGAAAAGCCAGGGACATCGCCTGTTTGTTGCCACCTCTAAGCCGGAAACCACCGCGGTGGAAATTTTGCATAAATTTGATTTGGCGCAGTATTTTGAGGTGATCTGCGGCGCTACGCTGGACGGCACACGCTCTCACAAGGCAGATGTCATTGCTTATCTTTTGGATAAGATCGGCAGATCTGAAAGCTTTTTGATGGTGGGCGATACGGAGTATGATGTCACCGGCGCCGCTGCCCACGGCATCCCCGCCATTGGCGTAGCCTGGGGCTATGGAAAAGTTTCTGATATGGAGCGCGCCGGCGCTGTGGGCATTGCCCACACTATGCAGGAGCTGGAGCAATTCATTAACCGATAAAACACAGAAACCCATTTCCTCCATTTTTCTTTTCGAGCAATATTGTCCTATAAACAGGCAATACCGGGGGTTGTTTCCCGACAAATACCGCGATATAATAACAATACATTCTGACTCCCCCAGTTTAAGAGGATATCACTATGTCACAGGAAGAACTAAAGACAGTCAGACAGGATACGGTCTATTTCTCCCACGAGGATTTTCGTGTTGAAATCGTTCCTTCCAAAATCTCCAGTTTCAGTCATCGCACCCCCCAGCTGTTCCATCCCGAGCTGGAAATCAAGTATTTCTACGAGGGAGAGGCCTGGCTTTTGGTGGGCGAGGATAATATTCACGCCCAGCCCGGAGATATCGTCATTGCCAACCCCTATGATATTCACTCCACCATCGGTGTGGGAGATACACCGGGCAAGTACGTTTTGATTCTGGTGGATCTGGGCTTTTTCTCGCAGGAAATGACCAGCGATATGGATTTGGCGCACCTGCTTTTGAGTAAGCAGCTACGTTTTAACCATCTGGTGCGAAACAACAGAAATCTGAACAACATTCTTGAACAGCTTGCCGGAGAAGCTGACCCCAACAGAGCTTATTACCGCGCCGCGATCCGGGGCTTACTGCTGACCTTTTTTGCGCTGCTTCTGCGCAGCGAAGTAAATGAGCAGACTATGGCACCTACCCACGCAAATGCTGAAAAATACTATTCGGTCATTGAGCCGGCATTGCAGACGGTGCGCACCGACTACCGCGCAGCCTTGAACGTGAATCAGCTTGCGGAATTATGCAATGTGAGCAAATCCCATTTTTGCAGGATCTTTAAGCTGGTTACCGGCAGGACCGTTATTCAATATGTAACCGACTACCGGCTGAAAATCGCAAAGATGCTGCTGGAACACGGCAACGACAGCATTGCCCAAATTGCGGACAGCTGCGGTTTTCAGGATGAAGGCTATTTCTGTCGGTGCTACAAGCGTAAGTATCATCGGACTCCCCGGCAGGACCGAATCCGCGCATCCGGCAAAGCAAAACAGCAAAAAAGCTACATTATGTAGCTCTAAATATATGAACACACATATTCAGGAGGAATTCATTATGGAAAAGTTAGCGCTTTTAGGTGGCACCCCCGTCGTTAAAGAAACCCCCAAGCAGCTGTTTAAGTGGCCCATTATGACCCAGGAGGATGAGGATGCCGCTTTGGACGTCATCCGCAATAACCGTTTCTCCGGCGTTGACATTACCGAGAAATTCTGTGAGGAATTTGCCCAGTGGCAGGGCGTTAACTACGCTTTGGCATTTACCAACGGCACAATGTCTTTGGCTGCCGCTATGTTTGCCATCGGCCTGCATCCCGGCGACGAGATCATCTGCACCACCAAGACCTACTGGGCAAGTATTGTTCCTGCCAACGAATTTGGCGCTAAGGCTGTGTTCTGCAACATCAATGATATGCTGAGCATGGATCCTGCCGACATTGAGCACCGCATCACCCCCAAGACCAAGGCTATTATGGTGGTCCACTACGTTTCCTACCCCTGCGATATGGACGCCATTATGGCAATTGCCAAGAAGCACAACCTGCTGGTGATCGAGGACGTTTCTCACGCACAGGGCGGTCTTTACAAGGGCAGGAAGCTCGGCACCTTCGGCGATGTTGCCGCTATGTCTATGATGAGTGGTAAGTCCTTCGCAGCCGGCGAGCTGGGTATGCTGGTTACCAACAGCCGCGCCTACTATGAGCGCGCATTGGCATACGGCCATTACGAGCGTTTCGATGAAGCGCATATTAAAGAGCTTGACGGAATGGATTCCTTCTACCACATTCCCTTTGGTGGCGTAAAGGGCCGTGTAAATCAGCTTTGCGCAGCACTGGCACGGGTTCAGCTGAAGTACTACGACGAGCGTTGCGCTGAAGTGCGTAAGGCTATGAACTACTTCTGGGATCTGCTGGAAGGTCTGCCCGGTATCCGTCCCATTCGTGTTGACGAGTCCACCGGTTCCAATATGGCTGGCTACTATGCCGCACAGGGCCTTTACGTTCCTGAGGAACTGCACGGTCTGTCTGTAAGCCGTTTCTGCGAGGCTGTCCGCGCCGAGAACGATGGTATGTGCGGACCCGGAGGTAACTTCTGCCTGCACAAGCACGCCTTCTTCTACGATTATGCCACCACCCCCAGCGATAAGGACCCCAGCCTGCAAAAATCTGTAGACACCCTCTGCTTCTCCATTCCCCGTTTCTCATACTTCGACAAGGAGTGGATCGAGGCTTATGCCGCAGGTTTCCGCAAGGTAATTGAGAACCACGAACAATTGCTGGAAGGTGATACCCACACCGAACAAGTTGGCCGTTGGAAGGGCACCGGTAACGAAGTGCGCTAAGGAAATTGCGAGGTTATTATTATGAAGACTTATGGTTTCGGTATTATCGGCTGCGGCATCATTTCCAAGTGGCATCTGACTGCCATTGAGAATCTGGAAAACGCTAAGCTGGTAGGTGTTTATGACAAGGCTCTGGATCGCTCCGAAGCCTTTGCCAAGGAAAATAACTGCCTGGCATTTGCAACTTTAGAGGATATGCTGGCAAGCACAGATATTGATGTAATCTGCATTTGCACCCCCAGCGGTCTGCACGCAGATGCAGCCGTTGCCGCCGCCAACGCCGGCAAGCACATCGTGGTGGAAAAGCCTATGGCGATCACCCGTCAGCAGCTTGCTGACATTGTTGAGGCCGTGGAGCGCAACGGCGTACAGCTGACCTCTATCTGCCAAAGACGTCTGTCTAAGGCCACCCAGAAGATCAAGAAGGCCATTGACGACGGTGTGTTCGGTCGGCTCTTGGTTGGCGACGTGTATATGAAATACTATCGCTCCCCTGAGTATTATGCCTCCGCCGGCTGGCGTGGCACCTGGGCTATGGACGGCGGCGGTGTTCTGATGAATCAGGGCATCCACGGTATCGACCTGCTGCAGTATTTTATGGGACCGGTCAAGTCCGTTTCCGCCATCTGCAGAACCATGGACCGGGATATCGAAGTGGAGGATACTGCCGTTGCAACCGTAGAGTACGCCAACGGCGCAGTGGGTATTATCGAGGGCACTACCTGTATGAATCCCGGCAAGCCCTGCCGCATCGAGGTTTGCGGAACCAAGGGCAGCTTTGTGCTCACCGAGGACACCATCACCCAGTGGTGCATTGACGGCAAGGAAATGCCTTTGGAGGATGAGGAAGAGGATTGTGACCGCAACTCTGCTCACGATCCCACAGCCTTCAATGCAGACCTGCACACCGCGCAGTTTGCAGATCTGCTGAAAGCATTGGATGCAAACACCAAGCCTGCCATTGATGTTTACGAGGGCAAGCGTCCTGTAGATGTGATTTTGAGTATTTACGAGTCCTCTGCCAGCGGCAAGACCGTAACCATCGACTGATATGATATAAGAAATTCCCGAAATGCTAACGCATTTCGGGAATTTTATTTTATGTGGGCAGGTTGTTGGTAAGCCAGACAACCAGTGGCAATACCAAAGAAAACAGGCTGATCAGCCATGGATAGAGAATTTTCTTTGAGCAGAGCATCATCAGCAGGCACAGAGTTGTAACGCCAAAGGGGATCAGCACCGCCACACCCCGGGACACAAACCACTGATACTCACCACTGGCCAGTATATTGATGCCCACCAGCTCGGGAAGCTGCCTTGCATTCCGAATTGCCAGCGCGCCTGCGCAGATAAACACTGGGATCGCCAGCACCAGGCTGCGAATCTTAAAGCCCCATTTTGCTGTAAGTCCCAGCACAATGCCAAGTTGCTTCAGAAAGTCCGTAATTTTCTGCATTGCTTTACTTTCAGCAAAGCTGCTCCGCCTTTTGGAAGCGCCCATACGCACACCGCCTTCTGTCTTTAACGTTTTTATTACCTCACATTTTACCACGATAATTGGACCCTTGCAAGGACAATTTTCTCCTGTTCTAATTAGTCCGTTTTTTAGGACTTATATATCTTTATACTGTTAGCATAAGATAAAACACAGGAGGTATAAACTTATGAAAACTGCTATCTGTAAATCCAATTATCGCACTGCTGTTCCCTACCCCAATGCCGCCACCCGCCGGGAAGTGCTGCACAAGGTTTTAGACACCTTATTGGTAGCCGTCAGCGGTATGGGCATCGGCGCAATGCTGCTATTGCTTATGGTATTATAATACCTTTTTCTGATTGTCCCTATACAGAGCGACCAAACCCTTGATCAGCAGATCCTTATCGTAAATCATCGGCGTTTTGCACAGGGGCACAATGAACTTCGCAATGCCGCCGGTGGCAATTACTGTGGTTTTGCAGCCCAGCTCCTGCTCCATACGCTCCACCATACCGTCCAGCATACAGGCCGTGCCCATCATAATGCCGGAGCGCATAGCGTCGATGGTGTTTCTGCCGATGGCGCGCTTGGGCTGGTCCAGCTGCAAGCCGGGAAGCAATGCGGTCTTATCGGTAAGGGCCGTCAGGGATATCTGCACACCGGGAATAATGCAGCCGCCAATATGGGCGCCGTTTTCATCCAAAACGGACATAGTGGTGGCTGTTCCCATATCGATCACGATCAGAGGAGGCTTATGCTCCCGCAGAGCCGCCACATCTGCCACCACCAGATCAGCGCCGGTCTGACCGGGGTTTTCCAAACGGATATCCAGCCCCGTCTTGATGCCGGGGCCTACCACCAGGCTGGTCTTGCCGGTGAGCTTTTTGATGGCAGTTTGGAAGGAGTTCAGCACCTGGGGGACTACCGAGGAAATAATGCAGCCCTCAACATCCTCAGGGCGGATACCGTATACATCCAGCAGAATTTTCAGATCCACGCAGTACTGGTCTGAGGTTTTGTTGGTTTCGGTACGCAGCCTTGCCTCAAAAACAATGGTATCCTCCCGAACACCGCCCAACACGATGTTGGAATTGCCAATATCAATGGTTAAAATCATAACGCATCCTCCAAATCCTTCTCGGTTATTAAATAGCAGGCGGTGATCCGCTGCCCGTCCGTTACCAAAACACCTGCCGAGTGGCTGGCGCTGCCCGGATTCAACACCCACAGGCCGTCATCTTCTTGATGACAATCGGGAATATGGGTATGGCCGTACAGAGCGATTTGCGCCCCGTTACGGCGGGCTTCCGCCACAAGGCCGCCGATGCCGGACTTTACCCGTTCCCTGTGACCGTGGGTCATATAGGCTCTTACACCGCCTAAGTCATAGCATAGCCATTCCCGGGCATGGCTGGGGCAACGGTATTTATCGCAATTTCCCGCAACCTGATGCATGGGAATACGAGGAAAGGTTTCCGCTAAAACTTGCCCGTCATCGTAATAATCCCCCAAATGCACCATAGCATCCGGCTTCATTATCTCCACGCATTTACGCATAAACCGCATACTGGCGTGGGAATCCGAAAAAACAAGTATCCGCATAGTTCACCTCGGCGCTATTGCCTGCATATACTATTCACAGAAGTATTATAACAGGCATTTGGACAGGAGGCAATCAAAATGCAGAAAAAAAGTCAGGATTTTTCTATGGAGGAGATCATGCGCTTGGCGAAAAGTCCCGCAGGGCAACAGTTGATTGCTATGCTGCAAAAGCAGGACAAGGGCCGGCTGGAGCAGGCGGTCCTGCATGCCAAAACTGGCGACTATGCCCAGGCTGGGCAAACCCTGAGCGCTATGCTCTCCTCCTCTGAAGCGCAAAAGCTCCTGAAAGAACTGGGAGGCAAATAATGGAAAATATGGAATCCCAGCTCAATGCCATTTTGGGCAATCCCCAAATGATGGAACAAATTATGTCCATTGCACAGAATTTTCAAACGGAGCCTGCGTCGGCGCACACAGCCCCTGTGGAGGCTGCGCCGGAAATTGACTTTGCTATGGTGCAAAAGCTCACCTCTCTCATTGGGAAAACAGGTGTTGACTCTCATCAATCCGCCCTGCTCCACGCACTGGCCCCCTATTTAAGCAGCCAGCGGATCCAAAAATTAGAAAAGGCCATGCGGGCAGCAAAATTGGCCGGTATGGCCTCCACATTTCTCGGCACTATAGGCAGGTGAGCATATGTATAACCGTTATATTCCTCAGCAGGACGGCTCTCACCGGCGAAGTCGGGTCGATGAGCCGCCGCATCCTGCGCCGCCACCGAAGCCGTTGCCACCAAGAGAGCCCCCTTATTCACCACCAGCGCAGGAACACCGCCCGCCACAGGCAGGGAACATTGGCGGTTTTCTGCGGCAGCTGCTCCCCAAAGATTTCGACACCGGGGATCTGATCGTGGTTTTGCTGCTTTTGCTGATGGCAGGCGACAAGCCCGAGGACCGCAACACCGCGCTGCTCACGCTTGCTCTATACTGTTTCCTGTAAAAAGCACCCCGTCGCCTAAGGCAACGGGGTGTTGTTATTAGATTTTCTTGCCTGCCAGGAAGATGCTTTGAATGTTGACATCGTCATCAAACACGACGATATCCGCATCCTTGCCGGCTTCCAGAACGCCCTTGTTCACGCCAAGGATCTCAGCCGGTACCTTGGTCAGCATCTTTACTGCCAAAGGCACGGGGCAATCGATCTCCTTGACCAGCGTTCTGATCAGGCAATCTGCGGTGGCCACACTGCCGGCAAAGGCAGAACGGTCGCTCAGCTTGCAGACGCCATCCTCCACAACGTAATCCAAGCCACTCAGGTTGCCGGACTTGATATCCGTGCCGGCAATTTCCATACTGTCGGTGATCAGCGCGATCTTGTCCGTGGACTTGCACTTCAGAATCAGCCGAAGCAGCTCGGGAGGCAGGTGCTTGCCATCGGCAATGATCTCCACGTACATATCGTCTTCCAGATATGCCGTTTCAATAATGCCCAGGCGGCGGAAGCCGTGGTCGCGGGTGATGGTAGAGGTGCAGGAGTACAGGTGGGTAACCAAATTACAACCATTTTCCATTGCCACCTTCAGATCCGCATAGATTGCGTCACTGTGACCTACGGAAGCAATGATGCCGTGATCGGTCAGATACTTGCAGAACGTACCGTTCTCATCATTTTCAGGGGCGTAGGTCCAGCGCTTGATGGCGCTGCCGTACTCCTCAACCAGTTTCTCATAATCCGCGGGAATGGGAGGGGTGATGTTGCTGGTATTTTGGGCGCCGCCCTGCTTTGCAGACAGGTAGGGGCCCTCCAGGTGGGCACCCAAAGAGGTAGGTGCCTTGCCGCTGGCCATCGCCTTGTAAATGTTGATGACCGCTTCCCGCATTTTAGAGAACGCGCCGGTGGAAACGGTGGGAAGGATACAGGTGGTGCCGTGAGCCAGGTGGGCCTCACAACCCTTGATCACATCCTCCACGGTGTTATCCATAAAGGGATAGCCACCTGCGCCGTGGGTATGCAGGTCGATAAAGCCGGGGCTTACATACTTGCCTGTGTAATCGTAGGATTCCTCGCAGGGAAGATCCTCTGTGGTAACATTTACGATCTTACCATCTTCTACGTACACATAGCCGTCAAACAGGCTCTCGCCCACAATAATTCTATTGCTCTTAATTTGAATCATAACTATCCCTTCAATCTCTTGAATTTCACTTTAATGGTGTGTCTTCTCTTGGAGAAGGCCAGGTCATTAAAGTGTTTCATTCCGTCGTCGCTGCCCATCTTTGCGCAGAGGGTGTCGTTGGAGAGGATATGCTTCAGATCCTTCACATCGCCCTCCACCCTGGTGACACTGGAGGCAATATATTTCTTGCCGCCGTAGGTGTAACGGAAGTTCTGAGGGAACACTGCGCCTTCGCCGTACAGGGTGTAAAGCACATAGTCCACAGCCTTGTTTTCCATAGCCATACGGACGGTATTGCTGCCGCCAACCACCTTTGCGTTGGTA
>JAFQCX010000024.1 GCA_017416245.1 Oscillospiraceae bacterium | reverse complement strand
TTTTGACGGAGGGAGAGAAACAAGCAGAGAAAATTCTCTCCCCCAGTCTTTTGCTTCGCAAAATCCAGCCCCCTCGTCAGAGGGGGCCTTCGGTGCGCACATAACCGCATCTGCGGTAGTAGGGCAAAACACGCAAGCGAAAGAAAATTCGATGAGACTATAGGCTCCGTTAGTAAAAGGCCCTAAGGGGGCCTGTGCATACCACCGGCACGGCCGGTGGTTATGATGTAAAGACTTACTTCAGATTCTTTTCGCAGAATTCTTTGAAATCCGGCGTTTTCCAGGAGGTGTTATAGCCGTCAAAGCCCTGATCGTGGGGCGCGCGGTAGTCGGGAAGGTTGTTGCACTTGGTCAGCGCTTCCCGGATGGCCTGCAAGTACTGATAGCCGAATTTATGGCTGGGGGCAACAAAATGCCCTTCGTCCCATTCGTTCCAGTTGTCGATCATAATCATCTTTCGCGCCCAGGCATTTTCGGGAAGGGCATCGGACATCTCCTTCATTCTGCGCAGGACTTCCCGGAACTTTATGGGCGACAGATACCAGATGTTTCCGTAATCCCGGAAGCGGTAGCCCAAAGCGTTCCAACGCTCGGAATATCTGGGGGAGGGGTCCTGGAAGCAGGATGCGGTGGGAACAAAGGTGGTGTTGCCGTTATCCAGCTCCATTTGGAAACGGTCGCACTGGCCTTTTATGATGTCGTCCTCGTCGGGGTAGAAATCGTAAGGGGAATCATAACCCGAATTATAGCCAAACAGGAAATCATAGCCTCGCGCGATCAGCTCGTCGTGGGTTTCCTTGGGCGTATGTCTGGAGCAAGCGGCAAAGATCATACCGTCAAAGCCCTGGGTCTTTGCATATTCCCGGCAGGCATCAAAGGCTTTCCGCTGGCTTTCCACACTTTCAAAGCATTCTTGGCCAAGGCGCTTTTGGTTATAAACAAACACAACAGGCTTGTTATCGATGATCAGATAGTTGCCTCTTTTGAAATAGGTTTCCATCCAGAACGGCATAATATTTTCCACAAGATCAGTCTCGTTTGTTCCGCCCCAACGGGGAGATGCCTCGTACATAATGGCAAATTTCATAAACTTTTGGAATTTGGCATTGAACAGCGCCTCGTGCAGACCGTGTCCGCACCGCAAAAAATCAGTGGTAACGGGCTTGCCCACATTTTCCGGCTTTCTGTACCAGCAGTAGATGAAGCAGTTAATACCGTGCTCGGTAGCCCACTTGATCTCCCAATCGCAGACCTCGGGGTTTTCCTCGTCGTAATAGCCCATCAGGGGCGTTCTGTCGGGATAGCTTTCAGCAAGGTCGTTGAAGCCTTCGTGGATTCCGGCTGCGCCCTTTTTCCAGGCGGCATAGTAATGGGCCGCGACGATGCGGTCGCTTTCTGCAGGGTTGGGCTCGGGGATATAGCTGCTGAGCTTAATATTATACATAATTACTTCCTCCAATATCCGATCTTATACAGGCTTGTTTTCGGCCATCAGTGTCTTTATGTTTTCTTCCTCCAACACCGGGGGCAGCCCCTGGGTCAATACCCGGGAAAGGTTTTCTACGCCGTGGGCGGCAATTACCGAGAATCCTTTTTCGTTGATGTGGTTGTTGTCAAAGCCGAAGAAGCTGTCCCGGCAATTCCGGTATTCCTCCGCCGGAGGGGTGTGAAACCATTCGCTTTCGTCCTGCCCGGGATAGGTGAAATAAGAGGCTGCCCGGGTCAGTATATATACGTCATCGTGTTTGGCGGCGAAGTTTTCCTGGGCCTGCATAACGCGGTCAATGCGCTCTGCACCAAAATAATCAACACGAATGCAGAAAAAGTGGGTAAAGCCAATGCTTTTGAGCTTTTCCCAGAGGATCTCCAGCTTCATTTCGTGCACTGCTACAGGGTTCTTGGTGTCGGCTTCTCCCTGCAGCCAAAAGAAGCATTTGTTTCCGGTTGTGTCACCGGGGAAGGATGCCTCTGCGTCTTCGAAAAAATCCTTGCATTTTTCAAGGAAGTAGTCCGCTGCCCCATCCATCCGCAGCTTTGACGGAATTTGGGAATCATAGTCCGTTCCGTTTTCCCGGTTATATGCTGCAATACGTTGAGATAAGGTCTGCAGCATATCATTTGTCATATAGTAGCCGATGGAAACACCGCCCTTGGCGATGTGGGCATAGGCGCAGGCATTTCCTTTACGCTCCCATTCCTCTGCAAGAAAGGGCGCCAGGGTCGCTCCGTTTGCGGCTGTTGCCTCAGAAAACGAGGGGAAGGGGAGCACAGTTTTGTTTGCATCAGAATCCAGGTTAGACATAGCCGGACAAAAATAGGTATTTGTAACATAATCAGTCAAGGTGCTTTCACCCTTTGCGTTTACCGAATCCTCTGCGTATGCACGGGAAACATCCATGTAGGAGAACTCTCCCACAGGATACCCCACAGGGACAAAGCTTCCGCAATCGCTGCCTAAACGGCGGGGCTTATGCTTATATTCATAGGAATGAACAACGCAAAGCTCCTTTTGGGGCGGATAAACAGATGCGCCCATCATATTGGACTGCCCTGCAAATACAAAAAGATCTCGTTTCATTTTCTACCTCACAATTACATATTCAATGCCGAGGATCTCTGCAATTTTGGCAATGGTGTCGGCATGATGTCCTACACCCAGCGCATAATGGTGTGTGGGCCCTTCCATCACCCATTTCTTTATAAATTCCTTTGTGGTGGGGGCAAAAAAGCCTCTTGTGTTGGTGTTGCCGGTGGGGGGAATGGGGCCTTCCTTGGAAATGCCCTCACCGATCACAAATTTGAACTTGTTCTCGGAGGTCTGGGTGATGCCCAGCATGGTAATGGGCCCTTCCTTGATTTTGAATTCAACAGATGCGCCGCTGCCGGGCTTGCCGTGATATTTCTTCAAGCTTCTGAGCACGGGCTTTCCGTTGGCGATCTTCAGGTGGTGAGGGCCGTCGTGGCCCACAAGAATAAAGTCCTCGGCAAAATCGAAGGGGTGGAACTCGGCAAAGCTGCCGCCGATATCCAGACGATCCATGATCAGCATAGCGATACAGGTCTTGATGTCATATTCGCCGCACATAGGGATTCCCTGGGCATTCAAAATGGAATTTCCCACAATGAAGGTAGTTGCCACCTTTCTGTGCAGGCTGTCTTCTCTTCCTTCGTAATAGTAGGCAAGGCCGGTCAAGTTGTACTTTTCCACAAATTTATCCAGCGCAACGGCAGATTTTGCCGCCTGGTACTTGTCCGCATCCGTGAGCTTGGTGGTGATGGGGTCGGATTTGGGCTCCGGCATATCAAATTCTGCATCGATCAACTTGATCTTATCGGCAATTTCCGCTTCCGTCACCTGATCGTAAAGCTCCAGCACATCATCCACTTCAAGCAGCGGTACGTGCAGGCCGAAGGCGGCGGAGATGGCGGTGGGATCGGCGTGCATATCATACATAGCCTCCATGGTGTGACCCATCAGACCCAGCCGCGCGCCTTTCAGGTCGTGCAAAACCTTTGCGATGTTGCACCATTTTTCGATTTCCGCATTTGCCTCAGCGTCGTCATACAGTGTGCCGATGATGCAATCGTAAATCTTTCTGCCTAAACGGGCGGCAACGCCAGTAAACTCGGGAACAGAGCAGATGTTATCATTTTCCAGCTGCATAAAGGTGTTTGCCTTTGTGTAATCCAAAGCGGCTCTCGGCTGCAGCGCAACCAGGATCATCGGCCGGTTGACTTCCCGGATGATGGGGGCAAAAACCGAGGAGGTTGCGTAGGTGATCATATTGCAGAAAATCACATCCACATTGGCACTTTGCAGCTTTTCGGCGGTTTCATAAGCCTTTTCAGAGGTGTCCACCATACCGAAATCCAAAACTTCCACCTGGTTTTTTGCCACTAAATCACGGAAAACCTTGTGATAACCCATCAAATTCTCGTAAAGGCCTTCAAATTGACCGAAATAGGTATTGTGGGCAACGGCAAAAATGCCGATTCGCGCAGTTCTTTCTTTTTTACGTGCAATCAAGTATAACACTCCTTTTTAAAAAGTCTATCTTGATTTTATGACAAATTGGTGTTATAACCAATGTACAATCTAAATACAAATTTGTGTAAAATAAAGATGGGATAAAAAATGAACGTAGCAGAAATCAATCCGTATATACGGTACGCAAGGTATATGGCTCTCAATGAGAATTCCTGTTTTAAGCAGGTCGTTCCGTTGGATGCCCGCCTTTTTTACACGGTAAAGGGGCAGGGGAAAATAAAGGTAAAAGAAACCGAATATGAAATGACGCCACACGCCCTGCTGATCATCCATGCAGGGGTGCCGTACTGCATCGAAACGCCTGACAGTTCGGTAGAATATATGGTGCTGAATTTTGATTACACCCAAAACGCGATCCGCCACAACCTGCCGGTGGCGCCTGTTCCCGTGCAAAGCTTCAAGCGGGATATGCTTTTGGACGTTCACACCTTTGCGGATTCAGAGGATCTGTCCGAGGTGCTGTATATCAAGGAAATAGAAACCCTGCAGAAAAAGCTCTCTGCGATCCTGGACGAACACATCCACAAGATCCTGTACTACGAAAACAAAACCGGGCATATGCTTGCCCAGTGCATCTTTGAGAGTTTGCGGTTTTTGAAAATGGGGGACGATGGAATCAGGAGAAGTCCCGTCAGCCATATACTTTCTTACATTCACGCCAACTATCCAACGAACCTGACCAATGCTGCTATCGGAGAACGCTTTGGATACCACCCAAACTACATCAGCTTTGTGATAAAACGTATGACAGGTATGTCGCTGCGCCAGTATCTGATCCACGTGCGGCTGATGCACGCGGCAGACCTTTTGGAAACCGGCGCTCTTTCCATCACAGAAATTGCGGAGCAGTGTGGTTTTTGCGATATCTCCTATTTTTCAAAATGCTTTAAAAAGCATTTCGGCACCAATCCTTCGGAATACAGATCCCGTTCATAAAAAAGAGCAATTCTGCACTTTTTGCAGAATTGCTCTTTTTAGCTTGTCAGGGGAGGGAAATGACGGGTTTTTCCAGGCTTTGCAGCTCCTTGCGGTAGGCGTTGGGGGTCTTGCCGCAGCTGCGGCGGAAGATTTTTGTAAAATAGGAATTGCTGTTGAAGCCGCAGCGCAGGGCAATTTCCGTGATGGAGAGGGAGGTCGTTTCCAGAAGCTTTTTGGCCACCTGCACCCTGTATTCAATGAGATAATCCATAGGGGATTGGCGAATGGATTCCCGGAAGCAGCGCAGACATTCCCGGGTGCTGATGGCTGCGGCATCGGCAATCTGCTCCAAGGTCAGCTTTTCGGCGTAGTTTTCCTGAATAAAGGCCATCATAGTCAGAATCCGGTCTTGATTTTTCGGCGCGTGATATATGCTGCTGTCAGCCTCTTGAATAATGTGCAGCATCAGCTGCCAGATTTCCCCGAGCAGGCTCCGGGTCTGAAATTCCACATCCGGCTGGGCTTGCAGCTGGGATAGCTGCAGCAGCTTCCCCAAAAGAGCGCGCTGGGTATCGGTCTCACTACGGAAGCACAGCAGATCGATGTCCCTGTTCAGAATAACGGGATTGAGATATTTGGTTTCAAATACGCTTTTGAAATGTCCGCCCAGAAAAACGGGGTGGAACAAATGAGAATCCAAAATGCAGGCATCTACATTTTCCACTGTGATTAAAGCGTTGCTGTTGGTAAAGTAGGCTTCGCCCTTTTTCAGCGTCAGGGTTTGGGTGGTGGTGGATATTTTCAAAGATCCCTCCACCACATAGCCGAATTCCAGCGCCTCGTGCCAGTGCCAGGGGACAGTGGTCTCCCGCATATCCGTGTGGTGAAAGGCGTAGGGGTACTCATTGTGAAGACCCTCCACCTCTTCCATCATATTCCGTCTGATCTGCAATTTCATAGCGCAATAATCCTTCCATAAAAACGATAATATTGGCGATATCGTTATATAATTAGGCGGTATTTTGCTTTCAAAACCGATGTTTTAAGCTATAATAATTATAGCAAGAGAAACACAGGAAGTAAAGTGGCTTTTCAGGAAAAAAGGAGGATATATATGGGTATCGTTATGATCGTAGGTTTTATATTGGCGCTTTTCAGCTTGAGCAATCTGGAAAACAATCTCACCTCTTGATTGTTTCCGAAAAAACAGCCCGCACCATTTCCAATGGTGCGGGCTTCTTCCTTTTATATAATGGGATCGCTTCTCACTTCTGCAGCAGGAAAGGGACAAAAGAATTTTGTGGTTTTTCTGTAATTTTTATGGGTTTTTGCAGGTAAAAGATAGGTTTGTTACACACATTACAGATAAGAAGCAGGGTTGATATCCCGCAGGTCTGCTACGGTGTTGTTCTTTTCTGCGTCGTAGATCTTCCAGATGACACGCAGACTTTCCAGTGCAGTTCTGCCGCTGGTCAAGGGGGTCTTGTGGTTCAGCACGCAGTCCACAAAGTGGTCGATCTCATTGTTGGTGTACTTCTTTCCGGTGCCGGCATCCCAAAGAATCTCCTTGGTATTCTTGGAGGGCTTGCCCGGTTCGTGGGCTTCTTCCTTGGAATAATAAGTAATCGTACCGGCGTTATGGTTATAGTCAAACAGACCCTTTTCGGTATGAACCTGGAAATCGTAGCCCATACGGGTGCCTCTTGCACCCCAGGTTGCGCCGTGGTACGCTACCGCGCCGTTTGCAAATTTCATAGTCACTGCAGATGTGCCCTCCCGCATCAGCCATTCTGTGCCCACATTGGTACCCATGTGGGAGCCGGAAACAGGCTGACCCAGGAACCACAATAAAAGGTCAATATAGTGGCAGCCGTGGGAGAAGAGCTGTCCGCCGCCCAGCCTTGCGGTGGTGATCCAGTGATCCCAGTTACGATAGGTAAGCTGTTCTGTCCAGACGGACATCATAAACACCTTGCCGTATTCACCGCTGTCCAGCAGTTCCTTCAGCTTCACGATGCCCGGCCAGTAACGTACAGGATAAGCGCACATCAGCGTTACATCCTCCTGCTCACAGGTTTCGATCAGCTTCAGGCACTCTTCTTCTGTGTTGCACAAGGGCTTTTCCATCAAAATATGCTTTTTCTGATGGGCAAAGTACATACCGCACTCGTAATGCAGATCGTGGGGCAGCGCGATCAGCACAGCATCCACTTTGTCGGTAAGCTCCCGATAGTCAGTGCAGACGAAGGGGACGTTGCCCAAAACCGTTGCCACATCCTCGGCCCGCTGACGGACCACATCGCACACGGCCGTGATTTCCAGCGCCTCGGTGCAGTCATTGACTGCCTTTGCGTGGATGTTCATCATGTTACCGCAGCCTATTAAGCCTAAACGAATTTTTGCCATTGTAAAATACCTCCCAATTTGATATACTGCAATTATAAGAGCAATTAAGTGCCTTGTATTTGCACAAAACAGACCAATTTGGTACAAAAAAAGGGGAGCCTATGACAAACTATGCAAAGTCGCCGGTTAGCAATGTTGTGACAGTCACAAGCATTGCTACAGCCTTGCGGGCGGATCTGCGCAATCGCATTGCCGGCACGGAATCCCACGATTTCCCGGAGATCTTCTTTATGGCAGAGGGCAAAGGATACACCGTCGTGAACGGAACGCGGCACGACCTGAAAGCAGGACAGATGATCCTTTACGCAGCCAATTCTGCCCACGGAGAAGGCACAGGCGGCATTGCGGAGGTCATCAGCTTTGAGACCGCGGCACCTCTGCCGAAGCAATATTGCGACCAAGTCATTACCCTGACCGGAGAGCAAGTGATCCGTTTCCGCACCATCGTCCAGCAGGCACAGCCACTGCTTGAACACCGGATCGGTGTGCGGGGGATGGTGCTGAAAAAGCATGTAGATCCGTATGCGGTGCAACGCATCAAAAATGAGCTTGAATTATTCCTTCTGGACCTCATGCGTCCGGCTGAACGGTATGAAGTGCAAAAAATGAATGCGGTTACCGATTATATGATGCGGAATCTACATAAATCATTGACCCTTCGTGAAATTTGTCTGGAGCTTGGCATCAGTGAGGCTTCTCTCAAACGGCTGGTACGGCAAACCTGCGGCCAATCCCCCCTTGCCTATTTCACAGATTTGAAGATCGCACAGGCGGAATGGTTAATTCTGCATTCGTCTATGAATATGACGCAGATTGCTGAACAGCTGGGTTTCTCTTCTGTGCATTATTTTTCAAGGATTTTCAAGCAAAAAACCGGGGAAACGCCTACCGCGTGCAAAAAATTCTCTTATAAATAACTGAAAAACGGAAGCTTTTTACAGCTTCCGTTTTTTGGTCTATCCGCTTATACCCTTTGCTATGCCGCAGCGTCTAATATATTTTCAATGAAGATACTGCTCACCCTTTTGACAAATTCTGGTTTTTGAGGGTGCAAGTGGTCTGCTTTCTGAACGAATACTAAATACCTTCTTTTCTTAACGCGCTGGGAGTCATACCGATATACCGTTTGAACAGCTTTCCAAAGTATTTCACATCATTGATCCCTGTCTGCTCCGCTACTTCGGAGACGGTGTACCGTCCGGTTCTCAAGAGCTCCGATGCCTTTTGCATCCGCAATCGATTTCTGTATTCCACGGGAGGCATTCCTTTGCATTCCAGAAAAATCCGCCGAAAACAGGACAGGGAAAGGTTACACATTTGGGCCAGTACATCCACAGGAAAATCTGCGCAGTAGTTATTCTCCAAATAGGTGATTCCTTTTTGGATTTTGCTCAGAGCCGTATCCGATTCATACCTGCTTGTATCCCGTGCCATATGGCAAAGCAATCTGAAGCAA
Source organism: Oscillospiraceae bacterium (assembly GCA_017416245.1). Lineage (GTDB taxonomy): Bacteria > Bacillota > Clostridia > Oscillospirales > Oscillospiraceae > Faecousia. The sequence continues at coordinate 4,839 of JAFQCX010000024.1, read as the reverse complement.
AGCGATAGCCGCTCCAACCAGTCAAACGGACCGTTTGCATCCACCTTGTCTGCAAGTTCCCGTAAAAGCCCGTTATATATATTATGGGTATCATGAAACAATACACACGGGGATTCCCCAAAGTGAATATCCTGCCCATCTCCGTTCTGAAGAAGCAAATCCATCACCATAAAGTCAGCATCTGTCTGCCATAGGGACTGATATGCCGTATCTCTGGGCAGATAGATCATATCCCGGTCACCGGCCAGTAAAGACCCCTCTGCCAGAGAGAAGCACACTGCACCCCGGGTAATGTAAACAAATCGTTCTACCGGCGCAGGCTCCATTACAAATTTGTGCGTTGCTTTCACGGAACAAGATTCCAAACGCAGTCTATCCAGTGTCAGCTGATTGATAGAGGCATATGCCAACGATTCCATTTTCATCTGTTTTCACCTCAAGGCAATTATACTGACCACGATTCTCTGTGTCAACGAATTCCGCCTTCTGCGTGCTTTTTTTACGAAAAACAGATTGTATTGTCCGTTTTTTTCAATTTCTCCCTTTGTTATAATCAAAATATCATCTTTAAAATGCATGATAGGGAGGAAAATTGTATGGATAATAACCTGACACTTGCTGTCAAGGAGCTTGCCTACCGTCTGGGTGCCGATTTGGTGGGCATCGCCAATATTGAACGCTTTGAAAACGCTCCGATCAAAATGAGCCCAAAGGGAATTCTTCCCTGTGCAAAATCTGTGATCGTTTGCGCAGTGCATCATCCCGATGCCGCAATTGAGCTTGACGGTGAAGTGCATCCTCAAGTTATGGGCCCGTACCGTATTCAGTACATTATGAACGACAAGTTGGATGTGCTGTCCTTCAAAATCGGTCGTATGCTGGATGATCTGGGTTACAAGACAGTACCCATTGCCAGCTCTAACATTTGGCGTTATCGCGGTTACCAGGATCTGGACGCCACTTTTTCTCCGGATATGAGCCATATTTACGCCGGTGTATGTGCCGGATTGGGCGAGCTGGGCTGGAACGGCCTGTGCATCACACCCGAATACGGCGCACGCAATCGTTTTATCTCCATCATTACCGAGGCGGAACTGACCCCTACGCCTTTGTACAGCGGCAAGAAACTGTGCGATATGTGCGGCGAGTGTGTCCGCAACTGTCCCACCAATGCCTATAAGAAGGAAGTCAACGGCACCAAAGATGTGGTTGTCGAGGGCAAGCACCATGTGTTCTGCAACAAGAATCTGTGGCGATGCGCTTGGGGCGAGCACTTTGATCTCGACCTTGATCTGCCCATCCCCGAAAAGGTAGACGAGCAGGTGCTGCTGGATTATGTGGCAAAGTACGGAACCCGTGGTGGTGAGTTTGGTGTTTGCCTGAAGGTTTGCCTTCCCAAGCATCTGCGCAACTGGGATAAAGATTACTGTAAGAAGACTGCCCGCCGGAAACGTCACGTAACGCCTTCTGACCTTCCCGTACACCGCCAGGTTTACGACAAACTTCTGGTTCACGCCCGGACATGGGATCTGGACAGCGTTCATTTTATCTCTGCTGAGTCCCTGGCAAACGCAAATATCAGCATCCGGGAAGCTCTGCCCGATGGTGTAGGCGCGATTCTTCTGACAGCCCGTTATCAGATCCCGGCTGGCACCGATATTGACCACGCAGGTTCCATGGACTATATTGAGGGGCACGACAGCAACCATAAGAACCGCGCCGACGTGCTGGACAGCTATGCCCGTATTGCCCAGTTCAATGCAGACTTCACCGAGCTGGATATGTGCCGCGAGTTGGAGAACCTGGGTTACAGCGCATTGCCCAAGACCACGCTGGATGAAGCGCCTTTCCGCGCCCTGTGCGGCATCGCCGACACGGAAAATACATTCGTGCGTACTGCGCTGATCCTAACCAGCGCTCCTGTGAAGGATATGGCCGTTACAAAACTTTCCGATGTTGTCCCGACCTTGGATATCAAGCAACAACTAAAAAATCTGGCGAAGGAAAAGGGCGCGGATCTGTTCGGCGTTGCTTCTGCTGCCACCATCGACAGCTTGGCAGACCAGCTGCGCCGGATTCGCAAGGACGAAACGGTTTTCTCTGTCATTGATAAGAATCCCCGTATGATGCCCTTTGATCCTGTTGTTACAGAGCATAAGCGCAACATTCAGGGCGCAACCGACCTGCTGAAGGATGCAAAGTCTGTCATCGTGATGGGTATGCACTACCCCGAAACCCCGGCAGAGCGTGTTGGCCAGCCTCCCGCAGAAGCCGTTGGCCCCTATGTCTTCACCCAGTATGAGGTAAACCGTTTGACCGGACATCTGGCCTATTCTATCTGCCGCGCACTGAATGCAATGGGCTATGAGGCGGTCTATTCCCACAACCTGACCGGCGCAGGCTCTACTGTGGGCAGCCCCAGAGGTCAGTTCAACGGCGCATCCTGTAATGCCTTGGAGGCAGTCTCCGCAGGTATCGGACAGATGGCGCTGAACGGCTCCGTGGTCACAAAAGAATTCGGCATTCACCAGCGCTTTGTCGCCATTGTTACCAATGCAGACCTGGCTGCTGACGAGGTCCAGGCGGGACTGGCTGCAGCCTGCAGCGGCTGTGAGCAGTGCTTGACCGCCTGCCCCACCTGCGCCTTGCGGAAAGAGGCGCTGACAGAGCTGACCCTGAACGGCAAGAAGGTCACCTATCTGCCTGTAGATGCCAACCGCTGCGACTGGGCAACGAAATTTTCTCTGGTCACCGAAGAAGGCAATATGTACACCGGTAACTATACAGATGTTCCCTGTCCGGATCAAGTGACTGAGGAGAATCTGGCGGACGCTCTGCGTCAAATGGACCCGGTGCTGAAATTCCGTCCCGTCACCGGAGAAAGATGCGTCGTGAAGTGCCCCTTGCGTGGCTGATACCTTTTTGGTAAAATAATCGATCCCCTTAGAACAGACCTGTTCTAAGGGGATCGTTATCATACTCCGCCGTTTGCAAGGCTTGCTCCCGCCGTTTTAAGATAGATGCAGTCAGGGCGGCGGGAGCATATTGTATATGTATGCTTGCCACCGGCAAGCATAGTTATTTTCAATTCGCTGCGCGGAGCACCACCCCCGCCCTACGATTAAGCCGCAGCATCCAGCATATTTTCAATAAAAATGCCATATCCCGTGGTGGGATCGTTGACGAGGACGTGGGTGACAGCACTCACCAGCTTGCCATCTTGTATGATGGGACTGCCGCTCACGAATGTTTCAATATAGGACCAACAAAACAGGGGCTTATTTTGCTACGAAAGAGTTAACGCCGAGGAAAAACTCGGCGTTAACTCTTAGAATCATAAAAGTTGTTTTTTCTTTGACTCAAATTCTTCCTGCGTAATTACTCCACTATCTAAGAGTTCCTTATACTTCCGCAATTCATCTACACTGCTTATATTCACATCATTTGCTTTGCTTTGAGAACTATTCTTTTTTTCAATAATTACAGATTTTATGTCTTCGGCATTGGTTATATGTGAAAGTTTAAACTTAACTCCTAAGCCAACAAGTTTCAAGGAATGTGTTCCAAAAGAAACATTACTAATGTCATTAAATACCAACTGTTTTGATTTTTTAGGATTCATTCTGCATAAAACAGAATCCTCATAGACTACGATTTCTTTTTTTGCTTCGTTGTTGGTGAAAATGGTAAAAATAATTGAAAAAACAAAAACAATAAAGAAGGAAATCGGGAGGATTGTGCTCCAATAGTATCCATAAAAATACTCAGCGGCATTTGTATATTTGAACCAATCAGCTATGGTGTATGAGGAATAACGATCATACCCAGCAAGTTCCATAATGTTTGCAAAAGAAGATCTTAAATTGATCTCTGCTTCTCGGACACCGCTCATGTCAATTGTTACACCATTGAAAGTAAGGTTGGATGTGCGCTGATTTAGTTTGTTATAACTATCCCTGCACTGCTCAGCATAAGAATCGTTTTCGTTTAGCCAATATGCACCGTCTGAGCCACCTATAAACGATAGCCCAAATTCTTGCCCTTGTTTGTAGTTGCTATAATCTACAATAAAGAAAACTACTGTTGCAACAAATACTATTGCGGTTATTATCCAAACAAAACATATTTTCTTCTTCTGAGATTTCTTTTCACTTTTTACCAATATTTCTTCTTTTATCTGTTCCATTTTTGATTCTCCTTTTATTCTAGTTAAAAATGCACGGCATCTATAACAATTTTAGCGAATTACTCGCTAAATGTCAATAGCGAAAAACTTTCTAAGGTATACTATATTCATCTTAAAGAAGGTGGTGTGGTTATGCCTTATTATCGACGAATTCGGGATCTTCGTGAGGACAAAGACTTGTCCCAGGCCAAGATGGGAGAGATTCTGTCCTGTAGCCAAAGGGTCTACAGCAACTATGAACGGGGAGACATTGACATACCTACCACCACACTGATCAAAATCGCAGATTTCCATAGGGTTTCCGTAGATTATTTATTGGAAAGAACAAACAACCCGAAAACAAATAAGTAAGAGCAAATCTGCAGTTGGCGGATTTGCTCTTTGTTTATTATATTGCGCCATTGGCAAGATTTGCCACGAGGGAGTACATCTCTTTTTCAGAGCGGACGTTGTGAGCCTTATTCAAAATGTCCTGCTTTTGAGATTTGGTCAGGCGGGCATAGCGGTTCATGGCGGCGGTGTTGGCAGACAACGCCAACCCAAAACCAATAGGGATGTTGTAGAAATCCATAAATCTTCTCCTTTACTGTAGGGCGGGGGCTTGCTCCCGCCGTTTTAGATAAATGCGGTCAGGGCGGCGGGAGCAAGCCCCC
>JAFQCX010000023.1 GCA_017416245.1 Oscillospiraceae bacterium | reverse complement strand
TTTTACTAAGAACTTCGTGAAATGACGAATCTGCGGAGGAATATGTGTGTTTCTGCCGGTAGTTTGTTAGTTTAAGTCAAGTCCGTTATGAACACCCGCACCATAATACCTACCCTTATTTGATACTTTTCGTTCAGCAAGGGTAGGTATTTTTTCCCTTTTTATCCGGAATCGGTTTCTTGATCCACAACTATCGTTTTGACCAGAATTTATTGCAAAAAAATTATTTTTATGGTAAATTTAAAAAAGGGGGGATCGCTATGTATTACATACAAAGTAGATGGAAGCTCGAAAATAGGAAGCTGCATTATTACGGACTGCGCAGTGCTCCCAATTTGTTCAAAAATGATATCACTGTCTCGAAGAAGCAGGCGGATATTCTTGCTTCGTTACCCCGGGAACTGAATCCTAAGGAGTTATCCGTGATTGAAAAGTTTATCGGCAAACAGGTCGTGTCGGAGCACCAGCGAAAGCACGTTCCGAAAGATTTTTCCGAGGCAACTTTCTGTACGGATTGCTGTGCCAATGATTTTTTGATTCCAGGATTGGAGTTTGATGATAAGGGCCTGTGCCCTATGTGTCAAACGGCAGAGGATGCCAAAAATCTGAAAAGTGTTGTTCCAATTGTGGAGGATATCTCTCGCAGCAAAAAATCACGCTTTGATATTGCGCTGTTCTACACCGGCGGAAAGGATTCCACATACCTGCTCTACTATCTTTCCAAGGTAAAGGGGTTACGGGTATTGGCGCTTACCTGGGAAATCCCTTTTATTTCCGAAAGTGCCGCCAAAAGCATTGCAAATGCCAAGAAAACCTTTCAAAATGTAGAGTTCATTACCCGTACAGTCAGTCAAAGCGACTTGCGACGGTTTTACAGCAAACTATACTCCCTCAGCGATAATACCTGTGCCTGTCCTTCACTGGCATATCTGCTGTTTTATCCGGAACTGGTAGCAAACAGAGTGCCGTATTTTGCTGCAGGCAACGAGCCTGTTCAGATGCTTGGATTGTACTATAATCACATGGCACCCAGGATCGCGTATTCCTTTGCCGGCAATCGCTTTTTGACCTTCCTGATGAATGTTGCGCGCGTGCTGACTTTGCGGCCACCTCTGAAGCAGGGTCAGTTCCAGACCCTAATGACCATGAAGCAGCTGGCATACGGCGATCATCCGGTTAAGAAACTCAGCGGATACGAAAGTGAACTGGTTTCCAATGTTGTGAATGCAATTCAGGCTGTTCCGGAGTTGCTTCCCCCCTTCAAAAGAAGCATCCGGCAGTCCTCTCGCACCGGAAATATACCGGCCTTTGTTCACTTTGATCTTGATAAAACATCCGGAGGCACCTACGATTGGAACAAGGTAAAATCTATACTTGTTCAAGAATGTGGCTGGGTGCCACCGGAGGATGAAAACAAAGCACTGCACACAAGCTGTAAAATTGAAAAATGCAAAGACCACACCCAATTTGTGCGATTTTATCATTGCAAAAGCAAGATGATTCCGTTTAGTGCACTGGAATTCTCCCTTGCAAGAAAAAAATGCGGTAGATCCAAAGAGCAGGCCCTTTATGAAATGGAACATTTGCTAGGATTTTCTCTTGAAGAAATCCCAGAGTGCGCCATTATGCAACAATTCTTGAGGGAGCATAAATGATTACGATTTATTGTTTTTCCGGAAGCGGACACAGTTTGGCTGTTTCAAAAGAATTGGCTAAACTGCTGGATTGCGAAATCAGACCGATTGATAACAAAACCACAACGGAAGATGCTGCGGTGGTCGTGTTTCCGGTGTATTGTCAAAACATCCCGAAGCCGGTGAAACGATTTCTAAAGTGTCTGGAGGCCAAGCATGTTGCGCTGATCGCAACCTACGGAAAAATATCCTATGGTAATGTTTTGTACGAAGCACAAAAGCTCTTGCGCGGGCAAGTTATTGCGGGGGCGTATATTCCTATGGGACATACATTTCTTGACGGTGATTACGAATTTGATACAGCGCAGCTGCTGCCAATTGTGCAAAGGATCAAAATGCCTCAGCAGGTCACAATTCCTAAAACCGCAAAGAATCCATTGGCAAATATCTTTCCTGGTTTGCGCAGCCGCATTGGAGTAAAAATTAAAAAAGAGGACAATTGTTGTAGCTGTGGACTTTGTGAAACAAACTGCCCGGTTGGAGCAATCCGAAACGGTCGGATTCATTCACAGTGTATTCGCTGTTTGCGTTGCGTAACAAACTGTCCTCAAAAAGCATTACAATACAAAAACGGCCGGATACTGGACATCTACTTAAAAAGCTACTGTAAGGAAGAATATGTGCTGTATCTATAGAAAACTATTTTAGGTTTTGTTGCCCTGTTTGACCGATGGTCGTTTAACGAATGCAACGCTCTCACCGTTAGCGTTGCATTGTATCAAATTGTGTAGTATATGCCAAAAATATCCCAAACCCAAATGGGTTTGGGATATTTTTATTGCCGTGACAGGACGAGAACCCATCTACATGCGGCGCGGATGAGCGCTGCTCGCGAGGGCTTGACCGAGCGAAACCTTTATTTTCTGCCATCGGCAGAAAATGCAAATCGAGTCCGGTCACCATTCTTTTGGCACCGGACACCGCAAACGGACACCGGCACTTATCAAAATACGAATGTTGCTTTCCGCTGCCTGGACGAAAGCGTATTTCTCTTTTTTGTAGCAGTTTTGCCGCATCGTGATTACGAACTCCTTAATGAGAATACATAAAACAGAAACGGTGATGATGTCACAGAATAAACACGCAAAACACTCTATTATAAAGCTAAGAAAAAAAGAAAGGAGTGTATGTATGAAACGAACTAAGCACAAATTTAGTTGGTATTCTCTTTGCTTTTTGCTTACCGGCGCATTAGCTTTGAGTGGATGTGCCGCACCCCGGCAGGAAGAGCGTTATGTAACGGACCCAACACAGGCAGAAACTATGGATTTTTCCAACGAAGCTGAAAATGTGATCTATCTTGCGGGCGGCTGCTTCTGGGGAATCGAACACCTAATGCAATCCATTCCCGGCGTCATCGATGCCCAAAGCGGCTATGCCAACGGAACCGGTGCAGCGCAAGCAAACTATACTGCCGTCTGCTCCGGAGATACGGGCTTTCGGGAGACGGTGCGGGTGGAATACGACCCGAACCAGGTAAGCCTGGACGCGCTGCTGCTGGCATATTTCTATGTGATCGATCCCACCGTAAAAAATCAGCAGGGCAACGATATCGGTACGCAATACCAGACCGGCATTTACTACACCAATGACAAAGCCAGAGAAACGGTGGAGCGGATCGCCCAAATGGAACAGAGCCGAAGCCGTGAATTCTTCGTGGAGATCGGCCCGCTGCAAAATTTCTATCCTGCAGAGGAATACCACCAGGATTATCTGCAGAACAATCCCTACGGTTACTGCCACATCCCCCTGGATGAGATCCAGCTGTTCTCCAATCTGCGTATCGATCCGGGTGATTACCAAAAACCTGCAGCAGAAGCCATCCGGGATAAATTGACGGCGGAACAATATGCCGTTACCCAGGAAAGCGCCACGGAAATGCCCCGCCAAAACGAATTCTGGGACCAGTTTGAAAAAGGGATCTATGTGGATATCGTCACCGGAGAACCCCTGTTTTCTTCGGCGGACAAATTTGAGAGCAGCTGCGGCTGGCCGGCGTTCTCCCAACCCATTGAAGCACCTGCCGTTGTAGAGATACCGGACTACAGCCATGGAACATACCGCATTGAGGTGCGAAGCCGGGCCGGCGATTCCCACTTAGGCCATGTCTTTGCAAACGATCCCGAATCCCCCAACGGTGTGCGCTACTGCATCAACAGTGCATCTCTGCGTTTCATCCCCTACGCAAAAATGGAAGCAGAGGGATATGGATATCTGTTGGATCTGTTCGCGTAGGGTGATGTACTGAGAAGACGACGGCTTGCTTTATGGCACTATTGGTGCTGTGGTCTTAATGAAGAATCGTAATGAAAGTGTTGTGGGCTTGCCCCACCATTAATAAAATGCAAACAGCAGCACCGTTCCGGGGCGGAATGGTGCTGCTGCCATCATTTGTTATTGGATCTGGGTGATTACCAAATGTGCAGAAACCGGGCGTGTGCCGCCTGCCAGAGGCGTAATGGTCAACGCTGCGGCGTTGCCTGCCGGATTACGCACCGTTAACACAGAGTTAATGACGGTTGTTTCCACAACGGCCATACCCACGATTTGAGAAACCCCAGTGGCACGGCCCACAACCGTATATGCCAGATCCTCGCCATTAAGAGTCAGGATCAGCTGACCGGCTTCGGTCACGCTTACTTGAAACAGCACTTGATAGGTGCCGATTTCTCCCAGAATAAAGGAATCTGCCCCGGCACGGGTGATGCCGGTACCGCTATTAGGACCGTCTTGGGGGAAGCTGACATCCGTGCCGGGCGCCACGGTCGCAGCATTGTCCGGCGGCATAAGGGCGTAGAAATCCGCATAGCCCAGCACACCACCTGCAGGTCCCTGGGGACCAGCAGGACCGGTTTCACCGATAGGACCTCGCAGACCGACAGGCCCCGCCACACCAATGGGACCTTGCGGACCGGCTGGACCTACCGCGCCCACCGGACCCTGTGGGCCGGCTGGACCTACCGCGCCGGCAGGTCCTTGTGGACCAATAGGGCCTCTGGGCCCGGGAACACCCTGCGGACCCACCGGTCCTCTCGGTCCCATCGGTCCCGGGGGGCCGGCGGGTCCCGGAGGACAACTCCCACAGCTGCACGGTTCCGAATCCCCGCAGCCGTGCTCTTTGGGACGGTAACGCTTGCAGGAATGGTCATCGAACTGTTCACCGCAATTTCTGCCATCGAAGCCATTGTATCTGTTCAATATAATTCCTCCCCATCTAATAAGGTGAACGCCCCATTATATGCATTGGGGAAAGCACTTGTGTATTACGGAATATCCCCCTTGCAAATACTTCCCCTGTGCCATATAATGAACACAACGAAACACAAAAGGAGAACCTACCGTGGATATTACCATTGAAGCGCTCCAGGCTTATCTTGCGGACCGCTACGGCGGCTGGGGTAATGAACAGGGCATGTTTATGAAGCTGGTGGAAGAAATGGGCGAAGTGGCTGAGGTGCTGAACAAGCGTTCCGGCCGCAAAGCATCTCAGGAAGACGACCTGCAGGAGCAGCTGGGCATTGAACTGGTGGACATGATCCACTACATTGTAGCCATTGCTGCCCTCAATAACATTGACCTGACCACCCTAATGCTCCAAAAGGACAAAGCCGCCTCCATCAAATATAACCACAAAACAAACCTGGAAGCTTTTCTTTTGAACCGGAAATAGTCGGGGAAAGCTTTTCAATCGGCGCAGAAAATCTCTGCGCCGATTTTTTTCTTGACATTTTTCTTCTTATAGTTTAATATAACAATTGTTATATACCCTTTGTTATATCAAGGAGGAATCCCCATGCCGCCCAAAGTGAAGGTTACCAAAGAAGATATTTTACACGCCGCTCTACAGATCGTGCGTCAAAGCGGTGACCAGGCCCTGAACGCCCGGACCGTAGCAGCTGCTCTGGGTTGCTCCACCCAGCCGGTTTTTTCCAACTTTGCCACCATGCTGGAGCTGCGCCTTGCGGTGGCGGAAAAAGCCGATGCCGTCTGCGGCGACTACATCCGCCGGGAAATGGAAAGCAGAAAGTATCCCCCCTACAAGGCAAGCGGTATGGCCTATATTCGCTTTGCAAAGGAAGAAAAAGAGCTGTTTAAGCTGCTGTATATGCGTGACCGATCCGGTGAACCGATCTCTGAAGATTCAGCCCTTACGGATCAAATGGAATCCATCGTGCGCAGCAACACCGGCCTTGACAGCCAGAAAGCGAAGCTGTTCCACCTGGAAATGTGGGCCTGTGTCCACGGGATCGCCACCATGTTCGCCACGGGATTTTTGGATCTTGACTGGGAGCTTGTGAGCCGGATGCTCACGGACACTTACCAGGGTCTGCGAAAACATTACGATATGGAGTAAAACGCCATGGATGCCATCAAAATCGAAAACCTAACCAAACGGTACAAAGATGTGGTTGCGGTGGACCGTCTCACCCTTTCCGTTTCCAAAGGGGAGCTGTTCTCTCTTCTGGGAGTAAACGGCGCCGGCAAGACCACCACCATCAAAATGCTCTCCTGCCTCACCCAGCCCACTCAGGGAGATGCCTATTTAAACGGCAACAGCATCTGCAAAGATCCTGCCGCCGTAAAATCCATCATTGCGGTTTCTCCCCAGGAGACTGCAGTGGCCCCCGGGCTGTCGGTTTATGAAAATCTGGAACTGATGTGCGGTGTCCACGGGTTTTCAAAGCAGAAGCAACACGCCAAAATTACGGAACTGACCGGACTTCTGGGATTGGAGTCTGTCAGCAGGAAAAAGGCCGGGAAGCTGTCCGGCGGCTGGCAGCGCAGACTCAGCATCGCCATGGCGCTGATCAGCCAGCCGCAGATCCTGTTTCTGGACGAACCCACCCTGGGGCTGGATGTGCTGGCCCGAAGCGACTTGTGGGACTTGATCCGCTCCCTCAAAGGAAAGGTGACCATTGTTCTAACGACCCATTATATGGAGGAAGCCGAAGCCCTGTCCGACCGGATCGCCATTATGAAAGACGGAAGGCTACTGATCTGCGACACTGCGGAAAACATCAAGAAAGCAGCGGGCACAGACCGCTTTGAGGAAGCCTTTGTGCAGATCGTGAAGGGGGCAGCCAAATGAGAATGTTGACATTTGCCAGACGGAACACCAAGGAGATCCTGCGTGACCCGCTGACGCTGTTTTTTGGGTTGGGTTTTCCCCTGGTTCTGATCTTGCTGCTCAGCGCCATCCAGGCAAATATTCCTGTGTCCCTGTTTGAGATCCGGCATCTGGCCCCGGGTATTACGGTATTTGGCCTTTCCTTTATGACGCTGTTTTCTGCAACCATCATCGCCAAAGACCGGGGCAGCTGTCTGCTGCAGCGGCTGTATACCACACCGCTGACCCCCGGAGATTTCATTCTGGGCTATACCCTTCCCATCATTCCCATCGCCGTGACGCAATGCGTGATCTGCTATATTGTGGCATTGCTGCTGGGACTAAAATTCACGGTGGGTATCGTATACGCCATCGTGTTTATCATCCCGGTTTCCCTTCTGTATATTGCCTTGGGACTATTGTGCGGCAGTGTGCTTACCGACAAGCAGGTGGGCGGCATCTGCGGCGCGCTGCTGACCAATCTCTCCGCCTGGCTGTCCGGTGTTTGGTTTGACCTGGATCTGGTGGGCGGTGTGTTCCGCAAGATCGCCTATGCCCTGCCCTTTGTCCACGCCGTGGAGTTGGAACGGGCCGTACTGGCAGAAGATCTTTTGGGGATCTTCCCCCACCTGTGGTGGGTGCTGGGTTACGGCGGCGTACTGCTGGTGCTGGCAGTTTTGCTGTTTCTGCGGCAAATGAAACGCCAGTGATTCATGGAGCTCGAATCCCATACGCCATTGCAGAGCGCAAAACAGCAAAAGGCAGAGAACGGTTCTCTGCCTTCGGGACGGTTGATCCTAAATTCGATCGGATGAGGGATTCGATTTGCATTTTTGCCCGTTGGGCAAAAATAATTGTAGCCACCAGTTTTTGAACTGGTGGCAGCAACAGTCCACAGGACTGTTGCATTTAGATGGGTTCGAATCCCTATCCCTGCAATAAAAAAACACCAACCACAGATGTGCATTTGTCAAGGAAAAGTAGACACTGAAAAACACCGTAATTTTAGAAGCCCAGTTCGGTCTTGTACTGAACTGGGCTTTTATAGCCCAGAGCGGCCGCAGGACGCTCGTAATTATAGTAATGGAC
>JAFQCX010000022.1 GCA_017416245.1 Oscillospiraceae bacterium | reverse complement strand
TTGCGGAAAGTGTACGATTTACTGCCCTGTAGATGCTCGTAAGGTTTGCGGCAGAGAATATACCGTGGACGAAGTTTTTGCGGAAGTAATCAAGGACAAAGCCTATTATGACAATTCGGGTGGAGGTGTAACATTTTCCGGCGGTGAATGTATGCTGCAAACAGATTTTCTTTTAGAGATTCTTAAAAGATGCAAAGAAAACGGCATACATACAGCCGTTGACACCGCAGGACATATTCCTTTTGAAAGTTTCGAAAAGATCTTGCCCCATACTGATTTGTTTTTGTATGATATAAAGTGCTTTGATAGTGAAAAACACCAAAAATACGTTGGCGTAGGCAACAAAATTATTTTAGAAAACCTCAGCAAATTATTTCAAGCAAATGCAAAGATATGGATTCGTGTTCCTGTGATTTCCGGTATCAACGACAGCATAGAAGAAATGCAGTTAATAAAAGGTTTTTTAGACAAAAACGGAAAGCCTGAAAGAATTGAACTGTTACCATATCACGCCATGGGTGAAAACAAATATGCCGCCATCGAAAAGGAAGCGCAGCGATTTACTCCGCCTGACAACGATATGTTGAACAAGCTGAAAGCGGTATTCTGATTGGTGCGTTTCGTGAATGGTAATACAGGCTGCTATCAAGGGCTAATTCAAAACAATAAAATGCCGACCTTCGGGTCGGCATTTTTTGTTGAAAAGAATACATTTCCAATATATAATAAAATAAAAGCTTAAAAAGGAGCAGCATGAATATGGTTACTGTCGGTCAAACCCTATGGGGAATCAACAAGGAAACGGGAATGGAAGAAGCAGTTGAAGTAATAGAAGTAGGTACAAAGTACTTTCGAGTAGCATACAAAGGCTTAAAATGCCGATATCCTTTTACTGCTGTAAACAGCATTTTTTATACCGAGTCCAAAAAGAAACAAATCAATACAGCAGAGCGAAAATGCAGCAACTGTTTCTTGCGTTACACAGGATCCTGTTCCTCTCTGGCAGATGTGGTTTGCGAAGATTATAGAGCACGGCAGGTATTGCCGCAAGATGATATTGACAACTGGCCAAAATATGGAGATGCAACAGCTTACAAACTTGGTGACAGGCAACATTTCAAATAATAGGCTGCTATTAAGGGCTAAGACTTCACCCAATAACAAATCCCCTCGGATTACTCCGAGGGGATTTTCTTGTAGGGGCGGCCAGTGGCCGTCCGTTACAGGTGAGCGAAATCGCATAGGCGGACGAGCAATGCTCGCCCCTACGAATAGCCACCACGTAGTAGCGGTCTTCTTGTAGGGGCGGATGCCTACATCCGCCCGCGGGCGAACACAGTTCGCCCGCGCGGTTTTTATTTAGGGTGATGCATACCCCAACGCAAGGCGGCTTTGAGGGCTTCACATTCCAACTCGTTCCGAGTGACGATGTAGTCCTGCAAAAGCGCCTGCTCTCTGTAGGGAAGCCGGTCTAACATAGCATATATCTGCTCTTCTAATATGGCGCATTGCTCAGACAAAGCCAGCAAATCCGAGTCTGTCGCTTTGTCAATATCTATCGCATTGCACAGATCCTTCATGTAGTTTTGGATAATAACACCCCCAGCAAATATTATAGTTACAAATTACAGTATAGTAAAGTCCTATTTTTCAAAAGATAATACTAATATCTTTTGAAAAGGGGTGGTTGCCTTGATAAGCTATGAGCCTTTGTGGAAAACAATGGAAAATTGTGGAGAAACCACCTATACACTGATAAATAAATATGGCATTAACCCCAGAACAATAAATAATCTAAAGCATAACAAGTCGATTACAATGTATACACTGGAGCGATTGTGCCAAATTTTAGATTGCACGCCCAATGAGGTTGTGCGGTTTGTAAAGGATTCTCAATAATAAATCCGCTTCTCTTTCCGAGGAGCGGATTTTCTTGTAGGGCGGGGGTTTACTCCCGCCGAAAACCCACAACAAAAAAGCGGCGGGACCAAGGCCCCGCCCTACGGCAATAGCAAACCCCCTCGGATCGCTCCGAGGGGTTTTGTTGTTTTGACATTGATGTTGACGCAAGAAGGAGTGTTGATCCTCTATATTACTGGATCAACACCAAATAGGTAGCGTTGGCCGTCAATTCCAATTTGATGGGGCTTCCGTCACTGATGTAGGAGCAAACCGGAACGAGATTTCCCTCCTCTTTAAGAAGTTTCAGTTCTTCTTCGGTTGGCTCGTTTTCAATGCCCATTCTCTGATACAAGCGGTAAGGGTTTGTATGGGTTTTGTCGATACAATAGATGGTGACTGTCTTGCCGGTGATGTCCTCTGCATAGGAAAGCTCTTCCGCAACATTGGGAAGGTCCTCTTCAAAGCGTTGAGAAGAATAGGTGACAAGGGTCGAATAGCAGCCCTGTTCGTTCTTTGTAGATACGGCGTACACATTTTCGTGATCCCCGTGGCTTTCCACCAAAAGGTCTTGCATTTTGGAGGTCATCAGATGGGCGTTATAGATAGGCTTTGCAATAAAATTCAGCGTGAAGAAATTGCGGAAGCCTGAGAAATCGGTGACCATCTCGTGTTGACCCGACAGGCAGATCATCATTTTGGAGATAGGAACGCCGGATTCGATGAATTGGTAGAGCATCTTGGCGAAATAGGCCGAAAAGACTTCGTGCTCACGGAACATCAAACCTGGGCACTCTTCCACATTGTAAAAGCCCTGGGCAGAAGCGCCCCATTCGTCGAGAATGATCTCAGTGTCCTCAAAGCCGTACTTGCGAATGATCTCCATATAGAGGTTGAGCTTGAGATGGGATATATTTTCAGTTGCAATCGGCCTGGAACCATCGTTGATGGTGCTCACGCTGGCGCCATAGGCGTGGAGCGCGATGTAGTTCATTTCCACACCGGTTTCCTTCACGTGGGCTAAAAACAGGTCCAGGAACTGCAACTTGTGAGACAATGCAGGGCCACCCAGCCGGATGCCCTTGGATGCCCGACGAACACCCCGGACAAAAGCATCGTACAGCTTGCAGTATTCGGCGCATTTGGTGGCAGAATCGCTATTTGGCACATCCTTCATCCAAAAGGCGATATCCGGCTCGTTGTGACAATGGCAGTGCCATTTGGAAACGGTGTCCTCACCGTAGCGCTCTACCAGGTGCTTGGTATATTCGTAGCAGATCTCCTCCCAGAGGGCGTAGTCCTTTGGCGGGGCAGAGTTCCACATTTTTCCTTTATAGCGGGTTTTGTTCTTAGAGCAGTTGAATGTCAAATTCGTGTTTTGCGCAATGCAATCCGGCATAGCGGCATAGGCAATGAGAAGGTCGTAACCCTTTTCCAGCAGATAATCCAATCGCAGATCGTTTAAACGGAAGTCGTAGCAAAGCTCACCATTTTCACCGATATAAACGATATCCTCGAACATAGAATAAATGCGGAGCGTTTTGATGGCTCCGTCTGCTGCCATACGGTCAAGAATCCGTCTGCCCCAGGGATCCTCAACGGCGTCGGTGGGGTGGAACACGGCGTGATTCCAGAACTTTGGCTGCTTTTTGATCACATTGTTTCCTACTCTAATCATAACATTCACCTTTCTTTCGAGTTTATTTGTTAACAGTATAACACAGGAGGGTGTTCATTTGCAATGGATTATATGACAAATACTTTGCACAATTCGATTATAATGATTGACGAATAACGGCGGTAGGAGTAAAATAAATGGCGAGGTGATACGATGGCATTTTTAAAACTGAAGTACCGTTCTGAATCGCTGGGACAAGACGTTTCTGTGAATATATTGATCCCCGAGAACAAAGAGGGGAATTTTAAAACCCTGTGGCTGCTGCACGGCTTGCATGGAGATCAGGATTCGTGGATGCGATACACATCGGTGGAGCGCTATGCAAAGCTGTATGATGTTGCAGTGGTGATGCCCTGCGCAGACTGTTCCTGGTATACGGATACGGCATATGGCAAAAAGTATTTCACCTTCATAACAGAGGAGCTGCCCTCCCAAATGGCGCACTTTTTTAAGGGTTACAGCAGTGCAAGAGAGGATAATCTTGTGATGGGGCTGTCTATGGGTGGCTATGGCGCAGTGAAAGCGGCGCTGACATATCCCCAAAAATATAGTTTTTGCGCAGCTTTTTCAGGCTCGCTTGATATTACGCGGAAGAACCGCCCCTGCAATCTGGAGGAATGGCGCTCAATTTTTGGCTTTGATTTAAAAAGCCCCGATGAATTGGAGGGAACGAAGCACGATTTGTTCGCCATTGTAAAGGAGGCAAACGATCCCCCGTTCATTTATATGTGGTGCGGTACAGAAGACCCTTTGATCAAAGTAAACGAAGCGTTTTCAAAGCTCCTTTCTGATTTGAATATGGAACATACCTTCTGTTGCTCTGAGGGTACCCACAGCTGGAAATACTGGGACGCCCAGCTACAAAAGGCCCTTGCCTGTTGGAAAGAACGCACGGAGCAGACCTGTTAAGCTCCCGCTTTTGCATACTGTCGCTCCCCACCGAGCAATCGGTGGGGATTTTTGTTGTAATGTCTGCGGCGGTGTGGTACAATGACCGAAAAAGGAGGCGCGTATATGTATACGATCTATGTGAAGTTTACCTGCCTGCCCCAAAAGCGGGAGGCGTTTGTCGAGAGAATAAAGGCAACGGGTATTCTGAATGCCATCCGGGCGGAGGACGGCTGTATCAAATACGATTATTATCTGTCGGAAAAAGACCCCTGTGAGCTGCTGCTCATCGAGCAGTGGGAGTCTGAGCAGCACCAAAAAACCCATATCGATCAGCCTCATATGGCGCTTTTGCGGGAATTCAAGGCTGACTACATACAGGAAACAGTCCTTGGCGAAGTGAAGCTGCGGTAAATTTCAGTGATGGGAGAATGGTTATGCGCGTATCCCAATGGAAGATAAAAATCATATTCACAATCATTTATCTGGGAGTAGTCGCTCTGCTGTTCAGTATGGGAATTACCTGTATATTCCGGCAATACCTTGGCTTCGTCTGTCCCGGTTGCGGAATGACCCGCGCGATGCTGTCGGCGTTGCGGTTGGACTTTGCCGCGGCCTTTCGGTATCACCCAATGTTTTGGAGTATGCCGATCCTGTACGCATATTTTTTGCTGGATGAGGGGCTTTTCCGCAATAAAATTTGGAATTATGTTGTCCTTTCGGGAATCGGCGCCGGCTTTGTTGTGAACTGGTTGCTGAAGCTGTTGTGATTGTGTCGAAACTGTGAATTTTTTGTTGACACGTGTCCGCCACCCGTGTTATAATGTTCGTAGCTGAAAAGCAAATTTTAGGAGGGAAATGTTATGTTCTGTAGAAATTGTGGCGAAGCTATGAATGACAATCAGGCCATTTGCCTGAAGTGCGGCGTTAAGACCGGCGAAGGTAACGCATATTGCGCAAATTGCGGCAATGCCGTTAGCCCTGATGCAGCAGTTTGCCTGAACTGTGGCGTTGCTATTAAGAAGGCTGGCGCAGAGGGCGATCTGGCAGGCAAGGACAAGATCACTATGGCTCTGGTTTGCTTCTTCCTGGGTGGCCTGGGCATCCATAACTTTATGATGGGTGAGACCAAGAAGGGCGTTGTTAAGATCGTGCTGTCCCTGTGCTGCTACATCGGCGGCATCCTGGCTCTGATCGACTTCATCAAGATCCTGACCGACAAGTACGTAGTTGACCCCACCAAGGCATTTTAATGAACACAAAAGTCCTGCCCTGAGGGCAGGACTTTTTCAAAAGGAGAGAAGCGCAGATGTATTGCAGAAAATGCGGAAGAGAGATATCAGATAAGGCAGCGATCTGCATAGGTTGCGGCGCAGAGGTGAAGCAGCCTGCAATGGAAGATACCGGCGGCGCCGGCTGGTGGTGGATTGGCTTTTTGGTGCCCCTTGCAGGTCTTTTGATTTGGATAACCTGTAATGACACCCAGCCTAACCGGGCAAAAAAGGCCGGTATTGGCGCGTTGGTAGGCGTGATCACCGCAGTGGCGCTGGTGATTGCGTTCTATGTCCTTTGGTTTGCGCTGATGATCATGCTTGCGATGGGATAACCGGGAAAGGATAATGTCCGTCTATTTGCTGTAACAGCAGCATAAAAGGTGGATGGTATTATAAAAAACAGTCAAAAAAGAGAGGAGAACCAATATGGAAAATACTGCAAATGCCCCCGTTGGTCAATTAAAGACAAATAAAGGCTTACTCAAAACGATATTGCTTTCTCTGGTTACGCTGGGCATCTACCCGCTGGTTGTAATGTCCGCTGTTTCCAACGATATCAATATTGTTGCCTCCCGTTATGACGGCAAGAAGACAATGCATTTTTGCCTGCTGGCATTTATTGTTTTCCCGATCACATTTGGTATTGCCGGAATTGTGTGGTATCACAGAATTTCTGAGCGTATCGGCAATGAATTGAAGCGCAGAGGTATTGCTTACAACTTCAGCGCAACCGATTACTGGCTTTGGAGCGTTTTGGGTTCTTTGATTGCAATTGGACCTCTTGTATACCTGCACAAGCTGTTCAAAGCCGTGAACTTGATGAACGAGCACTATAATCACAATGGTTAATTCCTTTGCGCTTGCTGCGCAGGCTGCAAATAAAGGGAACGAAACGACTGGATTTATAAAGCAAAGTGATCCGCCCATATTACGATGGGCGGATCTTTTTATATGTTGAACTTTGAAAGCAAAAGTGGTATAATCAACCCAACAAGAAACAAGGATGAAAGCGATGATTGTTTTAATAACCGGGGCATCCCATACAGGAAAAACAGCCCTTGCCCAAAGGCTGCTTGAAAAGTATAAATACCCGTACCTGTCCATTGACCATTTGAAGATGGGCTTGATACGCAGCGGCAACACAGAGCTTACTCCCATGGACGATGGTGAGTTGACCGACTATTTGTGGCCGATCGTCCGGGAGATCATCAAAACCGCCATAGAGAATAAGCAGAATCTCATTGTCGAAGGTTGCTATATTCCCTTTGATTGGGCGAAAGACTTTTCGAAAGAATACCTGGATCACATCAGATACTACTGCCTTGTAATGAGCGAGAATTATATAAACAAGCATTTTGCAGACATCAAGAAATATGCAAGTGTCGTGGAAGCCAGAGTGGATGACGCATGGTGCACACCGGAAAGTGTACGAGATGATAACGCGCGTATTTTGGCGCTGGCGCAAAAGCATAATGTAAACTATATCCTTATTGACGACAAGTACCAGGTGGATATTGAGTTGTAGTTTTCCCACGGAACAGTCTGAGGATATTATAATCGAAAGAAAGACGGTGTTTTTATGAGTGAATTTACTTACGAAACAAATAACAATACCCGCAAATTGGAATCCTTGGAATGGGATAATGTCTGGTGGGAGCAGACTGCGAATGAAACTGCCAAACGGATTCTTTATATAGGCGATTCCATCTCCTGCGGAACAAGACAAATGATTACCAAACTGTCAAACTCTGAAATACTGTGCGATGGCTTTGGCACATCGAAAGCGCTGGACAATCCGTATTTGAAGCCTAGCGTAGAGCTGTTTATGCAGCAACAGAACAAGTGCGATAAGATCCTTTTCAACAATGGACTTCACGGTTGGCATCTTTCCGAAGAGAAATACGGAAAATGCTACGAGGATATGCTGCAATTCCTGCTGCAAATGGGAAAACCGCTGTATGTGGTGCTTACCACCGATGACATCAAGCACCCTAAACAGAATGAAAGAGCAGCGGCACGAAATGAAATTGCAAAAGCGTTGGCGCAGAAATATAATCTGCCTGTGATCGACTTGCATACCGTTGCGGTAAACAATGCAGAATACCATCGCCCCGATGGTGTTCATTTTGAGCCCGAGGGATACGAACTTTTGGCCAAATGTATTTTGGAAAGCATTCGCTGACGAACCCAATCACAAAACCCCGTGGAATAGTCCACGGGGTTTTTATTGACGGAATGGGAATGTTGTCGTACAATGGTGACATCTGATGTTGAGGAAGTGATTTTGTGTCTGTGCGACCGGCTACATTGCAGGATTTGCCCCGGATTTTGGAGATCTACGGCCCTTATGTGGAAAATACAGCCATCAGTTTTGAATATGCCGTGCCTACCTTGGAGGAATTCACCCAACGGTTTTTGAAGATCACCGCCTGGTTTCCCTGGCTGGTTTGGGAGGAGAACGGCGCGGTTTTAGGGTATGCTTATGGCAGCCTGCCCTTTGAGAGGGCTGCCTATCAGTGGAGCGCTGAAGCCTCCATCTACCTTTGCCCGGAAGCCTGTGGCAAGGGCATTGGCAAAAAGCTCTATGCGGCCCTGGAGGAACTTTTGCAAAAACAAGGCTACCGCAAGGTTTATGCCATCATCACCACGGCCAACGCCCCCTCCGTTGCCTTTCACGAGGCGGTGGGGTATCGCCATACTGCTGCTATGCCGGGTTGCGGCTATAAATTTGGCCAGTGGCACGGCACGATCTGGATGGAAAAGGAACTGAACACCTGGGACACCCCGCCCCGGCAGCCTGTTTCTGTCCATCAAGTGTGGGAGGAAAAACGATGAATCAGGTTATTCAGCAACTGAAGGAAAGAAAATCCGTACGTGTATTTACGGACAGGGAGATTGCCTCTGAGGAGGTGTCTGCGATTCTGGAAGCGGCGGTAAATGCCCCTACGGCAGGCAACCAGCAGCTTTACACCATCATCAACGTGACAGACCCTCAGCTGAAGGCGCGGCTGGCAGAAAGCTGCGACGACCAGTCCTTTATTGCAACCGCGCCGCTGGTGCTGGTGTTTTGCGCCGATTGCCGCAAGTGGTATAATAGCTTTTTGGAATACGGCTGCGAGCCCAGAAAGCCCGGTGTGGGCGATCTGATGCTGGCGGTCAGCGACACCAATATCGCGGCGCAAAATGCGGTGGTGGCGGCGCAAAGCCTGGGCATTGGCTCTTGCTACATTGGTGATATTATGGAAAACGCAGAGCAGCAGCGGCAATTGCTTTCCCTGCCGCCTTACGTGTTTCCCGCGGCTATGCTTGTGTTCGGCTATCCCACCGAGGCGCAGCTGGAGCGCCCGAAGCCACCTCGCTCGGAAATGGCTTACATTGTGCACGAAAACGGCTATCGGGATATGGATGCCCGGGAGCTGAAGCAGATGCTGTCTGTGAAAGCAGGCGTCCGCAATTTTGAAGAGTGGATACAGGCCTTTTGTAACCGCAAATACAATTCCGATTTCTCCCGGGAAATGACCCGCTCCGTACAGGTATTCCTGGAAGATTTCCGGGAATGATTCATAACAATTCTAAAACCGCCGCTGATCAAAAGGTCAGCGGCGGTTTTTTATACTGTTTTAGAAACAAACCTTTCCGGGGTTTAAAATGTTCTTTTCGTCAAATACCTTTTTGATGCCTTGCATCAACGCGATGGGAGTATCGCCGTATTGGCGGCGCAGGTATTCTTTCTTTGCATAACCGATACCGTGTTCGCCGGAAACCAGACCGCCAAGGGCGACTGCTTTTTCGTACATCCGATCAAAGCAATCGGCCTTGACCTTCTCCCAATCTGCATCGGATAAGCTGTCACGGCAAATATACACATGGAGATTGCCGTCGCCGGCGTGACCGAAGCTGGGGATCCGCACACCAAAATCAGCAGCCAGCTGGTGGGTGTACTTAATAAAGGTGTCCACCTGGTTTCCGGGAACGACCACGTCACACTCATCCATTTCGGTGGTGGAGGACTTGATGGCTTCCAGGAAAGCGCCCCGGGCAGACCAAACGGATTTCTTTCGTTCCTCTGTGTCCACGATGTAGGCATCCAGCGCGCCCAGGTCAAGACAAAGCTCTGCCACAGTGCTCAGATCACTTTCCACCTGCTCCAAGGTGTTGCCATCAAAGGTCAGCAGTATGTAAGCGTCGTTTTTTGTGTCAGGGAATTTCTTTCCAAGGTAGCTTTCTGAAAAGAGGATGGTATCCCGGGACATATATTCAATGGCAGTTGGCGTTGTTTTGGATCGGATGATCTCAGGCACTGCTTCAATGGCGCTCTTCATATCCGAAAACGGCACCAGCAAGCTTAAAGACACCTTGGGCAGGGGCACCAGCTTCAGTACTGCCTCACAGATGATTGCCAGCGTGCCTTCGGAGCCAACGATCAGATCCTTCAAGCTATAGCCGGAGCTGTTCTTCGCAACAGATGCGCCAAAGGTTTGAATCTCGCCGTTAGGCAGCACCACAGTAAGGCTGCGGACGTAATCCCGGGTCACACCATACTTCACAGCCCGCATACCGCCGGCATTGGTGGAAATGTTGCCTCCAATGGTGGCGGATTTTTCGCCGGGATCCGGCGGATAGAGAAAATCATTCTCTTCAGCAAAGGCGGCAAGATCCATCAGCAATACGCCGGGCTGAACCCTGACGGTCAAATTATCGGGATCCAACCCGAGGATCTGATTCATTTTTGTGGTTTCCAGCAAGATGCCGCCGTAAATAGGCACGGCTGCGCCCACCAGTCCGGTGCCGCTGCCGCGGACAGTAACAGGAATCGTCTTTTCCCACGCCAGCTTCATAACGGCAGATACTTCTTCCGTGGCGGAAACCCTGACCACCACCTCCGGCATAACACGAATATCGCCCAGCTCATCGTGGGCATATTCAGGGCTGATAGCATCGCCGTACAGCACGTTGGCGTTTCCGCAGATAGCCTGCAGCGCAGCAATTTCCTTGGTAGTTATATGGTTATACATCAGCCCACCCCCTTGATGTTGTTGATAAGCCTGGGAACAATCTCGTTGACGTCGCCAACCACACAGTAATGGGCAACATCAAATATCGGCGCCTGAGGATCTGTGTTGATGGCAACGATGCAGTCCGATGATTTCATACCGGCAGCAAATTGTACTGCGCCGGAAATGCCAAGACAGAAAATCAGCTTTGGTTTTACCGTTCTGCCGGAAAGACCGATCTGATGCTTGGCATCGAATACGTTGTTTTCCACCAGAGGTCTTGTGCAGGCAACCACACCGCCTAAAAGGTCGGCAAGCTCTTTGGCATAAGCGCGCATGGTTTCAGAGCCTGCGCCACGGCCAACGGCCACGATGACCTCGGCTTCCGCAATGTCCACGTCCTTGGGCTTTTCCTGTGAGGAAAGCACCGTGATGGCAGACGTCACCATAGGGCCAGATACTGCCATAGGCACGATCTGGCCGCCGGGAAGCTCTGAGGGCTTGGGTTCAGCGAATACTTTATACCGCACAGTGCAGAACTGGGGGCGGGTATTGGGGGTCACGATCTGGGCCATGATATTGCCGCCAAAGGCCGGACGGATCTGCACAAGGTCGGTGTTTTCCTTCATTTCCAGCACGGTGCAATCGGCAGTCAGTCCGGTGCGGCACCGGGCGGCTACACGGGGCGCCAACTGCCGTCCAAGATTGGTAGCGCCTACCAGAATGGAAGACGGTTTTTCTTTGTCAATAAAGTCGCAGAAGGCGGAAGTGTATGGCTCAATGCGGAAATCAGCAAATGCCTTGTGGTCGTAAGTAAACACCTTGTCCACACCGTAATGGAGCAGCTGCTTTGCGCAGCTGTCTGTTTTATGTCCAATGAGAAGTGCGTATACAGGATGTCCTGTTACTTTTGCCAACTCTTTTGCCTTGCCGCAAAGCTCAAAGGTTACCCGATGAAGCTTCCCGCCGGTGCAATCGGCATAAACGCAAATACCCCGCCAGAGAGATTTGTCCAGTTCCGTTTGCGCTTCTTCAAAGGTGACAAGTCCCTGACTCTTGCGGACACACATTTTACACATTTTGCACCCGGAGGAAATGTCAAGCTTTCCATCCTCATAGGAAATAGCGCCAAAGGGGCAAAGTGAAACAAGGTCTGTAGCCTTTTCGGGGGTAACAAGGGTATGGTTAATAATCAGCTTTCCCATTGTAAGCGCCTCCTTTACAGCATTTTCCGCTGCTTGAGCAGGGAGAACAGAGTCTGAGCCTGGGTTTCTGCGTCCCCGGTGACGGTCTGCTTTTCCGATACCTTTTCAGGCGGGAAGATCCGTTCCACCTGCGTAGCAGAGCCGGATAGTCCGTAGTGGTCGGGGTTTTGGTCCTCAAAGTCCGCAAAGCTTAAAAAGCGGATAACATCATCAGTCAGCGTCCGCTTGACCTTGTAGGAGGGCAGACGGGGGGTGTTCACATCAGAATCCATACTGATCAGACAAGGAAGGGCGATTTCCTCACATATAACGGCCTCGTCCAAACTGACAGTCAGTTGCAGCTTGCCATCCCGGTAGCCGTCAACCGATAAAACATTGGCCACGTTGGGAATCCCTAAATACTCTGCTACCTCGGCGCCTACCTGAGCAGTATCGCCGTCGGTGGTCTGCTTGCCGCAAATGATCAGATCGTATTGACCGCATTTACGAATTCCCTGCGCCAGAGTATACGCAGTTGCCAGAACATCTGCGCCGGCGAATTTCCTGTCAGACAGGACCGTGCCCTGCCGCGCACCCATACAAACAGCCTCTTCGATCACAGCCTTTGCCTGAGGCGGCCCCATCGTGATCGTGTCCACGCTGCCGCCAAATTGCTCTTTCAGCGCCAACGCCGCCTCTATGGCATACAGGTCATAGGGATTGATCTTGCTGGATACACCGCTACGCTTTAGTACGCCGGTAACGGGATCTACCTCTACATTGTTGGATCCGGGTACCTGTTTGATACAAGTCAGAATTTTCATAATGAAGACTCCTTAATTACACGAATATGTTAAATATACCACGATATGTGTGAGCTTGCAACATAATAATAACATTTTGGTTGCATTATTATAGAAAAATTTGGAATTGCAGAACACGACCCGGACATTTATGGGATGTCCGGGTCGTTTGTATGGGGGAATCAGCCCACGCCGTTGTTTGTACGGTCGTAAAGGGCGGTCATTGCGGCAATGCGGGCTGCAAGGGCCTTGGTGAGAGCGCCTTTGCGCATACGCCATTGCCAGTTACCTTCCGTAGAGCCGGGGGTGTTTATGCGGGCCTGGGAGTCCAGCTCCAGATAATCCTGCAGCTGCGCCACAAACAGGCAGGCTACGCTGCTCATACCACCCCGCAGCACACCCCAAACATAGCCTTCTTCCTTGTTCAGCCCAAGGTATTTTACCGCTTTTTGCAGATCCGCCGGCTTACATTGGGCGATCCAGCCGGTCAGGGTGTCGTTGTCGTGGGTGCCTGCGTAGCAAATGCAGTTCTGTTCATAGGCGTGGGGCAGATAACTGCTGGAGTCATCTGCATCAAAGGCAAATTCCAGAACCTTCATACCGGGGAAGCCGGAATCGGTCAGTAGCTGCGCCACATCCGGGGAGGGGGCGCCCAGATCCTCCGCAATGAAGCGGATGTTGGGGAACCAGTTTTTCAGAACACCTAAAAGGGACATTCCCGGGCCCTTGATCCAGCGGCCGTTCACGGCGGTTTTTTCGCCATAGGGCACAGCCCAATAAGCGGCAAAGCCGCGGAAATGGTCAATGCGCAGCACATCGTATAGCTTGGAAGCACCGTCTACACGGCGGATCCACCAGCCGAACCCGGTTTTTTCCATTTCCTCATAGTTGTAAAGGGGATTGCCCCACAGCTGGCCGTCTGCGGAAAAATAATCGGGCGGCACACCTGCCACATCCACAGGAAAGCCGTTCTTGTCCAGTTGGAAGCTTTCCGGGGATGCCCACACATCAGCAGAATCCAGCGCCACATAAATGGGCATATCCCCAATAATGCCAACGCCCTTTCCGTGGGCATAGGTCCGCAAATCATTCCATTGCTTAAAGAACAAGTATTGTATATAGGTATACAGGCGAATGTCCCCGTCCAGTTTGGCGCGGTAGCTATCCAGCGTATCGCGTTTGCGAAGACGGGCATTTTTATCCGGCCAATCCAGCCAGCTTGCCATATGAAAATGCTTTTTAAGCGCCATAAACAGGGCATAATCCGGCAGCCAGCCGGCATTTTCTGCCACAAATGCGGAAACCGCCTTTTGGTCCCGCTCCCAGCCCCGCTCCATAGCCTTTTTCAGCAGAGGATAGCGGTTTTGATAGAGGGCATTGTAGTCCACGCGGGCGGGGTCATCGCCCCAGTTGACAGCGTCAATTTCTTTCTGCGTCAGCAGACCATCCTCTTTCAGAGAATCCAAATCGATAAAGTAGGGGTTTCCCGCAAAGGAGGAAGGGCTTTGGTAGGGAGAATCCCCATAAGTGGTAGGGCCTACAGGCAGGATCTGCCACCAGGCCTGCCCTGCCGCTGCAAGAAAGTCCACAAAATCCCGGGCGGCCTTTCCCAATGTGCCGATGCCGTAAGGTGACGGCAGGGAAAAGATCGGCATCAAAATACCGCTGCTTCTTTTGATATAGCTATCCTTTGATTCCATTGGCGGCCACTCCTTTCGTTATGTGTTTTTATGCAGGCAGCTCCTCATCCCGGAACTGCAGGCTGTACAGATTCTTATAAATGCCGTTTAGCGCCATCAGCTCTTCGTGGGTGCCCTGCTCAGCGATTTTACTGCCGGAGATCACCGCAATGGAGTTGGCGCGCTTGATGGTGGACAGGCGGTGGGCAACCACAATGGTGGTCCTGCCCTTGCAAAGCTCGTCCAAAGATTCCTGAATGAGGATCTCCGTGGTGTTATCCAGTGCGGAGGTAGCCTCGTCCAGAATCAAGATAGCGGGGTCTTTCAAAAATACCCGGGCGATGGAAAGCCGCTGCTTCTGACCGCCGGACAGGCGAACGCCCCGTTCACCGATCTCCGTGTCGTAGCCCTTTTCCAAAGACATCACATAATCGTGAATGTTGGCACGCTTGGCGGCGGCGATGACCTCCTCCTCGGTGGCATCCAGCCGGCCATACAGAATGTTGTCCCGGATGCTGCCGTTAAACAGGAACACATCCTGCTGCACGATGCCGATGTTTTTCCGCAGGGATTCCAGGGTCAGCTTGGAAATATCCTGCCCGTCAATGGTGATCACGCCCTCTGTCAGCCCGTAAAAACGGGGAAGCAGGTGGCAGATGGTGGTTTTGCCGCCGCCGGAGGGTCCTACCAGCGCCATTATATCACCCTTGCGAATGTTCAGATTGATGTTCTCCAGCACATCGGCGGTGGTGTCGTAGTGGAAAGATACATCGCGGAATTCAATATCCCCCTGCACGTTTTCCAAGGGCTTGGCATCGGGAGCTTCCTGCTCTGCAGGCTCGTCCATAATTTCCAAAAACCGCTTGAAGCCGGAAACACCGTTTTGGTATTGCTCCACGAAACCGATGAGGGTGGTAATGGGGTTGATAAACAGATTCACCGAGATGATAAAGGTGGAGTAATCGGCAAAATTGATGCGACCGCCATACAGGAACAGACCGCCGGCAATCAGAATAATTACATTGAAAATGTCGGTGACAAAGGAGGTGGAGGAGTGGAATTTTGCCATTGCCAGATAGGCCTTGCGGCTTGCCTCCACAAATGCGTTGTTGCCCACCTCAAACTTCTCCAGCTCCTTGACAGAGTTGGTAAAGGCCTTGGTAACGCGAATGCCTGTAATGCTGGATTCAATGGCGGCATTGATGGTGGCGTTGCTCTTTCTGCGGGCGGCAAAGGCATCCCGCATCTGCCTGCGGGTGATGATGGAAACCGTCAGCATAATGGGAATGCAGGCAAAAATAATCAGTGTTAAATACAGGTCAATGGAGCACAGGTAAATGAATGAGCCCACGATCATCACCGCGCAAATGAACAGATTCTCAGGGCCGTGGTGGGCAAGCTCGCTGACCTCAAACAGGTCGCTGGTGAGGCGGGTCATAATGCTGCCTGTTTCGTGATTGTCAAAGAAGGAATAGGGCAGCTTCTCCAAATGGGAGAACAGATCTGTGCGCATTTGCTTTTGCATACGCACGCCCATCACGTGGCCGTAATACTGGACAAAATACCGCAGCAGCATACGTAAAACATACAGGATAAGCACCGCAATGCCGGCGATCACGATCTCCCGGTAACGGCGGTTGGGGATCAGATCGTTCAGCATTTGGTTGGTGACCATAGGGTAGACCATACCGATCAGGGATATGAAAAATGCGGCGATCATATCCAATGTAAACATCAGCTTATGGGGCTTATAATAGGCAATAAAGCGTTTTAGCATCTATGTTCCTCTCTTTCTGCATAGCACCGTTCAAGTAAGTCCTATTATAAGTTTTCGGGAGGCTTCTGTCAATGTTTCCGGGCAACCATTTACTGTGTTGCATTGTGTGATTTTGGGGTGTATAATAAAGGTGTCGGAACATAGACCGAAAGGAAGAGAAGGCACTATGGTAGAGATAAAGAAAATACCCTTTTCCGCGCTGAAAAAGGATTGGAACAGATTATATGCGGCGGGTAAAAATCTGCCGCCTTATATGGACTACGCCTTCCAAAAGGTATATAAAAAGTACCTGTGGGTGTCTTTTAACAGGATCGGCTTTCGGTATCTGTGCTACGCGGCGGTAAAAGACGGGGAGATCATCTGCATCATTCCCGTGATCCAGCGCAAGGGAAAGCGATATCTTGGAGGTGACTGGTCACCAACAGGCCATTTGGATTTTGTCTATAGCCAGGACGTTGCCGAGGAAACGCTGCAGGAGGTCGTTACCGCCCTCAAAAAGACTATCGGCTCCCTGCGGATCAATAAGCTCCCCGAGGGCTCTAAGCTGAATCAGCTGTTGTCCCGTACATACAAATGCGCAGATACCCCTCAAACCTGCGTCAATATCCCCTTTGGGGATGACTACGATGCCTATTTCGCCTGCCTGTCCAAAAGCGTCCGGCAAAACAACCGCACCGCAAAGAATCGCCTTACCCGGGAGGGAAAAACCTTCCGTGTGGAGACCTTCGTGGGCGGCGGAGAGAGCAAGGCTTATACCAAGCAGGCCTACCGCATCTATACAGACCGGGCCAATGCGCGGTATCATCACAATATGAAGCCCTGGGAGGTATTCATTAAGGAATACTTCCAGGCGGTTTCCCTGTCGCTGCAAAAAAGCGATAACAGAATGTGGTCGTTCTTGTTTATCGACGATGAAATGGCAGGCTTTATGGGTGGCTTTACCACGGTGGACGGTACACGGGCGGTGATTCCCAGACTGGCAATTAACGGAAAATATTCCCTCTACTGCCCGGGAAATCTTTTGATCGCGGAAACGGTGCGAAATCTCATAGAAACCACGTCCGTTCGCAACTTAGACCTGTCCCGGGGGGATGAGACCTATAAATATTCCATGGGCGGCGTGCCTTACGGAAACTGGGAATATGAGCTATAAAACAAAATCCGCAGCGGTTACCGCTGCGGATTTTCCGTTATTCCAATACGATTTGATTAAACAGCTGCAGGGTGTCGTCAAAGCGGTCCTCTTCTTCGGGGCAGCCGAATACGCCGATCAGCAATTCCTTGTCATCCATACGGAAGGCGGACAGCAGGCAGGATCCTGCCGAGGGGGTCTGTCCTGTTTTCAGGCCTACCGCGTAGGGGCAGTAGTAGGGCATAGCGGGATTCACCAGCTGATTGGTGTTCTTCCATTCAATGGTCTCCCCGTGAAGCTCCACCAGCTTGTTGGGAGTAACGGCGTGCTCCATAATGGTTGCGTTTTGCATAGAGAGCTTGCCGAGGATCACCAGATCGGCAAAGGTGGTGTAGTGCTGGCTGTCGTGAATGCCGTCGGGATTGACGAAGTTGGTGCCGGTCATTCCCGCCTCTTTGGCTTTGGTGTTCATTTGGGTCATAAAGGCCTGCACCGCTGCCGACGGACTTAAGTCAGGATCATCCTTGATCACCCGACCTGCCTCACAGGCCAGCATATAGGCGGCATCGTTGCCGCTGGGCAGGATCATAGCCTCCACCAGCTGACCGGCGGTGAGGGTATCGCCCTTTTTGATCTTGGCGACGGAGGAGCCCCAGGCTACCAGATCCAGCTCATCACCGGCAGTGATTTCGGTTTCCGGGTCTACATACTGCATAGCCACATAGGCGGTGAACAGCTTTGTGATGCTGGCAGGATAGATCCGTTCATTTTCCGTTCCCGAGGAAACCAAGAAGGTGTTTGCCTTGCAGTCATACACAAAGTACTGCTGGGCAAGGAGCTGCCGGCTGGCAGGATAGGTGTTCCACACGGGCACAAAAACCGTGGTTTCCGTGGTAGAGACTTCAGTTTCGTTGGTGGTGCTGATAGATGTGTCCGGCGTTAAG
The DNA here is from genome assembly GCA_017416245.1 of Oscillospiraceae bacterium. Taxonomy (GTDB): domain Bacteria; phylum Bacillota; class Clostridia; order Oscillospirales; family Oscillospiraceae; genus Faecousia. Next base: position 64,637 of record JAFQCX010000022.1, on the reverse strand, counting down.
ACGGGCTTTGCAAGGGTGAAACAGACAACCACCGCCACTACCAGCAGCAGCGCCAGTACGCCCAGCTCTATATACATCAGTTTCTTCATAGCGATCCTCTTTTCCTAAGGTTTTGTTCTATTATACACCGCACAGCAGAAAAAAGGAAGAGGGGAATACTTTTTTAACAATTGGTAAAAATAGGGTAATCCCGGTTGACAATTTGCTTTCAAATTGGTATATTAAAAACAGTATGAGGGAGTAATTCCGGGCAGCGGTGGCTGTCCGCAGCATTTCGTCAAGCCGGCTTTTAAGCTCGGAATGCTTTGTAGAATGAGACTCGTGCACGGCATTTTGCGCTTGTGCACGGGTCTTTTTGATTTTTATTAAGGAGTGGTAATCCAATGCAGAAAACCTACACCCTGACTACCCAGCAGGTACTTGCCAATCTGGATGTGGATGCAAACGGTTTGAATGACCGGCAGGTGCAGCAGCGGCAGGAAAAGTATGGCCCCAATAAGCTGAAGGAGGGCAAAAAGCCTTCACTCATCCAGCGGTTTTTGACCCAGCTGAAGGATCCGATGCTGATCATTCTGATGATCGCTGCCGCCGTGTCTGCTCTGACCGGTATGCTCTCCGGGGAGAGTGAATGGGCAGAGGTCATTATCATCATCGCTGTGGTGCTGCTAAACGCGATCCTGGGCGTGGTGCAGGAAAGCAAGGCGGAGGCCGCCATTGAGGCGCTGCAAACTATGACCGCGGCCACCTGTAAGGTAATACGAAACGGCAAGCAGATCGTGCTCCACTCCGATGAGCTGGTTCCCGGCGATATCGTGGTGCTGGAGGCAGGCGATGCTGTTCCCGCTGACGGCAGAATCATCGAAAATGCCAGCCTGAAAATTGAAGAAGCTGCTCTGACCGGTGAATCCGTGCCCGTCAACAAGATGATCGACGCGCTGAATTTGACCGACGGCAGCGACGATGTTCCTCTGGGTGACCGGAAGAATATGTGCTATATGGGCTCTACCGTGGTGTACGGCAGAGGCAAGGCGGTCATCACCGAAACCGGTATGGATACGGAAATGGGCAAGATCGCCGGCGCCCTGGCAACGGCTCAGGACGAAGAAACGCCCTTGCAGAAAAAGCTGGACGCTCTGGGCAAGACGCTGTCCTTCCTGGTGCTGGGCATCTGCGTATTTATCTTTGTTTTCAACCTGCTGATGGCAGGTAAGTTCGATTTAAGCTCCATATTGGAGACCTTTATGGTTGCAGTATCCCTGGCGGTTGCCGCGATCCCTGAGGGCCTTGCCACCGTGGTGACCGTGGTGCTTTCCATTGGCGTTACCAAAATGAGCAAGCGCAACGCAGTGATCCGCCGGCTCACCGCCGTAGAGACCCTGGGCTGCACCCAGGTGATCTGCTCCGATAAGACCGGCACTCTGACCCAAAACAAAATGACCGTGGTGGAGCATATCGGCGAAACCAGGCTGCTGGCTACCGCAATGGCCCTGTGCTCCGATGCAAATCTCAACGAAAACGATCAGGCTGAGGGCGAGCCTACCGAGTGCGCGCTGGTAAACTTTGCCTATTCCGTAGGCCTGCATAAGGCAGACTTGGAAAAAGCTACGCCCCGTGTGGACGAAGCGCCCTTTGACTCCGGCCGGAAAATGATGTCCACCGTCCATGCAGAAAACGGCAGGTTCATCCAGTATACCAAGGGCGGCCCCGACGTGGTGCTGGCTCGTTGCACCGCTTATTTGGAAAACGGCGAAGTCAAGCCTATGACAGACGCCAAGCGGGCAGAGATCATGGAGCAGAATAAGGCTATGGCCGACAAGGCGCTCCGTGTGCTGGCTGCGGCTATGCGGATTTGGGATGAAAAGCCCGCGGATAACACCCCCGAGTTTTTGGAAAAAGACCTGTGCTTCGTGGGTCTGACCGGCATGATCGATCCGGTGCGTCCCGAGGTAAAGCCTGCTATCCAGGCCTGTGCCGCAGCAGGTATCCGTCCTGTGATGATCACCGGTGACCATAAGGATACCGCCGTCGCAATCGCCAGAGAGCTGGGCATTATCACCGACGCCTCCCAGGCCATTACCGGCGCGGAGCTGGACGGCATTTCTGACGAGGATCTGCCCGAGGCGGTGAAGAAGTATTCCGTTTACGCCCGTGTGCAGCCGGAGCATAAGACCCGTATCGTCAATGCCTGGCGGTATAACCGTTGCATCACCGCTATGACCGGCGACGGCGTCAACGACGCCCCCTCCATCAAGTCTGCCGACATCGGCGTGGGTATGGGCATCACCGGCACCGACGTCACCAAAAACGTGGCGGATATGGTGCTGGCTGACGACAACTTTGCCACCATCGTTACCGCCGTAGGCGAGGGCAGACGGATCTACGACAATATCCGCAAGGCCATCCAGTTTTTGCTTGCCTCCAATATGTCGGAGGTGCTGGGTGTGTTCGGCGCGACCCTTTTGGGCTTCGTGCTGCTGAACCCTGTCCACCTGCTGTTTATCAACCTGGTAACCGACTGCTTCCCGGCCCTGGCGCTGGGTATGGAGGAGGCAGAGCCGGATACTATGAACCGTCCTCCCAGAGATTCCGGCGACGGCATTTTTGCCGGCGGTTTGGGCTTCGACGTGATCTATCAGGGCGTTCTGGTGACTGTGATCACCGTGGTTGCCTACCTGATTGGCGCTTCCTTCGAGTTTGGCGCAGGTTGGTTTGCTGCCCTGCGGGCAGCCGGCGAGTCCGGCCACGGTATGACCATGGCATTTTTGGCAATGAGTATGTGCGAAATTTTCCACTCCTTCAACCTGCGTTCTCAGCGCAAGTCCGTGTTCAGCCTGAAGAGCCACAACAAAGTCCTGTGGGCGGCTATGCTGGGAAGCCTGGTGCTGACTACACTGGTGATCGAAGTGCCCTTTATCGCCAATGCCTTTGGCTTTACTACCATTGGGTTTGACGAGTACGCCATTTCCATTGCACTGGCAATTCTGGTGATTCCTGTTGTGGAAATCGTCAAGTTGATCCAAAGAAGCATCAAGAAATAAAACTTAAGGGGGCGTGTTGCAAAACACGCCCTTTTCCCGTATAATCATTTATAACAATTCTTAATGTCATTGCGAGGGCGGCTTGCCGCCCGTGGCAATCTCTAACGCTAAGCGTGTCATTGCGAACCAGTGCGCACACTGGTGTGGCAATCCCCAAAACAATAATACGATGAAAGGCGGAAACACTATGACCCCCGAAAAACTCATTGAACTGGCAAAAGAGGCCATGGCCCACGCTTATGTACCCTACTCCGGCTACAAGGTGGGGGCGGCGCTCCTGTGCGCCGACGGCACGGTCTATCAGGGCTGCAATATCGAAAATGCCGCCTATGGCCCTACCAACTGTGCAGAGCGCACAGCTATCTTCAAGGCGGTCTATGACGGCCATCGGAACTTCACCGCCATTGCGGTCTGCGGCGGCAAGGACGGCAATATTACAGGGGCATTCCCGCCCTGTGGCGTGTGCCGCCAGGTGATGCGGGAATTCTGCGGAGATGATTTTATCGTCTACCTGGCAGGGGCGGAGAACACCTATGAGACCGTTACTCTGGCAGAGCTTTTGCCCCATAGCTTTCAAGCGGATAAGCATATGCGATAAGTTTTCGTTATTTTTGACAAAAAACGGAAAAACGGTTGATTTTTTTGTAGAAATGTGCGACAATAAATAGCGGTAATACACCAACAAAAAATATGGAGGAAAACAAAATGAAAAAGTTCTTAGCACTGCTTCTGGCCGTTCTGATGGTCGTAGGTATGTTTGCTGCTTGCGGCAATAAGCCTGCTGACAACGATGACGCCAACGCAACCATTACCGATCCCGAGAAGGTCGCTGACGAGATGACCAGCGCCGATGGCAAGTACGAGATCGCTTTCATCACCGACGTGGGCTCGCTGAAGGACAAGTCCTTCAACCAGGGCACCTACGACGGCGTGAAGCTGTACGCTGCCAACAACAACAAGACCTATAAGTACTATATGCCCGCCAATGGCAACCAGGCTACCGACGATGACCGTATCAATGCAGTTAAGGCTGCCTGCGATAACGGCGCTAAGGTAGTTGTTGCTGCCGGCTTTATGCAGGAAGGCGCTCTGCGCGCTGCTGCAAAGCAGTACACCGATGTAAGCTTCATCTTCATCGACGGCTATCCCGTTGCTGAGGAAGCAGGCGTTGATGGCAGCCCCGTTCTGAAGAACATCGCAGGCATCTCCTTCCAGGAAGAGCAGTCCGGCTTCTTGGCTGGCTACGCTACCGTTATGGAAGGCTACACCAAGCTGGGCTTCACCGGTGGTGGCGGCGGCACTAACCCCGCTTGCCAGCGCTTCGGCTACGGCTTCGCACAGGGCGCTGAGGCTGCCGCTGCTGCAAAGGGCGTAAAGGTTGAGCTGAACTACTCCTGGCTCCACGGCGCTACCTTCTCCGCATCCAACGAACTGCAGACTATGGCTATCGGTTGGTACCAGAACGGCACCGAAGTTATCTTCGCTTGCGGCGGTTCTATGTTCACCTCTGTTTCTGCTGCTGCAGGCGCTGAGGATGGCAAGGTCGTCGGCGTTGACGTTGACCAGTCCAGCCAGTCTCCCACCGTCATCACCTCCGCTATGAAGGGCCTGGCCGACTCCGTACAGTGGGCGCTGGCTAAGTTCTACGAGGGCAAGTTCGCTGAGATCGGCGGCACCGGCACTGCTCTGGGCGCAAAGGACAACGCTGTTGGCCTGCCCACCGCTACCTGGTCCCTGAAGAACTGGAAGGTCGCTGACTACGAGGCTCTGCTTGCTAAGATCAAGGATGGCTCCGTTGCTGTTAAGGCTGACTTGGTTGAGTTCCCCGAGAGCACCGCTAACGTAACTGTGAACGCAGTTAAGTAATTTCTGCAAAACATAAGAGGAAGGCTTCGGCCTTCCTCTTTTTTTGCCTTTGGAAGGGCAGCAACACTGTGTCTTTAATTGTAGGGGCGGCCATTGGCCGTCCGTTGACGCAAAGGAACATCGGACAGGCAGACGAGCAATGCTCGCCCCTACTTTTTCTTTTTTAAGGGGGAAAATGGAAAAGTGTAGAAAAAAGTTGTTGACCTTGGTGGATTTATCGGTTATACTATGTTAGCGTGACTACGTATGGTCATAAACTTTGTTTCGCTGCAGCCAACTGGCTGTCGAGCATATGTGATTTCAAGGAGGTGTACAAATATGAAGCGTACCTACCAGCCCAGCCGTCGCCATCGTTCCAAGGTTCATGGTTTCCGGAGCCGAATGGCTACTTCCAACGGCCGCAAGGTTCTTGCCCGTCGCCGTGCTAAGGGCCGCAAGGTTCTGTCTGCTTAAGCAAAAATTGGTAGCTCAATGATAGCAGGCCACCGCTGAAAAGCAAAATGGGAGTCCGTGCGGGGCGAATGGCTATTCGCCCCGCCCCCTTTTTATGTGGACGCACTTTCAAAAATGTCTGATTGTGTCTTGGCGAATCTTTTGCCCCAGTTCATCGTTTTGAAAGCCTTGAAATACACAAAGTATTCCTGCGGCTTTCAACCTCGAACTGGAACAAAATCTTCTGCCAATCCATCAATAATTCATTTTCTCAAGTGCGTCTTGTGGGCAAACTTTTGACCGAGCTTGCCTTGTTTAGGCATATTAGAATGTCTTGCAAGACAGAGGACTTCCAAGGAGAGATGTTTATGAAATTTTCCTGTGCGCTGAAGCTGAATCATATTTTCAGACGTCTTTATGCCACCTCCGGCCACGCCAATGGATATTTGGTGCTTTATGCCAAGCCCAACCATACGGCCACCAATCGGGTGGGGATCACCGCCAGCAAAAAGCTGGGCAATGCGGTGGTTCGGAATCGTGTGCGACGTCGCCTGCGGGAGGTTTACCGGCTGAATGAGGATCGGTTTGCCCCCGGCTGGGATATCGTTGTGGTAGCAAGAAGCCGGTGTATCGATGCCCGGTTTGAAAAGCTGACCGGCGCCTATCTTTCCCTTGCGGAAAAAGCAGGGATCTTAAACGCCCAATGAAACGGTTATTACTGAAAATGATTCGCTTTTATCAGCGTAGTATCTCTCCCTATAGACCTGCCTGCTGTCGTTTTACGCCAACCTGTTCTGCTTATGCATTGGAAGCCATTCACAAATACGGGGCATTAAAAGGCGGCTATTTGGCCTTTAAGCGCCTTATGCGCTGCAATCCCTTTTACAAAGGGGATCACTATGACCCCGTTCCCTGATTCCCCAAGGAGGAATGACAAATGATTCTCGCATTCAAACTGGCTGATCTTGTCCAGGTGCCCTTTGGCTATCTGCTTTCCTGGCTGAATCAGCTGACCAGTAACTACGGCGTGGCGCTGATTATCTTTGCCATTGCCCTGAAGTTCATCTTGTTCCCCGCAACGGCAAAGTCCAAGAAGAGCACGATGAAGATGTCCCGACTGTCTCCCAAGCTGCAGGCTTTGCAGAAGAAGTACGGGAACGACCAGCAAAGACTCAACGAGGCGACCCAGGCGCTCTATAAGGAAGAGGGCGTATCTATGGGTGGCGGCTGTCTGTGGAGCTTGCTCCCTTTGCTGATTTTAATCCCCCTGTATACGGTAATCCGCCAGCCCATTCAGTATATGCTCCACGAGAGCGCAGAGGTGGCAGGCAAGATCGTAGAGACCATCAAAACCGCAGCGCCTGATGCTTTCGGTAAAAACGAGTACTATTACCAGCTGATCGCGGCTCCCCTGATTCCTCAGTTTGCAGAGCAACTAAAGGATATCGTGACCAATCCCGCTACCCTGGAGGGCTTGAACTTCAGCTTCCTGGGCATTGACCTGGGCTTGGTTCCCACCTTCAATGTATTCAAGTGGGAAACCTGGAACTGGGCAAACATCGGTTTGTTCCTGTTGCCTGTGCTGTCTGCAGGCGGCCAGGTGCTGAGTATGTTCATTTCCCAGAGAATGAACAATTCTCTGGTGACGGATGAAAAGGGCCTGCAGGACAAGGAAACCGCCAAGAACTCCCAAGCCAATCAGACCAGCAAGGTGATGCTGTATATGATGCCGCTGATGTCCCTGTGGATCGGCTTCACAGTGCCCGGCGCATTGAGCCTGTACTGGCTGGTGCAGGGCCTTGTTTCCACAGCGATGGACGTGTATCTGACCAAGAAGTATCGCAAGATCTACGATGCCGAGGATGCAGAGCGTCTGAAGAAGCATATGGAAGAGGAAGCCATCGAGGCAGAGAAAGAGCGCCTGCGCGCAGAGCGCCGGGCTGCCAACCCCGACGGCATCACCACCAACACCAGTAAGAAAAAGCTGCAGCAGCAGCAACAACGTGAGCAGGAGGCCGCCAAGGCAGCCGCTGCAAAGGAGTATGCCGCAAGGAAGGGCCTTTTGGTAGAGGAAGAGGACAAGCCCAATGTGATGTCCGGGATCCCCAGCCGTCCCTACTGCAAGGGCCGTAACTACGACCCCAATCGGTATGCTTCCAACAATACGGAGGAATAAGCAATGGAAAAAACCATCGTTACTACGGGCAAAACCATCGATGAAGCCATCGAAAATGCCCTTACCCAGCTGGGACTGGACAGAGATAATGTATCTGTTCAGGTACTGGCTCAGGCCAAGTCCGGTTTTCTGGGCATTGGCGCAACCCCTGCCAAGGTAGAGGTTACCTATGAGGCACCGGATCCCGCACCCAAGGTGGCGCTGTCCTCTGCCTCCCGTTCCAAGCCCAAGGCAAAACCTGCGCCCAAGGAAGAAAAGAAGGAAGAACCTAAGGTGGAAGCTCCCAAGCCTGCTCCCAAGAAGGAACAGCCCAAGGAGCGTAAGCCCAAGGTAGAAGCCCCCAAGGCTGCGCCTAAGGAGTATGCTCCTGCAGCGCCCGGCTCTGTGGAGGAGCGAATCGAGGTATTCCTGAAGGGTCTGCTGGAGCATATGGGCTCGAGTGCTGTTCCCCACGCCTGGAAGGAAGAGGAGAACACCTATATGGTAGAGCTGACCGGCGAGGATCTGGGATATCTTATCGGCCGTCGGGGCGATACACTGGATGCTCTGCAGCATCTGGCTAACTACACCGTGAACCGGGGCATCGAGGGTCACATCCGCATCAACGTGGATGCCGAGTGCTACCGTCAGAAGCGTGAGGACTCCCTGCGCCGCTATGCACAGAAGAAGGCGCAGCAGGTGCTGAAGGCACACCGCCGTACCACCTTAGAGCCTATGAACGCCTACGAGCGCCACGTGATCCACGCCGCTTTGCAGGATACCGACCGTATTACCACCTACTCTGTTGGCACTGAGCCCAACCGCCGCGTGGTCATCGAATACGTCCGCTAAAAAACGGTCATTGCGAAGGTGCGTAGCACCTGTGGCAATCCCCAGCAAATAACAAAAAGCCGGAAGCATTACGCTTCCGGTTTTTTGTTCTCTGCATCTATCGGATACCATTGTAGGGCGGGGGCTTGCTCCCGCCGCAAACAATTGCAGGGGGTTGCATCCTCGACACCCTGTAAAAATATTGTAGGGGCAACTATTAGTCGTTCGCAAGTACGCACTTACTCACCATCGCAAAGACGATAGGATAATAAATGAAATGAATCACCGCTGAGAGTGACTATGCGGTTACTCTTGGCAATACATTTTATTCATATTCAAAATAGGGTTTCGTTCTGTTGCAAGTGAAGTTGTAATAACATTGTCTTGCGTTTATGAATTGGTATGCCATCATCAATAGGGGACGGATTTCGGGATTGCTCCACTTATGATACACATTGATTATGCTATCATCTAACGTTAAGCTATCTTCATTCAAAAGACCGTATTTAATAAGTAGCGGTTCAATTTCAAGAAATCTTTCAAGTGATATCCCGATTTTCTTAGCAATCATATCCGCTGTATATTGACTTGTTTCTGTTGTGCTTTGCGTGAAAATAATTGCCTTCATTCCATCTTCCGAAGCAAGTAATGAGAAAAACTCCCCAAAGTTTTTTTCGGACAATATCTTTTTTGATATTTCCGGGGTATCGCAGACAGCGCAAAAGAAGGGGAAGTTTTCTACAAGCGATAAATATGTTGTTCCCTTATCATTGATGATTTGCGATGTTATTTGCTGATTGCCGCGATTATTGTCAATAACATCTTTTAATATCGGTCGGCTTTCATTCCCGAAATATGCGCTTTGCAAAGTCCATATAGTATCAAACATAAATTTGAATAAATCTATTTCGTCATCTTTGCAGTGGGTCTTTTGAAGGCAAAACCTAAACAAATTGTCAAGTATTTCATCTTGAGAGTAATCAGATATTTTCTTTTCTACTCCGAACAAGGCATCAATAGATACACACAAAACTGCAGAAATACTCGGCAATAAATATGTGTCGGGTACTCCGCCATTTTCCCATTTAGATACAGCTTGTCCCGAAACACCAACCAATTCGCCAAGTTGTTCTTGTGTATAGCCTTTAAGCTTTCTGTATTTTGCAATCTTTTCTCCAATCTTTAGTTCCATAAAAACCTCCTGCATCTTCATTATCACCGGTGTGAAATCATTATAACACAAATCGCGGTTTGTTGTAATAGAGGCAATGTTACACGCTCCAACTGGGAGTTGAAATATTTGCATTTGCATCCGCAAGTGCAGTGCTTGACAAGAAGACGGCAGAGAATACGAAATATTCTCTGCCGTCTTCTTGCTGGAAAGGAACGTATTTTTCTTATTCAAAACTATTCTTAGGAGTTCGTACCGTACGCTTCCGGCTTTTTCTCTGCATTCAAGGGGTCTACCACGATATCCGGGTAGGGGTTGACCACCACAGTTCGGTGGGAGTGGTAAATGACCATACCGGGCTTTCTGTCCGGGGTCTTTTTTACCAGCTTCACAGGCACCACATCCACGGGGATGTTCTGTCCACCACCTGTTTCTGCGTAGTAGGCTGCCAGTTGAGCGGCCTGGGTGATGGTGTCGTCGGGAGGCGTTACGCCTGCGCAGGCGATAATGACGTGGCTGCCGTGTACCTTGGAGGCGTGAAGCCAAATATCGTCCTTTCGGGCCATTTTAAAGGTCAGCTCATCGTTCTGCCGGTTGTTTCTGCCCACATAAATGGGATAGCCGTCTGTGGATTCAAACCGCATGGGGGAGAGCCTTGCCACCTTCATTTTCCGCTTGCCGGTATCCATTTTCAAATACCCGCCGGATTGCAATTCCTGCCGGATCTCCTCCAGCTCCGCATCTGTATCTGCCCGGCTAAGCTCTTCTAAAACACTCTGCAAATAGGTCAGTTCCTGCTGACCGATTTCAATTTGACGGGTCAGCTCCTTTTCGGCGGTCTTCATACGGGCGTAGTCCTTGTAGAATTTCGCCGCGTTCTGCTGCGGGGAGAGAATGGGGGAGAGGGCAACCTCAATTTCCGCCATATTCTCGTCATAGAAGTCCTGCACCACCACCTTGGTCTGCCCTTTTTGGATGCGGTGCAGATTGGCGGTGAGAATGTCCCCTAACTGACGTAAACGTTCCCGATCCAGACTTTCCAGCCGTTCCTTTTCCTGAATGGCCAGCTTTTTGGTTAGCCGCTGGCAGAGATTTTGCACAGTTTTCCGCACAGTCTGACTTTTCTGACGCATAGCGTCCTTCCGGTCGCGGACGGTATAAAAGCTGTCCAGCAGTTCTCCGAAGGAATTGACCTCCATACAGCTGCCATACTGACGAATGGGGCAGAAGGCGAACTGCTTGGGTGTGCCGTCAGAGGAGGTGTAGAGATAAGGCGCAGGGTGGCGAAGATGCTCACCAAAGAACAGCGCCAGTTTTTCCGCAACCACGGGAACGTCCATGCCCTCCACCCGGGCATCGGTGTCACCGGCAGCAAAGAGCGCAGCCTCCCGACACACAAGGGGAGAAAGACCGCCAAAGCTGTCCATCAGCCGGTCAGCCAAAATATCCGCGCCGGGCGCAGCCAAAATGCCTGCAAAATCCGCAAAATCTACGGGATTTTGCTTTTCAATGGGCATCGGCAGCTGATAGTACATACCGGGCAAAGCGGGGCGCTTGGCAGTTTCGTCCAAACCAACCCGCCGCAGGCAATCGATAATTCGCCCGTCAGCGCCTAATAGATACAGATTGCAGGTCCTGCCCATCAGCTCGGCAATGAGCTTTTTCTGCACCGCGTCACCCATCTCGTCAATGCAATCAAAGGTGAACTCTGCCCACCGTTCCATAGGGATCTGGTTGATCTCTGCCAGCCGCGCGCCGCTTAAGTGCTTGCGCAGCAGCATACAAAACATAGGGGGCTCGGCAGGGTTTTCAGGGCTGACGGCAGTCAAGTGCAGACGGGGGGCGGTGGGATTCATTCCAAACAGCAGCTTCTGCCGCCCCTCGGCGCATTTTAAGTGGAGAAGAACCGTATCCCGACTGGGCTGGTGGATCTTCTCGATCCGACCACCCAAGGCGTTTTTTCGGATCTCACCAAGAACAGCCGATAAAAAATATGCATCAAAGGCCATTTAGTCGTCCTCTTTCATCATCATTGCGAACAATTCGTTCAGCCGATCTCTGCGTCCCAGCAGATACAGCGCCCCGAACAGGGTCTCCAAGCCCGTTGCCTTTGCGTATTCTATACGGCTTGCAGACTTGGGGGCGGCGTGGGTGTGGGCGTTTTTGCCACGGCGGTAAAAATCCATTTCCTCTTCGGTGAGAAAGGGCTTGATTTTATCCGCAAAAGCGGCCTGTGTGGGGGCTTTTACCAAATTCACCGTGTCCTTATGAAGATTTCGTACTGTATGATCACCGGCAGCGCACAGATGCGTCCGGCACATCAGCTCATACACACCGTCACCCATATGGGCAAGGCCCAAATTGGAGATCGCATTCACCTGTTGTAGGGTGAACTTCATATTAAAGTAATTTTCCAAGGTCATTCTCCTTGCTTCGTTGTTAGAAGTATTATAGCCTGTATTGGGAAAGATTGCAATTGCCAAATAAAAATCCCCGACTTTTCACAGTCGGGGATTTTTGTTATTCGTAATCTTCCTCTTCCCGAATCGCTTCCGCAGCGGCAGGATTCAGGGATTCAATCTTTTTCAGTGTGGCTCTGATGGGATTTTTGCTGTAAACCACCTTTGCCACTGCCACATCGGTTTTGATGCGTTCTTCCAGACCGGCATCTTCCACCTGCTCCCACCATTTCTTGAAAGCCTTGCGCTTGGAGATCAGCTTGCCGGCAATCACTAAAACAAGGCCAAGACCAATGAAGAGATACTTTTCGCTCACCGCATCTGTCACGCCCATAAAGATCATCAAGCAGCCAAAGATGCTTATAGCCGATGCCAAAAGGGAATTCTGATAATAAAAAAACATATCAGTTCCTCTTATTTGCTGCTGGAGCCGGAACGGAGAGTAACGTCGTGGTAGCCGCCCTCTACGATGGAAACGGAGGATACCAGCGTCAGCTTGGCATTCTTCTGCAGATCGGGGATCGTCAGCTCGCCGCAGTTGCACATAGTGGACTTGACCTTGTAAAGGCTTGCTTCCACATTGTCGTGCAGGCTGCCTGCGTAGGTAACATAGGAGTCAACGCCTTCCTCAAAGGTCAGCTTGGTGTTGCCGCCCAGGTCGTAGCGCTGCCAGTTACGGGCGCGGTTAGAGCCTTCGCCCCAGTACTCCTTCATATAAGAGCCGTTCACCAGCACCTTGGGCGTGGGGGACTCATCAAATCTTGCAAAATATCGGCCCAGCATCATAAAGTCAGCGCCCATAGCCAGCGCCAGGGTCATATGGTAATCGTGTACGATACCGCCGTCAGAGCAGATAGGTACATAAATGCCGGTCTCTGCGAAATACTCATCACGGGCAGCAGCTACATCGATCAGGGCAGTGGCCTGTCCGCGGCCGATACCCTTGGTCTCACGGGTGATGCAGATAGAGCCGCCGCCGATACCGACCTTAACAAAGTCAGCGCCGGCCTTGGCAAGGAACATAAAGCCGTCACGGTCAACCACGTTGCCTGCGCCGATCTTTACGCTGTCGCCATAGTGATCACGTATCCACTTGATGGTGTTTGCCTGCCAGCAGGAGTAGCCCTCGGAGGAGTCGATACACAGCACGTCAGCGCCGGCAGCCAGCAATGCGGGAACACGCTCAGCGTAGTCCCGGGTGTTGATACCTGCGCCCACTAAATACCGCTTTTTGTCGTCCAGCAGTTCCTGGGGATTGGCCTTGTGGGAGGCATAGTCCTTGCGGAATACGAAGTACATCAGCCGGTCTTCATCGTCCACGATGGGAAGGCTGTTGAGCTTATGCTCCCAAATGATATCGTTGGCAGCCTTCAGTGTGGTGTCAGCGGGGGCAACCACCATTTTTTCTCTGGGAGTCATAAAGGTGGAAACCTTCTCAGAGCCGTCCATACGGCTTATGCGGTAGTCACGGCTGGTGACGATACCCAGCAGCTTGCCGGTGGCAGTGCCATCTTCGGTGATTGCCACGGTGGAGAAGCCGTTGCGTTCCTTCAGTGCCAGCACATCGTTAAGGGTAGCATCGGGAGTCAGGTTGGAGGCGGAAACCACAAAGCCTGCCTTGTAGCCCTTGACCTTGGCAACCATTGCTGCCTGAGATTCAATGGTCTGAGAGCCGTAGATAAAGCTCAAGCCGCCCTCCTTTGCCAGGGCAATTGCCAGCGTGTCGTTGGAAACGGACTGCATAATGGCAGAGGTCATGGGAATGTTCAAAGAAATTGCAGGCTCCTCCACACCCTTGCGGTACTTGGTCAGAGGGGTGCGCAGGGATACATTTGCGGGGATGCAGTTTTCGGATGTGTAGCCGGGAATCAGCAGATATTCGCTGAATGTATGGCTGGGCTCGGGAAAATAATAAGCCATATGAAGATGCCTCCTGAAAGTATATAGTTATCGATTTTACAATGTGTTTACTATCATATCATAGGGGGTACAGGTTTGCAAGGGCAAAATACCTTGAAAAATCGTAAAAAATTACCAAATTGATTGCAATTTTTTTGGGGAAGTGGTATAGTGTACGCTAGGATGAAATGGCAATTTTACATTTGTTGAGAAAGAAGGGCCAACTATATGGCAACACAGGAAAAAATCAGAAACATTGCGATCATCGCTCACGTTGACCACGGCAAGACTACCCTGGTGGATGAGCTTCTCAAGCAGGGCGGTATCTACCGGGAAAATCAGGCGACCCAGGACCGTGTGATGGACTCCGGCGACTTGGAGCGGGAGCGTGGGATTACCATTTTGGCAAAGAACACCTCTGTCCAGTACAAGGACTATAAAATCAACATTGTGGATACCCCCGGTCACGCGGACTTTGGCGGCGAGGTGGAGCGTATCCTGAAAATGGTCAACGGCGTTATCCTGCTGGTAGACGCCGCGGAAGGTCCTATGCCCCAGACCCGTTTTGTGCTGGGTAAGGCCCTGGAGCTGGGTCATAAGGTGATCGTTGCTGTTAACAAGGTGGACAAGCCCGATGCGCGTGTCCACGAGGTAATGGACGAGGTGCTGGAGCTGCTGCTGGAGCTGGACGCTACCGACGAGCAGTTCAATTCTCCCACTGTGTTCTGCTCCGGCCGTCAGGGCATTGCTTCCTATAGCCCCGACCAGCTGGGTACAGATTTGATTCCCCTGTTTGAAACCATCGTGAACTACGTGCCTGCTCCCGAGGGAGATGCGAACGCGCCCCTGCAGCTGCTGGTATCTGCCATCGATTATAACGAGTACGTGGGCAGAATTGCCGTGGGTCGTGTGGAGCGGGGTACCATCAAGGTCAACCAGGAAGTGGTCATTACCGACTACCACAATGCTGATATCAAGCAAAAGGGCAAGGTGGTTGCCCTGTATACCTACGACGGATTGGGCAAGCAGGCAGTGCAGGAGGCTTCCGCCGGCGAGATCGTGGCCCTTTCCGGCATGGCGGATATTACCATCGGCAGAACCCTTTGCGCCCCCGATGCGATAGAGCCCCTGCCCTTTGTGAAAATCTCCGATCCCACCATAGAAATGACCTTTGCGGTGAACGATTCTCCCTTTGCAGGCCGTGAGGGAAAGTTTGTCACCTCCCGGAATCTTCGTGACCGGCTGGATAAGGAGCTTTTAAAGGATGTATCCCTGCACGTGACTGAGCAGGGCACCGATGCCTTCAACGTGGCGGGCCGCGGCGAGATGCACCTTAGCATTTTGATGGAAACCATGCGCCGTGAGGGCTACGAATTCTCCGTATCCACCCCCCGTGTGCTGACGAAAGAAATTGACGGCAAGGTCTGCGAGCCCATCGAACGGATGGTTGCGGACGTGCCGGAAGAATGCATGGGCAGCGTCATTGAAAAAATGGGCCGCCGGAAGGGCGATCTGCTGTCTATGACCCCTATGGGTAACCGCTACCGCTTGGAGTTCTTAGTGCCTTCCCGCGGTCTGTTCGGCTACCGCAGTGAATTTTTGACCGATACCCGTGGCGAGGGCATTATGTCCTCGGTGCTGGATTCCTACGCCCCTATGAAGGGCGAGGTGGAGCGCCGTCTGACAGGCTCCCTGATCTCCTTCGAGTCCGGCGAGGCAGTGACCTACGGTCTGCACGCAGCCCAGGAGCGTGGCGCTCTGTTTATCGGCCCCGGCACACCGGTGTATGCCGGTATGGTGGTGGGCATCTGCAGCCGGAACGAGGATATGACCGTCAACGTCTGCAAGAAGAAGCAGCTGACCAATATGCGCGCCTCCGGCTCCGATGAAGCCCTGCGGCTGGTGACACCCCGTAACTATTCTCTGGAGCAGTGTCTGGAATTTTTGGCAGACGACGAGCTGCTGGAATGCACCCCCAAGAGCCTGCGAATTCGCAAGCGCACCCTGGATCACAGCCAGCGTATGCGTGAGCTGATGAAGAAGCGGGCCGGTCAGGATTGAAGCAGTGGAAAACCGAACCCCGATAGGTTTCCAGAGGCTGCTTTCCGCCAATACTGCGGAAAATCCCTTGAAAATACCAACGGGTATTCCCTGCGCGATTTTTCTTGTCTTGCCGAAAAGCCGCTCTCTGCAAACTGCTCAGTACCCCACAGGAAAGGGTAATACAAGGAAAAAATGAAAGGATTTCGGTGGGGCTATCGGCGCTCGATTTCCCACTGCTTAATATGAAAAAGATACTTGTTATTCAGGATTTATCCTGCGTAGGAAGGTGCAGCCTGACGGTGGCGCTGCCGATCCTGTCGGCGATGGGAATCAACTGTTCGGTGCTGCCCACTGCGGTGCTTAGTACGCACACAGGTTTTCCCAAACCCCATATTCGCTCTTTAACAGAGGAAATTTCCCCCATTTGCGACCATTTACAGGAGATCGGCGCAGAGTTTGATGCTATCCTCATCGGCTACCTGTCCGACCCACAGCAGGCTGAGGCGGTGGCAGAAGTGATTTCTACCTTCGACTGTCCCGTGTTTTTAGACCCGGTAATGGGAGATCGCGGCAAACTCTACAAGGGCATTACCCAGGACCACGTAGCAGTCCTGCGGGATCTGGCGGCAATGGCAGATGTGGTGCTTCCCAATGTAACAGAGGCCTGCCTGCTGACGGGTTTGCCCTATCCGGAGCAGACCGACGGGCATATGCTCCGTATGATGCTGGAAAAGCTCTGCGGACGCAAGACGGAAACGGTGGTCATCACCGGCGTGACCCCTGCCGAAAACCAAGTTGGCTTTGTGGGCATCCACCGGGAGGAGGGAATGTTCTCCTATCACACAGACCGGCGGGCGAATGCCCTTCACGGCACGGGCGATATGTTCAGCGCCGTGTTTGCAGGGGCTTATTTGCTGGGACGTGACCCTATGGAAGCAGGAGAGCTGGCGGCAAAGTTTGTGGAACGGGTGCTGGAACACACATCTGAAGCCACACCCTATGGCGGAGAGTTTGAAACCCAGCTGCCCTGGCTTTGGGAACAGTTATAAGTATGAAAATGGCGTGTTGCGAAATTGCAACACGCCATTTTGTTTATTTGTAGTAGCTTATCAGCATAGTGATAAGTCTTCCGTTGGCGGAAGCGTTGGGAGACCAGGGGATGAACCAGGGGTTGTCCTCGTGGAACCGCTCCACCATATAGCATTCGTCCGTCATGGAAAAACGAATCTGGTCACGGATGATCTCCTCGCAGCGCTTAAGCATCCCGTGGCGCATAAAGTATGCAAAGAACTGGAATTCCGCAGTGGAGGTATACCAGACCACCGATTTTCCTACGCCATTGTAGCTGTGCTTCATAGAGCCGGTAGGACCAAGGTTTTCCGGCATTTTGTTGTAAAGACCGCCCACCTGCAATCTGCGCCGCTTCAGATACCGGAGGAATTTTTCGCAGTCCTCCACCGGGGCATCCACAACATTGATGGCAGACCAAGTCATGGCGTTAAAAAGGAAGCTCTTTTCGTAAGGCGTGTTATCGCCAATGGGCGCATAGTAAGGCGGCAGCTCGTCGGAATCCTTATTTTCTTCCACCCGCAGGTTCCAGTATTTCCGCATAACACCCACATAGTCTTCCAGTTCTGCCGCGACCTCCGGCGTAATGGGGTCATCAAAATGCTTGCAGGCTTCTAAAAATGCCTGCAGGGCAATGATGTTGCTGGTATCTGTGATGTTCCAGTTCTGGAAGACCAGGTCATCATCGCAGCTGGAAAGAGGCGGGAAAAGCCCGGCAACAATATTTCCGGCGGCTACGGTGCTTGCCCGGGTGGCGCGCATCCATTGGAAGGATTTGACAGCCTTTTCCCGATAATTGGCAAAATACGCCGCATCCCGCTCTACCGCGTACTTAGAGAAGGAGAACAGCACATTGCCGGTCTGCATAGCCCACCAGATACCGAAGGGCACGACTTCGCCGGTCTGTGTCCAGAATACGTTAAAGTACGTATCGATGGCAGGCTCCACATAAGCATCGAAATCGCCGATCAAGGGGAGTACATCCAGTACGCGGTTGGCCTCGCCGGTCCAAATCTGCCGCTGCAGGCCGCCCTGACGGGAGAGCAGGTAATTGTTACCCTTGCTGTAGCAGAAGCACTGGAGAATGTGTACCACCAGATTCTGAATCAGCTGCACCTTTTCCGGGTCGTTTGTAAGGCTTTCCGGCAATTTGTTAATGCGGGAAAGCTCCTTTTCCCAGAAGAGGAAGACCTGCTCCCGCTGGGTATCGTAATCATCTGCAGTGAAGTCAGTGGGGGCATAGGCAAAATAGACGCTGCGGCTTTCCTGAGGCGCAAGGGAGAAATCTGCATAGGCAAAGCCGGTGTCCTCGCACAGCGCAAAGTCCAGCTCGCCCCAGCTCTTGAGGGTGCGTTCTCCATCCCGGAACACACAGCCTTCCTGTTTCCAGGTGGCAGGGATGTCCAGCCAGTAGTCCAGCTTGGGAGCGTAGAAGCCGTAGTTATCCGGGGAGTCAAACAGAAGCTTCTTTTCCTGGCCGGTACGCAGGGCAAAGCCAAAACGGTCGGTCAAAGGAGTATCGCTGTTGTTGGTAAGGGTCAGTTTTATGTAGCAGGTGGAAAGCCGCTCGCAGGTGGCAAAGGTTTCCCACTGCACATCCAGATCGCCAACACTGTTTCGCAGACCGTGGACAGGAATGCCGTTGGGCTGCATCACATACTCTGCGTTGCGGAAATCCAGTTGCTCACCCTCGCCGTCCACAAACCAAAGGGCGGAAGAGGTCTGCGCCAGATAATCTGTAATGGGTGTTTCTATTTCGCCAAAGCAGAACTTGCCCTCTCGCCAGAGGGTGAAAAAGCGCTGGGACTTGGGCGGTTGGATATACAGCCGCGTGGTGCGGGGTCGCTGCCAGTTTTTCTGCATAGAGATACCTCCTTAAAAATTTGTTTTTATTATAAACAAACGGAGTTCATATGGGAATGCCGTATCCTCATAAAGATGGACAAAACTGACATAATGTGTTACCATAGAAACAGAATTTTGGAGGTGAGGGTATGCGCTTTTATGAAATTGAGCTGTTGGGCGTACCGCAGTTTGTGTTTGCCTGGCGGGTGGACGCCCAAAAACACAGGAATTTTTTTGACCACAAGCCGGATTTTTTGGAAATCAGCGTTCCGGAGGCGGGCAGGATGGTTTCTGAGCATTCGGACGGAACAGTGTCCATTTCTCAACCCGGTATGCTGGGGCTGATCACCAGCGATATGTCTGCCACCTGCTATGCTTATAACGGAGAGCGGGTCCGGCATACCACAGCGGCGGTGCGGGTGAAATACAACATCCGGCGTCACGACACCGAAAGCGGCTGTGACATTGCTGCTCTGAAAGCGCGGATGAAAGCGGGAAATGTTGCCCTGCTTCCGATCCAGGAATATTTGGAGGACAGCTACGACAGTGTTTTGAATATCCTGAAAAAGATCGTAGCCCTTCATACGTCAACAGAACCGGCAGATAGATTAGCAGCGGTTGCCCAGTGGTATCAGCTGCTCTCTGCGGTGACGGAATTTACCCTGCGAAAGCTGGACGCGGAGGAAACAGGCGCGCTTCCTTCAGAGCGAAATTATGCGGCAAAAGCGGTGAAATACATCAACCGGAATTACGCCGAAAGGCTGAAGGTGGAGGATATCGCAAATCACCTGGGAATCTCAGAGGGGTATCTTCACAGAGTGTTTAAGCGGGTGGAGGGCTGCAGCGTGTTGGCCTACTTAAACCGAAAGCGGGTGTACGCGGCCATAGAGCTGATGGAAACGAAAAATCTAAGCCTGAAGGAAGCCACATATAATGTGGGCATTGATGATCCTGCCTATATGAGCAGACTATTTAAGAAAACCACAGGGCTCAGCGTCCGGGATTATTTCCGGGAGAAGCCTGTGGATGGCTGGCAGCCGTAAAAAAACATATAACAACCCCCTGTGCAGTTTTGCACAGGGGGTTTATCTTTACTTTCTGCGGTTGCCGTCTTTATCGAAGTATTTCCAACAAAGAACGGAAATTGTTACTCTGGCGGCAAGGGTTAAGACGGCCTCCCAAATCAAGCATACGATGGCAGTGCCGGCAATTTGAAACAGATCCTTTTTAATGAACGTCAGCACCACGATGAACATAATGATCAGCAGCAGCGCGCCCAGGGCGCCGAAGATGAGCCCTGCAATTTTTTGGGAGAATTGCCAGGCCTCAATGCTGCCCATTCCAAAATAGGTGCGAAAGCCGTATTTGTAATTGGCTTCGGGGGCGGGCTTGAATAAGTAAAGCGCGCCCAGCGTTACCAGCAGGATCGGACCGATCAGCACTGCCAGCACCAGAAGGGTATGCATAAGGCTCAAAAAAACAGGCAGCTTTGGCACCAGCTTTGACAGATCCATGTCAAATAGCTTACTAATCAATTCCATTGGGGGAACTCCTTATTTCTCTTCCAGGAACATCTCGATTTCGTGAATGAAGCTGCGCACGTCCTGGAACCGGCGGTATACGGAGGCAAAACGGATATAGGCAACCTCGTCCAAAGGCTTGATGCGCTCCATTACCATTTGGCCGATGGCATCGGTGGTGACCTCGCGCTCCAGGGTGTTCTGGATAGACTGTTCGATTTCTGTGGTAATGCGGTCCAGGTCGGCTACGTCCACCTGCCGCTTGTCAAAGGCGCGGACCATGGAGTTGAGGATCTTGTTCCTGTCGAAAGCCTGACGGGAGCCATCCCGCTTTACCACGATAATAGGCAGACTCTCCACGATCTCGTAGGTGGTGAAACGACGCTGGCAGTTTAAGCACTCTCTGCGCCGGCGGATACTCTGACCGTCCTCGGAGTGACGGGAGTCTACAACCTTACTTTCCTGGTCGCCGCAAAATGGACATTTCATAGGAAACGCCCTCCCTTTTGGTTAATTTCAGTTTGGTATACATAATACCTTGTTCCTATTATACCAGCAGAATTCGACGATGTCCAGCACTTTTTGCGCTGCCCCATTTCCAGCAGATTTTTCTTGCTATCTTTGCGCCAATATAGTAATATGAATAATAGATAAAGAAGAAGAGGAACCGGTTATGAAAATCAAAACCCAGCAGCGCACCTATGAGCAGGTGATGGCATTGCCCCGCCCGAAGCATCGCGACCCGCTGAAGCCCTTGTGGTTACTGCAGTTGGTGGTGCGGTTTTTGGCGATCTTCGACCTGTTTCCCACGAAATTTACCTACGAAACCCATGGTATGGAGCAAATCGGCAAAAAAGAGCCGTGTTTGATCCTGATGAACCACTCCAGCTTTATCGATCTGAAAATCGCCTCCAAAATCTTCTTCCCCAAGCCCTACGGCATTGTATGCACCTCAGATGGCTTTGTGGGAAAGAGCTGGCTGATGCGGCTGCTGGGCTGCATTCCTACGCAAAAATTCGTCAGCGATGTGTCGCTGATTCGGGATATGGAGTACCTGCTGAAGAAAAAACGTACCAGTGTACTGATGTATCCGGAGGCCAGCTATTCCTTTGATGGAACGGCTACGCCCCTGCCCCGCAAAATGGGTGTGCTTCTGAAAAAGCTGAATGTGCCGGTGGTGACAGTGATCACCCAGGGGGCATTTGCCCGGGATCCGCTGTATAATTGCCTGCAAAAGCGGAAAGTAACGGTGCGGGCAGATGTGACCTGCCTTGCCACTGCTCAGCAGGTAAAGGAGTTGACCGTTGCCCAGCTGGATGAACTGCTGGATAAGGCCTTTTCCTTTGATAATTTCCGCTACCAGCAGGAAAATAACATCGTCATCAATGAGCCTTTCCGCGCAGACGGTCTGAACCGTATCCTCTACCGCTGCCCCCATTGCCACGCAGAGGGACAGACAGAGGGGAAAGGAATTATGTTAACCTGCAAGGCCTGCGGAAAGACCTACACCTTAGACAAGCACGGCTACCTTGTGGCGGATGAGCCTGCCTTCACCCACATTCCCGATTGGTACGCCTGGCAGCGGCAGCAGGTGCGCAAGGAACTGGAGGAAGGCACCTACCGCTTAGAAAAGAACGTAAAAATCGCTATGCTGGTGGATACCAAGGCCCTGTACTGGGTGGGAGATGGCAAGCTGATCCACGATGAGAACGGCTTCCACCTTACAGGCTGCGACGGTAAACTGGATTATTCCCAGGGGCCGTTGAGCTGCTACGGCTTGTATGCAGACTATTATTGGTATGAGATCGGGGATGTGATCTGCATCGGAAACAAGGATGCGCTTTACTACTGCTTCCCCGCCGACGGTGATGTGGTGGCTAAAACCCGTTTGGCAACCGAGGAGCTGTATAAATTGAAAAAACGCCGCAAGGCGCCCACGGCGGTTTGATTGAAAACCGGTAAAACTGTGGTATACTAGAAACAGAAATGTTTAAGGAGGAATATAAAATGGCTGTGTTGCATATTACGAAGGATACTTTTGAAGCGGAAGTTCTGAATTCCGATAAGCCGGTGCTGCTGGATTTCTGGGCAAGCTGGTGCGGTCCTTGCCGAATGATCGGCCCGATCCTGGACGAGATCGCTGACGAACGGGAAGATATTAAGGTCTGCAAGGTAAACGTGGATGAAGAGCCGGAGCTGGCCAGTCAGTATCAGGTGGTGAGCATTCCCACCCTGCTGGTCATTGAAAACGGTAAGATCGTGAATCAATCCCTGGGTGCAAAGCCCAAAGCGCAAATCTTGGCTATGCTGTAAGGAAAGCGATACCTATGAGCAAGGTTTATGATATGATCATCGTGGGCGGCGGCCCCGGCGGCTATACTGCGGCCCTCTATGCCGCAAGAGCCGGAATGTCCGTGGTGGTGCTGGAAAAGCTGGCAGCCGGCGGACAGATGGTGGAAACACCCCAAATCGACAATTATCCCGGCTATATAGATGGTGTTGACGGCTACACCTTAGGCCAGCAAATGTGTAAGCACGCGGAAAAATACGGCGCACAGACCCGATATACGGAAGTAACAAAGCTGTCGCTGCAGCCGGAAATGAAGGCTGCCGAGACCCCGGAGGGCGTGTATTACGGCAAAACGCTGGTGGTTGCCACCGGCGCGAATCCCAAGCATTTAGGCGTTCCCGGGGAACAGGAGCTGCTTGGCAGAGGCGTGCATTACTGCGCATCCTGCGACGGGATGTTCTATCGGGGAAAGACCGTGGTGGTGGTCGGTGGCGGCAACACCGCAGCGGCAGATGCGCTGCTGCTGAGCCGTGTGGCGGAGAAGGTGATCCTTGTCCACCGGCGGGATACTCTGCGGGCAGCCCGGGTATACCACAAGCCCTTGATGCAGGCGCAGAACGTGGAGTTTTACTGGAACAGCCAGGTGCAGGAGATCCGCTCCGGTGAGATCGTAGTGCAGAATGTCCACTCCGGACAGAAGAACACAATTCCCTGCGACGGTGTGTTTGTGGGAATCGGCAGACAGCCGGCATCAGAGCTTGTGAAGGGTATGCTGGAGCTGGACGAGGGAAATTATATTGTGGGCGACGAAACCACTGCCACCAATATTCCCGGCGTGTTTGCAGTAGGAGATGTGCGCGCCAAGGCCCTGCGGCAGATCGTCACGGCGGTATCTGATGGCGCTGTGGCAGTCCACTACGCAGAAGAATACCTGGCAACGCTGACAGAATAAAAGCAAGGAAAAGCAGGCGCATCTGACAGGTGCGTCTGCTTTGTCATTTTGTTGGAATATTTCTTGCATTTGCCATATAAATCCATTATAATTAAATCAAATCATTTGGGAATACAGGAGAAGGAGGCAGATTCAATATGCAATCGGAATACATTATTGAAATGCTCAACATCAGAAAAGAGTTCCCCGGTATTGTCGCCAACGACGATATCACCCTGCAGCTGAAAAGCGGCGAGATCCACGCCCTTTTGGGCGAAAACGGCGCAGGCAAGTCTACGCTTATGTCTGTTCTGTTTGGCTTGTATCAGCCTGAGCAGGGCGTTATTAAAAAGAATGGGGAAGTTGTCACCATCAATAACCCCAACGATGCCACCGCGCTGAATATCGGTATGGTCCACCAGCATTTCAAGCTGATCGATGTGTTCACCGTGCTGGATAACATCATTCTGGGCGCGGAGGATACCCGCATGGGCTTCCTGCAAAAGCAGGAGGCGCGAAAAAAGGTGGAGGAATTGTCCCGCCGCTACGGTCTGAAGGTAGACCTGAATGCCAAGGTGGAGGATATCACCGTTGGTATGCAGCAGCGTGTGGAAATTCTGAAAATGCTCTATCGGGATAATGAGATCCTCATTTTCGACGAGCCCACAGCCGTGCTGACTCCCCAGGAGATCGACGAGCTGATGGCAACTATGAAGGGCTTTGCCGCCGAGGGCAAGTCGATTCTGTTCATTACCCACAAGCTCAACGAAATTATGGCGGTTGCCGACCGTTGCACCGTTCTGCGGAAGGGCAAGTACATCGGCACAGTGAACATCGCGGACACTACCAAGCAGGAGCTGTCCAATATGATGGTTGGCCGCCCTGTGCAGCTGCAGGTGGAAAAGAAGGATGCCAACCCCGGTGATACAGTGCTGGAGGTAAAGGGCCTTACCGTTCCCTCCAAGATCCATAAGAACGATGCGGTAAAGAACGTTTCCTTCCAGGTGCGCTCCGGTGAGATCGTGTGTATTGCAGGTATCGACGGAAACGGTCAGACAGAGCTGATCCACGGCTTGACCGGCTTGGAAAAGACAAGCGGCGGTACGATTACCCTGTGCGGCAAGGATATCAGCCGCGGCTCTATCCGCTACCGCAGCGAAACAGGTATGAGCCATATCCCCGAGGACCGGCATAAGCACGGCCTGGTGTTGGATTTTACCCTGGAGCAGAATATGGTGCTGCAGAGCTTCCAAAGTTCCCGCTTCCAAAAGCTGGGCTTTATCAAAAACGATGCGGTTCGGGCCTATGCCGATACCCTCATTGAGCAGTATGATGTCCGTTCCGGCCAAGGTCCTGTGACAATTGCCCGGAGTATGTCCGGCGGCAACCAGCAGAAGGCGATCATCGCCCGTGAAATGGACAGAAACAAGCCCCTTGTTGTGGCAGTCCAGCCCACCCGCGGCCTGGACGTAGGCGCCATTGAGCATATCCACAAGGAACTGGTTGCCCAGCGTGATGCAGGCAAGGCAGTGCTGCTGGTAAGCCTGGAGCTGGATGAGGTTATGAACCTGTCTGATCGGATCCTGGTTATGTACGAGGGTGAGATCGTGGGTGAGCTGGATCCCAAAACCACCACCGTACAGGAACTGGGTCTGTATATGGCAGGCGCGAAAAAAGCGGAAGGAGGCAAATAAGCGATGAACAAAGGAAAAACGCTGTTAAATAGCGATAGCTCTCGTAAGGTGTTTGCTTCCCTGCTGTCCATTGTCATCGGCCTGGCGGTGGGCGCTCTGGTGGCGGCCATTGTGGGCCTCAGCAAGGATAACATCGGCGGAAAAGGCATTTGGGACGGCGTACGGCTGATTTTCTTAGGCCTGCTTTCCACAGGCCGTGAGGCAGGCCAGCTGACCTGGGGCTTCAACCCCAGCTCCTGGGGCAATATGCTGTTCCGCGCCACACCCCTGATCATGACAGGCCTTTCTGTGGCGGTTGCTTTCAAAACGGGTCTGTTCAATATCGGCGCGCCCGGTCAGTATTTGATGGGTACGCTGGCAACTCTGTTTATTGCGTTGGAGATTCCCTCTGAGGCAGTGCCTCCTGCAATCATTTGGCTGCTGGCATTCCTTGGCGGTATGCTGGCAGGCGCTCTGTGGGGCGCGATCCCCGGTCTTTTGAAGGCATTTCTCAATATCAACGAGGTGCTGGCCTGCATTATGACCAACTGGATCGCCGCCAATGTGGTCACGTGGCTGTTTGATATCAGTAATTTGAAAAACGTAGCCGAAGGCACGAAAACAGGCTATATTTATAAGACCACCTTCAACAATGTAGCTACCTCTAAAATGGGACTGGACAAGCTGTTCCCCGAATCTCAGGTCAATGGTGGTATCCTGATCGCAATTTTGATCGCCATCGTGGTGTATATCATTATGAATAAGACCACCTTGGGCTATCAGCTGAAGGCCTGCGGCGCAAATCGCCACGCAGCCCGCTATGCAGGTATTCCCGACAAGCGGAACATCATTTTAAGTATGGCTATGGCTGGGGCATTGGCTGCCGGCGGCGCAAGCCTTTACTGGCTCTCCGGCAATACCGAGTTCTACTGGATCACCTATCAGGCCTTGCCTGCTGCCGGCTTTAACGGCATTCCCGTTGCGCTGCTGGCGTTGAATCACCCCATCGCGGTGGTGTTCTCCGGCATCTTTATGGCAATGCTGAACATTGTAGGTCAGCAGCTCACCACATTAACCGCTTATAACGAATACATTACCGACGTGGTGATCGCGGTGATCGTGTATCTGAGCGCATTCAGCCTGGTGATCCAAATGTGGCTGGGCAAAAGGAAAGCCAAGAAGGGAGGAAAAACGGTATGACTTTTGTGGTTCAACAGACATTACTGTTTGCAATTCCTCTGATGATCGTGGCGCTGGCAGGCGTATTTGCCGAGCGCAGCGGTATTATCAACCTGGCGCTGGAAGGCATTATGATCATGGGCGCCTTCGTCGGCGTGTACTTTGTGCGGCTGATGCAGGACTTTGATGTGTTTCTGGATGCCGCCCGTATGGGCAATTACTGGACCTTGCAGGGCTTGGAGCTGCTGGCAATGCTGGTAGCGGCGGTCTTTGGCGCGCTTTTCTCTCTGCTTTTGTCCTTTGCCGCAGTCAATCTGAAGGCGGACCAAACCATCGGCGGCACAGCGCTGAACCTGATGGCGCCTGCGCTGGTGCTGTTTCTGGTGCGGATCCTGGCCAATCAGAACACCCTGCAAATGACGCAAGGCGATGCGGCCTCCTGGTTTATGATCAAAAAATCCACCTTCGGTGTGGATAAGAATGTGCAGTGGGGCTTTTTGGGAGAGACCTTCCTGAACAAGGTTTATCTTGCTACCTACATTTGCATTCTGGTGTTTGTGGTTCTGTCGGTGATTCTTTACTTTACCAAGTTCGGCCTGCGGCTGCGCGCTTGCGGCGAGAATCCCCAGGCAGCGGACTCTCTGGGAATCAATGTATACAGGATGCGCTATGCCGGCACTACTATCTCCGGTGCGCTGGCAGGTATGGGCGGCTTCGTGTATGCCCTCACCGCCACCAACTGCACCGCCAACGGCGATGTGGCAGGCTTCGGCTTCCTGGCATTGGCTGTTATGATCTTCGGTAACTGGAAGCCGCTGAACATTGCTCTGGGCGCACTGCTGTTCGGACTGTTCAAGTGCATTGCCGCCGGTTACGGCAGTATCGACATCAACGGCGACGGCGTGTTTATGCTGGCAGAAATCGGCATCAGCTCTCACTTGTACCGGATGCTGCCCTATTTGATCACGCTGATCGTGCTGTCCTTCACCTCCAAGAAATCCCGCGCCCCCAAGGCTGAGGGCATTCCCTACGACAAGGGCAGCCGATAAAAATATAAATACGGGATGTGCAGATTACACATCCCGTATTTTTTGTACAAATTATGAACTTTTCCTTGCATTTTGCCGAAAAAAGAGATATACTCAAAAGAAGGGAACGGGTACGGGAAAACTAGGTTTTCCGCGTTCCGATTTCCAAAAAAATTTTTTGGAGGAAACACTATGAATTTGATCTATGGTATCAAAGACAAACCCAAGTTCGGCCAGATGCTGATTTTTGCTTTCCAGCAGGTTTTGGCAATTCTGGCAGCTACCATCGCAGTTCCTGCTATTATCGGTAACGGTATGAGCCAGGCAGCCGCTCTGTTCGGCGCAGGCGTGGGCACCATCGTTTACCAGCTGTTCACTAAGTTTAAGAGCCCCGTGTTCTTAGGCTCTTCCTTCGCCTTCCTGGGCTCTATGGGCGCTGCTTTTGCAGGCGCGGCATCTGCAGCTGCCGGCTTCGCAGGCATCCTGCTGGGCGCTGTGTTCGCAGGCCTTGTATATGTGGTCATCGCGATTGTTGTTAAGCTGGTAGGCGTTAACTGGATCAATAAGCTGATGCCTCCTGTGGTTATCGGACCCACCGTTGCTATCATCGGCCTTTCCCTGGCAGGCAATGCCGTAGGCGACCTGACTACCGGTCGCGTAGCCGGTTGCAGCCCCTACGTGGCGCTGATCTGTGGCATTGTGACCTTGTTTGCTATTATCTTGTTCTCTGTTTACGGTAAGAAGATGGCAAAATTGATCCCCTTTGTTTTGGGCATTCTGGTTGGCTATGTTGTTGCTGCTATTTTCACCGTGATCGGCAATGCTACTGGCAATGATGCGCTGAAGGTCATTGATTTTGCAGCGTTCAACAACATGAAGATTTTCGCCGTTCCTGAGTTTACCTTCGTGGAGGCCTTCAAGGGCTTCAAGGAAATCGACGGCACCTACATCGCAACCGTAGCTGTTGCATACATCCCCGTTGCTTTCGTGGTTTTTGCCGAGCATATTGCAGACCATAAGAACCTGTCCTCCATCATTGGCAGCGATCTGCTGGAAGAGCCCGGCCTGCACCGCACTCTGCTGGGTGACGGCGTTGGCTCCATCGCCGGCGCATTCTTCGGCGGCTGCCCCAACACCACCTACGGCGAGTCCGTTGGCTGTGTTGCTATCACCCGCAATGCTTCCGTGGTGACCATTACCACCGCTGCTATCCTGTGTATGATCATCTCCTTCTTTGGCCCCTTCATCACCTTCCTGGCTTCCATTCCCAACTGCGTAATGGGCGGCGTATGTATGACCCTGTACGGCTTTATCGCCGTGTCCGGCCTGAAGATGATTCAGAAGGTCGACCTGGGCGCCAGCAAGAACCTGTTCGTGGTTGCTGTGATTTTGATTGCCGGTATTGGCGGTCTGTCCCTGACCTTTGGTAAGGTGACCCTGACTTCCATTGCCTGCGCTCTGATCCTGGGCATCATCGTCAACCTGGTTGTTTCCAAGGCAAAGGAAGACTGATTCTCTACAAAAACCAAAAGGCACGCTCGTTGAGCGTGCCTTTTTTCTGTCATTGCGAGGAGCGTAGCGACGTGGCAATCTCCGGGGTAGGGTTATTTTATCCTTTTTCCGTTTAACACCGCTTCTACCAATTTATCCCCATCGTAACGGAGCTTCAGCAGAAAGAACGGTGCATCCTTCCATAACAGATCCAGGAAGATTTTATCTCCCTCCCATTGGGGGAGGCTGTCAAGAAAATCCCACTTGACCCATTGCAGATCGCCTTCATCACAGCTTTTCAGTTCACCTTCAAAGCCGTCGGCGGTGAACAGATACATATACTCTCCGTCCCAAGGCCCGTTGGTCAGGAAGGTGACCACGCCCCGGCACTTCCAATTTGTGAGGGTCAAGCCTGTTTCTTCCTTTGCTTCCCGCAAAAGGCACTCGTCAGGGGTCTCGTCCTTTTCAAACTTGCCGCCGATGCCGATCCACTTATCCTGATTCACATCGTTTTTCTTTTTGACCCGGTGAAGCATCAGCACCTCGTCACCCCGGGTGATATAGCAGAGGGTGGAATTGATCATAGCAGCTCCTTATTTGACCAAATGGATGGCGTGGTGGAGGTTGGTAATGGAAATTTCAGCGCAGCTGGGTGCTTTTTCGCCGTCTAACGTCCAGCGGATGTCCTTATCTGCGGTGATCTTAATGCTTTGCACACTGCGGAAGGTCATCATACGGCAGTTATACTGCTGCTTTTGCACCGCAAGAATGCACTCAGTAATTTCTGTCAGATCCCGGGGCGCCCGTACCAGCAGCACCTCGAACATACCGTCACCCATATCCACCTGCTGGGGATCAATGGTAAGAATGCCGCCGATGCTGGTGGAATTGCATACTGCGCCGAACAGATAATCGTCCTCCAGCACCTCGTTGCCCAGCTCGATGCGCAAACGGGTTTTGCGGATTTGCGACAACTCGTGAATGCCCTCCAGCAAGTAGGCAGTGTGACCCAAGGCGTTTTTTACGTTTTGCGGGGTGGCATAGCTAGCTTTTGTAAAAGCGCCGAAGGAGGCAACATAAGAAAAATAGCAGTCGCCGAATTTGCCTACATCCAGCTGCACGGTTGCACCGCTGACAATGTCTTTGGCAGCGGTAACAGGGTCAGAGGATAGGCCTAAAGAGTTGGCAAAATCGTTGGTAGAGCCGGAAGGAATATAGCCGATGGGCAGGTCAAGACCGGCTTCCATCAATCCGGTAACGGTTTCGTTAAAGGTGCCGTCACCACCGCAGCAGACCACCAGATCCTTTTCCGGGGCAAATTGCTTGATGGCGGAAATGGCGTCTTTAGGGCCTGCGGTAATGTAGACCTGCACGTTATAATCAGCCCGGTTGAAAACCGAAAGGATATCCGCCAGCACCTTGTTGGCCTTTTTCGTACCGGCGCGGGGATTGAGGATCAATAGCATTTTTTTCATAGAAATCACCTGATTGACACATAGTAATCATATTATAGCACAGCGGCTAAAAAGAGCAAGGGCGAACTGTGGATGTTACAGAAAATTCACGATTGACAGGCCCGCAAAAACTGTATATAATGAAGAAAATTTTATAGGACAGTTCGTGACCATCCTGTCGGTAAATAAAACTACGGATTCAAAGGCAATACCAAACAAGTGTGTCATTGCGAACCAGTGACCGATGTCACTGGTGTGGCAATCTCCAGCGAATGTTTCGAGGTTCCTGCACCAGTATGCGCTGGCTTGAAATGACAAAGAAGTTATACTTGGAGGTACTGCTTAGGTGGGCGCATTGCGCTCATTTTTTGTGGGCACGAAAAGTGCCCATTTTTTGTTGGAGAATACTATGAAGAAAAGTCGATTTTTAGCTTTTGGCGCGCTGATCGCAGCGCTCTATGTGGCGCTGACGTATTTGCAAAATGCCCTGATCCCCGGCTCTGCCACCTGGGCGATCCAGTTCCGTGCGTCGGAGGCGCTGTGTGTGCTGGCGCTGTTTACCCCCGCGGCGATCCCCGGCTTGACCCTGGGCTGCCTGCTGTTTAATATCAGCTTTGCCGGAGCGCTGCCGCTGGATTTTCTGGTGGGAAGCCTGGCCACCTTGCTGGCGACGGCAGGTATGTATGCCCTGCGAAAGGTAACGGTGAAAGGCTACCCGCTGCTTTCTATGGCGCTGCCGGCAATCACCAATGCCTTTTTGGTGGGTTGGGAGCTGACGGCATATATTGGCGGCGGTTTTTGGCTCAATGCCTTTTATGTTGCCATAGGGGAGGCAGCAGTGCTGCTGACTTTAGGTACGGCGCTGTACTATGTCCTTAACAAGAATAAGCCTCTGAAGCAATTCTTAGCATAATCACAACTGTCATTGCGAGGGCGGCTTGCCGCCCGTGGCAATCTCCAAGGACAACAAATGTAAAAAATCGGGCGTGTAAATTACACACCCGATTTTCTTTAGTCCTCAAATTCCAGAACGTCCTTGTAGCGCTCCTTGAAAATGCCGTAAACCGCATCCAGAATGTCTTCATTCTCCACAGCCACGTAGTTTTCGTTTTCCTCGTCAACAGGCTGGATCTCCAGAATGACGATCTCGTTGGATTCCTCGGGCATCAGCACCAGATACTCAGTGCCCTCATATTCGATGCAATCCAGGTATTCAAAGTTCATATCTTCACCGTTCTCGTCGGTGAGGGTCAGAATGGATTCTTCTTCCTCCTGCAGGATTTCTTCGTTTTCCATAGTGTTAAAGCTCCTTTCGTGTTTCTGTACCCATTATATCCTGCCTGCCAAAATATGTCAACAGCCCTGCTCACGCAGGGCTGTTTTGCGTCAATATGTGTGGCGCTGCGGGTATGGATTGTCATTTGGGTAGAAGATGGCACCAACTGGTATTTTTGCTTTCTCAGGCAAATCGTAGCCATAAATAGCGGTAACTTTTAGCGTGCCATCGGATAAGACGGCAAAGTGGATCGTATTAGCGGTCTCTTCACCTTCACTGGCAAAGTGGACTACAATTTCAGAACCAACAATTTGGTATGTTGTTTCGCCACCAAACCAGGATGCTTGTGCGATGTTGTAATAGTATTTCCCGTTATGGTGGTGGGGCAGTGTATATCCGGTGCCATCTACGGGTGAGTCTGATTCATAATATACGCCTGCTTGGCGGCTCATATAGTAAGGTTCGTTTTGAAAATTCAAGCACGTCCAAACATAACAATCAACATCTTGCAACTCACCGCCAAGGCCGAAAGCTGCTCCGTTATAACGCTTTCCGAGATATGTATAGGCGATATTTGCGTTAAAATTACTGGGATTAACTGCCACTACCTGATTGCACCATTTGCAAACTTTGTTTGTATTTAAAACGTGCGCTACAGTTGTCCCTTCTGTTTTATTACACACAGAGCAGGTTTTTGGCTGCGAGCAGGTTGCTTCTTTATATTTGTGGCCGGCAGGTTGTGTTTGATCTCCAATATAGGAATGACCGCATGTGCAGGTGTATGTGGTATAGCCCTGTGTTGTGCACGTTGCGGCAGTTACTTTTTTTGAATAAGTGTGGTTTGTAGGATTGGTATAGTTGGCATTATAAGAATGACCACAAGCGCAAGTGTATATAGTATAGCCGCCTGCTGTACAGGTGGGAGCAATTATCTTGGATGTGTATTTATGCGTATGGGATTCGGGCTGTTTGCTGGGGGGATTGTTGTTACTGGTATTACTGCTGCCAGTATTATTGGCTGCGTTACCGTTCGGGTTGCTGCTAGCGTTGGTGTTGGGAGCGTTGTTTGTGCCTTCAACGGCATTGCCATCGGTGTTTTCAGTGGTATTGTCTGCAGTGTTGTCAGACGTGTTTGGGGTAGCGTCTAGAGAACTGTTCTCGGTGCTGCTTGCTTCGGTTGTGTTGGCGGATGATTCTGTGTTGCCTTCGGTAGCAAAATTATCTTTGTTTTTGCCACAAGCCGCGAGGGATAGCACCATAACCAGCGCCAGGATCAATGCAAATGTCTTTTTCATATCTCTTTTTCTCCTCGAACTAAATGTTTCACAAGGGATACTCCCATTATATCCCAACAAAATAGTGCTGTCAACAACGCAAGAACGCAGCCACCAAAAGGTGGCTGCGTTCTTATCAATATGCAACGCTGGCGGATTTCATCTGCAGCTGCAGCTTGTCTGCAATCAGCGCGATAAACTCGGAATTTGTCGGTTTTCCCTTGGTATTGGAAACCGTATAGCCAAAGAATTTTTGCAGGGTGTCCAGGTCGCCTCTGTCCCAGGCCACCTCGATGGCGTGGCGGATAGCGCGCTCCACACGGGAGGGAGTAGTCTGGAAGGTCTTTGCTACCTGGGGATAGAGGATCTTGGTGATCGCGTTGATCACATCCATATCCTCCACGGCGATAATGATGGCCTCCCGCAGATACTGGTAGCCCTTAATGTGGGCGGGTACACCGATCTCGTGAATGATGTTGGTGACCATAGTTTCAATATTCTGCTGACCGGCGTGACGGCTTGCAGGCACCCGCAGGCTCTCCCCACCACGGATCTCCTCCAAACGTTCCACCAAAGCGCTCATATCACAGGGCTTCAGCATCAGATATCGCACACCCAAATTGGCGGCGGCAGATGCCACGTAATCGGTGATAAAGCCGGATGTGGCCAGCACGGTGGGCTTGCGTTCCATAGCACTGATGGCCTTCAGAACGCCGATGCCGTCCTTCTTTGCCAGCATCATATCCAAAACCAGAATATCAGGCTTGCGCTCGGTCACCAGCTTGACGGTGCGCTCCCCGTCACTGGCGGTGTCGATGACCTGAAAGCGGTCTGTTTGATGTAGGGCGGCGGTAAGGCTGTTGCAGAACTCCTCCGAGTTGTCTGCGATGATGACACAGGTGTGATTGTCCATAAATTCCTCTCCTGACATAATGAAGATATTCCCCTAGGTTTGTGGTAGACGGCCTACCGCGTTGCGACAAATATAATTTAGCATATCTGTGGACTTTTTGCAAGGAAAAATGTGAATAATTTATCGACAAAAAACGACAAAAAACAATAAAACTAGGAGAAAACCGAACATTTCGACATAATTCGACCTGTGGAAAACTTTTGGCGATCCAGGTTGACGGAAAGCAAAATATCTATTAAAATAAAGAAAACACTTTGGAGGAAAAACTATGGATCGGGTTAACGGCTTACGTAGCTTTTTAGACAAGGCGCATAGCGTTTATCACGCAGCGGCGCTCATAAAGGAAGAACTGGAGCGCGCCGGTTATTGCCGCCTGCAGGAAGGGAACGACTGGCAGATAAAAGCCGGCGGCAAGTATTACCTTATGCGTAACGACAGCTCCCTGGTGGCGTTCCGCCTGCCGGAAGGCGCGCCCAAGGGCTTTTTGATCTCCGCCAGCCACACAGACCGCCCTTGCTTTAAGGTCAAGGAAAATGCGGTGCTGAAGGGGCAATATACCCGCCTGGCGGTGGAGCGCTACGGCGGTATGCTGATAGCGCCCTGGCTGGACAGACCCCTTTCTGTTGCCGGACGGGTACTGGTGGAAACCGAGGACGGTATCCAAAGCCGTTTGGTGGATATAGACCGGGATTTGCTGCTGATGCCCAATGTGGCGATCCATATGAATCGCAATGCCAACGATGGCTATAAGTGGAATCCTGCCACAGATACGATCCCCCTTTTGGGCGACAAGGAAACGGCTGACTTCTGGCAAGCGGTGGAAACCCTTGCCGGCGGCAGGATCTTAGGCCACGATCTGTATCTGTATGTGCGTCAGCCATCCAGCGTGTGGGGTATGAACGGGGAGTTCATTTCCGCCCAGGCATTGGATGATCTGCAGTGCGTGTGGGGCTGCGCCCAGGGCTTTTTACAGGCAAAGGAAACGGGAAATATTCCTGTGCTGTGCGTGTTCGACAATGAAGAGGTAGGCTCTTCTTCCTATCAGGGTGCAGGGTCTGATCTGCTGGAGAGCGCCGTTTCCCGCATTTGCGCTGTTCTCGGTTTGGACAAAAGCCGCCAGCTTGCAGGCTCTTTCCTGGTATCTGCAGACAATGCCCATGCCCAGCATCCTAACCACCCGGAATACGCCGATCCTGCCAACGCCCCTGTAATGAACGGCGGCGTTGTGGTGAAGTTCAATGCCAATCAGCGGTATACCACCGATGGCCTGTCCGCAGCTATCTTCCGCAAGATCTGCGAAAAAGCCAATGTGCCGGTGCAGACCTACTGCAACCGGGCAGACATTGCCGGCGGCTCTACCCTGGGCAATGTTTCCCTTTCCCAGGTGGCAGTGCCCAGCGTGGACATCGGTTTGGCTCAGCTGGCTATGCACTCCTGCTATGAAACCGCAGGGGTAAAGGACGTGGGCTATCTTGTGGATGCTATGGCAGCATACTACGGCGCAGAGCTGACAACAGCAAAAGATGGCAGTTTTTCGGTAAAATGACAAAAAATACGCAGAAAACTTAATAAAAAACCCTGTCGACTTCTGCAAAAAGCACAGTTGACGGCTGGAAAAAGTTATGATATCATACTAGTATCCCAACGCATGGGCTCTACTCCACAAAATAGTGTCCATGACGTAAAAAAAGGAGGAAATTTACCCGTTAGACTCACGGTGCGGCAGTGTGGAGACCTGTCGTAAAGCATCCGGAATTCTGCTTTCCGGAATGTAAGAATGTACGCGAAAGGATCGGTACATTTAGAGTCGGAAAAACATGGCAACTGTAACCCTGAAAAACGTAATGAAGATCTACCCCTACAGCGGTGACGATGAGAAAGCCGCCAAGAAGCGCGCCAGAAGAAAGAACGAAGGCGAAACCAAGAAGACCAACCTGCAGATTACTGACAAGGGCGTCGTGGCTGTGCAGCAGTTCAACCTGGAGATCGCTGACAAGGAATTCATCGTTCTGGTTGGTCCCTCCGGCTGTGGTAAGTCCACTACTCTGCGTATGGTCGCAGGTCTGGAAGAGATCACCGAAGGCGAGCTGTGGATCGGCAACAAGCTGGTCAACGACGTAGCACCTAAGGACCGCGATATCGCAATGGTCTTCCAGAACTATGCTCTGTATCCCCACATGACTGTGTACGATAACATGGCATTTGCTCTGAAGCTACGCAAGACTCCCAAGGGCGAGATCGATAAGAAGGTTAAGCAGGCAGCCGAGATCCTGGACATCACCGAGTACCTGGGCCGTAAGCCTAAGGCTCTGTCCGGCGGTCAGCGTCAGCGTGTGGCTATCGGCCGTGCGATCGTTCGTGACCCTCAGGTCTTCCTGATGGACGAACCTCTGTCCAACTTGGACGCCAAGCTGCGTAACCAGATGCGTGCAGAGATCATCAAGCTCCGCGAGCGTATCAACACCACATTTATTTACGTTACCCACGACCAGACCGAGGCTATGACTCTGGGCGACCGTATCGTCATTATGAAGGACGGCTTCATCCAGCAGATCGGCACTCCTCAGGAAGTGTTTAACCACCCCTACAACCTGTTCGTTGCAGGCTTCATTGGCTCTCCTCAGATGAACTTCTTCGATGCAAAGCTCATCAAGAAGGACGGCAAGTATGCTGTTGATCTGTATGGCCACGTAGTTGAGCTGAGCGAAGACAAGCAGGCAAAGCTGGCTGCAAATGATGTAGCCGAGCAGGAGATCACTCTGGGCGTCCGTCCTGAGCACATCACCGTCGGTGACACCGGCGTTGACGGCAAGATCGATGTGCACGAAATGATGGGCTCTTCCGTCCACCTGCACGTGAACACCCACGGCAAGGACATCATCGCTGTTATCTCCACTATGGATATGAGCGAGGCTGAGGTTGCTGCCATGAAGGCCGGCACCGCTGTGAACTTCGATTTCGGCGGCCACAACTGCCACGTGTTCAACAAGGAAACCGGCATCAACCTGGAAGCTTAATTCCAAAGCGCTACTTAACTGCATAAAAAATCTCCGGAATGGTCAAACATTCCGGAGATTTTGTTGTTGCAATACACCTGCCGCCACGCAGGTGCGTTTTGCGACCGGCAGGAAGAAAAAACCATTGAAAACAGCCACTTTTTGTAACAGCAGCAGAATGCAAAAAAGTGTCAAAAACAAAGACTTTTTCTTGACCGTGTGGCAATAAACTGTTATAATTTATCCATGCATATTTATCTTGCAAATATGGCAATACTCATTGTAATAAATGGAACCAATGATAGATTCGCGCCATACACTGCATTATGGGCAGATTAGGCGGATTCGGATTATATTGCTCAGGCTAAGGAGATTGTATATGAGCTATAATTGTTTAAATATTTTGAAAATGACCGAGGCGAAGCTGAAATATGCTTACGACGTGTCTTTGCGGGAGGCCAGCGCGCAAGAGCTGCACGAGGCTTTGGGCGAGGCGGTGATGATGGCGATTTCCGATAACTGGAACAACGCCAAGCACACCCGTATGCCTGCGCGAAAGGCTTACTATATTTCTGCGGAGTATTTGATTGGCAGACTGGTGTATTCCAACCTGTACAATCTGGGCATCTTGGACGAGATGAAGCAGCTGTTCGCCCAGCGGGGCGTGGACCTGGCTATTTTGGAAGAAATCGAGGATGCGGCCCTGGGTAACGGTGGCTTGGGCAGATTGGCTGCCTGCTTCCTGGATTCTGCCGCCAGCACAGACATTCCTCTGTCCGGCTACGGCCTGCGCTATCGCTTTGGCCTGTTTAAGCAGAGCTTTGATGCAAACGGTAGTCAGAAAGAAAATGCCGACGACTGGGCAAAATTCGGTGACCCTTGGTCCTACCGCCGGTATAACCACACTGTGCGGGTAGCATTTCCCGACCATACCGTTTTGGCTGTGCCCTATGATGTGCCTGTTATTGGCTACGGCACACAGAATATCGGCACGCTCCGTCTGTGGCAGTGCGAGGCAGAGGAGGAGCTGGACTTCAACGCCTTCAACGATCAGGACTACTTGCGGGCCTTGACCCAAAAGAACAAGGCCGAGGACATCACCCGGGTGCTCTATCCCAACGACTCCACCTGGGAGGGCAAGCGCCTGCGTATCAAGCAGCAGTATGTGCTGTCAAGCGCATCCCTGCAGGATATTCTGCGGGTGTATAAGACCTCTCACGGCACGGATATGAGCCACTTTGCAGAATTTTACTGCGTCCAGCTGAACGATACCCACCCGGCTATGTCGATCCCTGAGCTGATCCGCTTGCTGATGCTGGAGGGTATGGATTTTGAGCAGAGCTTTGCCGTTGCCCAAAAGACCTTCTCCTACACCAACCACACGGTTATGGGTGAGGCACTGGAAAAGTGGAATCTGGACCTGCTGCGTAGCGTTGTGCCGGAGATCGTAGATATTATTTGCCGTATCGATGCCAAGCTGAGGGCCGAGCATCCCGGATTGTTTATCGTGGATAATAACACCGCCTATATGGCAAACCTCTCCATTTACGTAGGCAGCTATATCAACGGTGTTGCAGAGATCCACTCTCAGATCTTGAAGGACGATGTGTTCCGTCAGTGGTATGAGGTGTTCCCCGAACGCTTCCAGAACAAGACCAACGGTGTTACCCCCCGCCGGTGGATGGGTCTGTGTAACCCGGAGCTGACCCAGCTGATCAAGTACCGCATCGGCGGCGACTTCCTCAAAGATTTGGATAAGCTGAATCAACTGAAGCCTCTGATCGATGACGATTTGGTGCGCCAGTTCAACGCTGTAAAGCGCCAGAAAAAGCAGCAGCTTTGTGAGGTAGTTTACAAGCGTGAGGGCATTAAGCTGAACCCTGACTTCCTGTTTGATGTGCAGGTCAAGCGCCTGCACGAATATAAGCGGCAGCTGCTGAACGCCCTGTCCATCGTGGACATCTACTTCCGTCTGAAGGATGGCAGCTTAACAGACTTCCAGCCTACAGTATACCTGTTCGGCGCAAAGTCTGCACCCGGCTATGCCCGTGCCAAGGCGATCATCCGCTATATCAATCGGATCGCCCATATGATCAATAACGACCCGGATATGTACGATAAGATGAAAGTGGTATTCGTGCAGAACTATAACTGCTCTTATGCTGAGTCCATCATCCCCGCTGCGGATATCTCCGAGCAGATATCTCCCGCCGGCACAGAGGCTTCCGGCACCGGCAATATGAAGCTGATGCTAAACGGCGCGGTGACCTTGGGCACTCTGGACGGCGCCAACGTGGAGATCATCAAGGAAGCAGGTATGGAGAACAACTATATCTTCGGCCATACCGTGCAGCAGATCAATGAAGCCCGGGATAGCTACTATGCCCGCGGCATCTACGATACCAACCCCCGCCTGCACCGGGCCATCGATACCCTGGTGGACGGCACAGTTCCCACCGATGACGACCAGCGGGAGCTGTACCACGCGCTGCTTGACGGCACTGCCTGGCACAAGGCAGACCACTACTTCCTGCTGCTGGATTATGAATCCTATCTGGAAGCCAAGCTGCGGGCCAACCGGGATTCTGCGGATAAGCTGGCATTCGGCAGAAAGTGCCTGATGAATATTGCCAGCGGCGCCAAGTTCTCCTCCGACCGTACCATTCGTCAGTACGCAGAGGAAATCTGGCACATTGAGCCCACCCAATTCTAAACAAAAAAGTCTGCTATCCATAGATAGCAGACTTTTTTATAACAGTAGGGACCGGCGTCCTCGACGGTCCAAAAAGGTTCTCGCCTGTGGCACTCCCAACTAAAAGTAAATTCCCACGCCTGCTATCGCAGACGTGGGAATGCTCGTTTTATGAATTTAAGAAAGCAGCAGCTTGTCGTCTGCCTCATCGGAGCCGGTTGCCTGACCAAACTTGGCCAGCAGATCCTCAACGGTGAGCTTTTGCTTTTCTTCGCCTGCAATGTCCAGGGCGATCCGTCCTTCATACATCATGATCAGACGGTCGCCGTACTCGATGGCGTCACGCATATTGTGGGTGATCATCAAGGTGGTGAGGGCATCACGGTTGACGATGGTTCTGGTAACAGCCATAACCTTGGCGGCAGTTTTGGGGTCAAGGGCGGCGGTGTGCTCGTCCAAGAGCAGCAGCTTGGGCTTCACAAGGCTTGCCATCAGCAGGGTCAGCGCCTGGCGCTGTCCGCCGGAAAGAAGACCAACTTTAGCGGTGAGTCTGTCTTCCAATCCCAAGTCCAGCGTGCTGAGAAGCTCACGGAACATCTCCCGTTCTCCCCGTGTGATACCGCTGCGCAAGGTACGTCCCTGTCCGCGGCGCAGAGCCAGCGCAAGATTCTCTTCGATCTGCATAGTTGCGGCAGTGCCCATCATAGGATCCTGGAAAACACGGCCGATGTACTTTGCGCGCTTATGCTCGGGCAGATGGGTAATATCCATACCGTCCAGCACAATGCGGCCGCTATCCACAAACCAGGTGCCTGCCACAGAATTCATAAGGGTGGATTTGCCTGCGCCGTTACCGCCGATAACTGCAACGGATTCGCCCTCATTCAAATGGAGGGAAACGCCGTTCAGAGCGGTTTTTTCGTTTACAGTGCCGGCGTTAAAGGTCTTGAAAATATTTTGAATATCAAGCACGGGAGACACCTCCTTTGGTTTTCTTGTGAAGGTGTAGTTTTTCCTTCAAGTGGGGAACAGCAAGGAAAATCGCAACAAAAACTGCGGAGAACAGCTTCAAATCGTCGGTATTCAGACCCAGCTGGATCACCAATGCGATGACCACATAGTAGAGAATAGCGCCGATCACCACAGATGCAAGCTTCAACGCAAAGTTTGAGAACAGCTTGCCGAAAAGAACCTCGCCGATAATGACGGCAGCCAGTCCAATCACGATGGCGCCGCGGCCCATATTGACAGTAACACTACCCAAATACTGGGTGTAGAGTGCGCCGCTGAGGCCTACAAGGCCGTTGCCCAGCACCAGACCCAGCAGCTTTGTGTTGTTGGTGTTGATACCCTGGGCGCGGCTCATATTGGCATTTGCGCCGGTAGCGCGGATGGAGCAGCCAAGTTCCGTGCCGAAAAACCAGTACATCAGACCGATCACTGCCACAACAAACAGCAGCGCCACAAGGCAGGAGGCGCCTTGATTCCGGGTGGAAACCAGCAGGGGGAACTTGTCCACGCTGACGGCAAGCAGTGATTTACCCATGATCCGCAAATTGATGGAATACAGCCCAAGCTGCGTCAAAATGCCGGAGAGAATGGGGGGGATACCCAAACGGGTATGTAGCAGTGCGGTAAGCAGGCCTGCAATGGAGCCGGCAATGAAGGAGGCTACCATTGCCACAGCGATGGGGACACCGTTCAAAACCAGCAATGCGAAAACTGCGCCGCCGGTAACGATAGAGCCATCCACTGTCAGGTCGGAATAATCCAGCACCTTGTAGGTGATGTACACACCCAACGCCATAATGCCCCAAATAAGACCTTGGGCAGCCGCGTCGGGGAGCATCTTTAACAAAGAGGAAATAAATTGCATAAGAAAAACCTCCGAAGGCAATTGCCGGTAAAAAAGCCGGCAGGTTATTAGGACAGAGGCGGGAAAAATCCCGCCTCTGTGAAAAAGAGTATTTGCTTACTTCATATCTTCGGGAATGGTAATGCCCAGGGCAGAAACGTTGCTCTGGTTGATCACCAGCTCCATATCCTCAGCCTTCATGAAGCCGATGGGGGTAGTGGCGGGGTCAGCGCCTTCCACCATAATGCTGTAAGCCATTTCGCCGGCCTTATAGCCCAGGGAGTAGTAGTCGATGGACACAGTTGCAGTGCCACCGGCCTGCACCATACCGCCCTCGCCGCACACAACGGGAATCTTGGCAGGCTCAGCAATGTTCTTGACAGCTTCCATATTTTCTGCAAACAGGTTGTCGGTAGGAATGTAGATCATATCAGCCTGGTCGCAGGCAGCGGTCACAACGCTTGCCAGAGTGGTGATGTCGCTGGCAGTCAGGGTGACGGTGGTGAAGCCTGCCTTCTTGTAAAGCTCATCGGCCTGCTTGCCCTGGATCACAGAGTTGGGCTCTGCAGAGCAGTAAACGATAGCAACGGTCTTAGCCTCGGGGAAGAGCTTCTTGCTCAGATCTACGTGAGCAGAAATATCGCTCAGATCGGAGTAACCGGTAACGTTGCCTCCGGGCGCTTCGTTGGAGGCTACGATAGCAGCTTCCTCGGAAACATAGTCGGTAACGGAAGTGCCCACAATGGGAATGGTGGAGGTAGCTTCCTTAGCAGCGATCACGGCGGGAGTAGCATTTGCCATGATCAGGTCTACATTGTTGTTGACGAACTTGGTTACGATGGTGGAGCAGTTGGTAGCTTCGCCACTGGCCAGCTGCACATCAAAGGTGACCTTG
The DNA here is from genome assembly GCA_017416245.1 of Oscillospiraceae bacterium. GTDB lineage: Bacteria > Bacillota > Clostridia > Oscillospirales > Oscillospiraceae > Faecousia. Next base: position 22,363 of record JAFQCX010000022.1, on the reverse strand, counting down.
TCGCCCAGCTTCTCGGTCAGCGCCTTCTTGAAACCTTCGGTGGCCTGGTCCAAAGCAACGTGCTGCATCAGTTGGACAATACCCACGGAATAGGTGCCGTCCTCAGTTTTTGCGGGGCTGCTGCAAGCGGCCATAGAAAGGACCATCAGAGCAACCAATACGAGGGATAAGACTTTCTTTTTCATATTCATTCTCCTTTTTCATATGTGAATCACGCTAAGTGATTTACTTACTGAATAAGCAACTCTGCGATCTGGATGGCGTTGGTGGCAGCGCCCTTACGGACCTGGTCACCACAGCACCACAGGCAGATACCGCAATCGTCAGTCAGGTCGGGACGAATACGACCCACATACACAATATCCTGACCGCTGGTTTCCAGAGGCATGGGATACTGCTTATTTGCCAAATCATCTACCAGCTTACAGCCGGGAGCCTTTGCAATAACCTGGCGCACCTGCTCCACAGTTACAGGCACGTCAAAGTGCAGAGAAACGGAAATGGAGTGGCTGCGCACAACGGGAACACGGACGCAGGTGCAGGAAACCTTCAGTTCCGGCAGATGCATGATCTTTCTGCCCTCGTTCTGCATTTTCATCTCCTCGCTGGTGTAGCCTTCGAATTGCTCGCTGCCGATCTGAGGAATCAGATTGTAGGCGATCTGGTGAGAGAACACCTTGGGCTCGTAGCTTTCGCCCTTGGAAAGAGCCTCGACCTCAGCCATCAGTTCAATAGGACCGCCTGCGCCAGCGCCGGAAACCGCCTGATAGGTGGAGGTGGTCATGGTGCGGATGGGGGAGATGTTGTTCAGCGCGTTCACAGCAGTCATGGTAATGATGGTAGAGCAGTTGGGGTTAGAGATAATGCCCTTGTGCCACTTCACATCCTCGGGGTTGACCTCGGGAACGATCAGAGGCACATCGTCCTGCAGACGGAAGGCAGAGGAATTATCCACGAATACTGCGCCAGCCTTCACAATAGCGGGGGCAAACTTCTTGGCGATATCGTTTTCAGCAGCGCCCAAAACGATATCTACGCCCTCAAAAGCCTCATCGCAGGCCAAGCCGATAGTCACGTCCTCACCCTTAAACTTCAGGGTTTTGCCTGCGCTTCTTTCGCTTGCCAGAGGAATCAGCTTTCCTACGGGGAAATTGCGCTCTTCCAAAATGTGGATCATTTCCTGGCCTACTGCGCCGGTGGCGCCCAGGATCGCAACAGTGTACTGTTTCATAAAAGGTATCCTCCCTTATTTGATAAAGCTGTTATACAGAACCCGAATAGCCTCGGCAAAGTCCTTGTTTTCCACGCCGAAGATGATGTTCAGCTCATCGGGGCCCTGGTTGATCATACGGATATTGATGCCTGCCTGACCCAGCGCGGCGAAGATCTTACCGGATACACCGGGGCGGAACTTCATTTGATGGCCAACGGCAGTGATCACGGAGATCTGGTCGTGAACGGTGATGTTGTCCGGCGCGATCTCCTGCTGAATGTCGGCTAAGATCGCGTACAGATGGGGAGTCAGCTTGTCGGTGGGGATCGCCAGGGAAACGTTATCCATACCGTTGGGCACAAACTCCACGGAAACGCCGTGCTTTTCCAGCACAGACAGGATTCTGCGCAGGATACCCACCTGATTGGTCAGACCTCTCTTGAAAATGGTGATAATGGAGAAGTCCTTCTTGCCGGCGATGCCGGTGATGATCCGGTGAGGATCCACCTCGGTCTCGAAATGCTTCTTGATCATAGTGCCGGGGTTGGCAGGATCGTTGGTGTTGCGGATGTTCAGGGGAATATTCTTCTTCCGTACGGGGTAGATAGCGCCTTCGTGAAGCACGTTAGCGCCGGCGTAAGCCAGTTCACGCAGCTCCTCGTAGGTGATCTCGGCAATGGGGTGGGGATTTTCCACGATTCTGGGGTCAGCCATCAAAATGCCGGAAACATCGGTCCAGTTTTCGTAGACATCCGCATCCAGCGCAGCAGCTGCCAGAGAGCCGGTGATATCACTGCCACCGCGGGAGAAGGTGCGGATACTGCCGTCGGGCATCACACCGTAGAAGCCGGGGGTCACCACGCACTTGCCCTTTGCCTTGTCGCAGAAGGCCTTGTAGGACTTTTCGGTGTCCACAGTGCCGTCGATGTTAAAGAACACCCAATCCACTGCGTCCACAAACTCAAAGCCCAGAAAAGCGGCCATTAGCTTGGCGGAGAAATATTCGCCCCGGCTGGCCATTTCGTCCTGGGTGACCTGCTTGGCATCCAGACGCTTTTTCAGCTCTGCAAACTCGGTTTCCAGGTCCAGCTGGATGCCCAGTTCATCCCGAATCTCAATGTAACGGGAGGTGATCATTTCAAATACAGGGTCGCAAGCCACACCGTACTGGGTGTGGGCGTGGCACAGATACAGCAGATCCGTGATCTTGTGATCGCCACTGTTGCGCTTGCCGGCAGCGGAGACGATGGCTACCTGACGGGCTTTGTCGGACATGAGAATGTCGCGAACCTTGATGTACTGACCGGCGTCTGCCATGGAGGAGCCGCCGAATTTTGTTACTTTCAACATGGAAAATCTATCCTTCCTATTGGATTATTCTGCAAATGCTGCGATGAAGGCGTCGGCGTTTTCCTTACGCCATGCGTGCATAGCCTCCACAGTGACGGGCTTTGTGATGATGGCGTTGTTCCAACGCTCTGCGGCGTTTTCTTCCAGCCAGGCATCGGTAGCGCCGCTAACATAGTAGCGCATGCTGTCGGTGTTCTCAGCGGCAACCTTTGCGCCGTAGGGGCTGTAGAAGCCGCGGCCTGCCAGCACGTCAGCGCAGTCCTGCACCACATTATATGCGGTGGGGTAACGACCTGCGCCCTGACCGTAGAAGCTCATCCGGCCGGAGGCAGAGCCAACCAGTGTGATCAGATTGAAGTTAGCAGGAACAGCGGATTCCGGCTCGCCCAGCTTTACCAGGGTGGGCTGCACGTACGCGCTGACCTTGCCCTCTGCACACTTACCGGTGGAGATCAGCTTGCACACCAGACCGTGGGCAGTGAAATTCTCCACGTCGGCGGCAGTGATCTTGCTGATACCTGCAACGGGCACGGTGTTGGTGTCCAGGCTGATACCGAAGGCGACATTAGAAGACAGGATCACCTTATGCCAGGTGTCGATACCCTCCACGTCAGTGGTGGGGTTTGCTTCGGCATAGCCCAAAGCCTGGGCCTGCTTCAGCGCCTCGTCATAGCCAAGGCCCAAACGGGTCATAGAGTCCAAAATGTAGTTGCAGGTACCGTTCATAATGCCGCCCACCTTTTCGATGGTCTGCATCCGGCGAGCCCGCTCCAGCTCAGAAAGCCAGCCGATACCGCCGCCTACAGCAGCGGTGCAGCGGAAGCACACACCCTTTTCCTTGGCAAGGGGGATCAGCTCGTCGTAGAAGGTGGCAACCAGCGCCTTGTTAGAGGTGACGATGTTTTTGCCGGCTTCGATGGAAGCCTTTACAAACTCATAAGCAGGATGCAGACCGCCCATGGCCTCGATCACGGTATCGATAGAATCATCTTTCAGCACATCCTGAAAGTTTTTGGTTACCTCTGCGTCGGGCAGGGAGACATCCTCCAGACACACAACTTTCGCAACGGTCATATCCTCCCGGGAAGCGGTCAGATCGTAAACACCTCTGCCCACAACGCCGAAGCCTAACAAACCAATTCGCATAATCATTTCCTCCTGTCTCTCTCGTTCAATGAAAAAATCATTGAAATTACTTGCAATTTCTTATAAAAAAGTATATCATATACCCAATGTAATTACAATTATTGTATAAATAAAATAATTGTTTCCATTATACTTTGAATTTGTGCAGAAAGTCAAGAAAAAAAGCTGAAAATTGCGGAGGAAACCAGTATGTTATACCATTCTACCCGAAATTGTCTATCCACCGTGGATAGTGCCCAGGCCGTTCTGTCCGGCTTAGCCCCCGACGGCGGCCTGTATGTGCCGGAGAAGCTGCCCCAAATCGACGTTGCCGCCTGCCTGCAGGAGGATACTATGCAGATGGCCCAGCGGATCATCGGCGCTATGCTGCCCGCCATTCCCAATATGGGCGAGCTGGTGCGCCGGGCATACAGCGGCAAATTCCAGACTGAGGAGCTGACCCCCACCGTGGACACCGGCAAGTTTACTGTGCTGGAGCTGTTCCGTGGTCCTACCTCCGCCTTTAAGGACGTTGCTCTGTGTATGCTGCCTCAGCTGCTCACTGCGGCTAAGAAGGAAAAGGGTATGCAGGAGGACATTCTGATCCTCACTGCTACCTCCGGCGATACCGGCAAGGCTGCATTGGCAGGCTTTTCTAATGTAGAGGGCGTGAAGATCTGCGTGTTCTATCCCGACGGCGGCGTGTCTGCTGTGCAGCGGGCGCAGATGGTCACCCAGGAGGGCAATAACGTTGCGGTTTGCGCCGTCAAGGGCAATTTCGACGATGCCCAAACCGGCGTGAAGAACATCTTCGCCAGCGCCGTGGAGGGAAGACTCCCCGCCGGCAACCGCCTGCGCCTGTCCACCGCCAACTCTATCAATATCGGCAGACTTGCTCCCCAGATTACATACTATTTTAAGGCCTACGCAGACCTGCTGCGCCGTGGCCAGATCAAAATGGGCGACAAGGTGAATTTCTGCGTGCCCACCGGCAATTTCGGCGATATCCTGGCCGGCTGGCTGGCAAAGCAGCTGGGTCTGCCCGTTGGCAAGCTGGTGTGCGCCTCCAATGCCAATAATGTGCTCACAGACTTCATTGAAACCGGCGTTTACGACCGCCGCCGCCCCCTGCACAAGACCGCATCTCCCTCTATGGACATTCTGGTGTCCTCCAATCTGGAAAGACTCCTGTACTTCCTGTCCAATGATACCGCGTTGGTTGCCGGCCTTATGCAGGAGCTGAACACCAAGGGCGTCTACGAAGTTCCCGCAGAGCTGAAAGCGGCTATCAAGGAAGAATTCTGGGCAGGCTACTGCGACGATGCAAAGGCAAAGCAGACCATTCAGAATGTGTTCGAAAATCAGAAGTATCTCTGTGATACCCACACCGCTACCGGCTGGGCTGTGGCAGAAGATTATGTAAACCAAACCGGCGATAACCGTCCTATGGTGGTGCTGTCTACCGCATCTGCCTATAAGTTCCCGGCAGCCGTTCTGTCCTCTCTGACGGATGCGCCGGAAATGGACGAATTTGCCCAGATGGCGTATTTGGAAAAGCTCACCGGCTGGCCTGTTCCTGCAAATCTTTCCGGCTTGCAGGAAAAGAAGGAACTGCACACCGGCGTGATCGAGAAGGATGCTATGCTGGCATTTGTTGAGGAGTTATAATGTATGAAAGCAGTAACCATTCGCGTACCGGCTACAACCGCCAATTTAGGCCCCGGCTTTGATGCCTTCGGCTGCGCCCTGCAGCTATATACAGACGTGACCTTCGAGGAAACGGAAAGCGGCCTGGAGATCACCGGCTGCGATGAGGCATTTACCGGTCCGGACAATTTGGCATACGTATCCTATTGCGCTGTGCTGGCATCTCTGAGTGAGGAAGTCAAAGGCGTGAAGATCCATATCGATGCCCACATTCCCATTTGCCGGGGTCTGGGCTCTTCCGCAGCCCTGCTGGTTGCGGGTGCAATGGGCGCCAATGTGCTCAGAGGCAACCGCCTGTCCACCCAGGGCTTGCTGAACATCACCAACGCTATGGAGGGCCACCCGGATAACCTTGCGCCTGCCTTTTTTGGCGGCTTGACCGCATCAATGGTGGATAACGGTCTGCCTGTGACGGTAAATTTCCCCTTGCACCAGGATTGGGAATTTTTGGCGCTGATTCCTGATTTTGATATGCCCACGGTAAAGGCAAGAGCGGTTTTGCCGGAGCAGGTCAGCCGCGCTGATGCTATTTATAATGTAGGCCACGGCGCATTGGTGCTGAAGGCCTTGGAGCTGGGCGACGAGAAGCTGCTGCGTAACGCTATGCAGGATAAGCTCCACCAGCCCTACCGAAAGCATATGGTCCACGATTACGAGGTGATCGAGGGCATTGCCCGTACCTCCGGCGCGGCATTTTGCCTCAGTGGCGCAGGTCCGACCCTGCTGTGTATCACCCGGGATAAGACCCTAAAGGACAGGCTTGCCGATAAGCTGCCTGCCCTGACAGAGAAAAACTGGGAGATCATGCCCCTGCACGTGGCATTTGAGGGTGCAAAAGTGCTGTAAAAGGCAGAAAAAGTTGTAAAAACCCCTTGACTTTTACATATCCCTTTGCTAAAATAGTCAAGCCGCATTGAAGAGGCTTAAGTTGGTGCGCCCAAAATGCACCCGCCTTTAGAGCGAGTCTACAAAAATAAAGTAGGTGAAAAAAGGATGAAAGCAGTTATCGTAACTGGTGGCAAGCAGTACACCGTAGCTGAGGGCGATGTTTTGTACATCGAGAAGCTGGAGGTAGAAGCTGAGGCTACCGTCAAGTTCGACGTTCTGGCAATTCTGGACGGCGAGAACTCTAAGATCGGCACCCCCGTTGTGGAAGGCGCTACCGTAGAGGCTAAGGCTATCAAGAACGGCAAGGCTAAGAAGATCACCGTCTTCAAGTACAAGGCCAAGAAGAACGAGAAGAAGAAGCAGGGCCATCGTCAGCCCTACACCAAGGTGGAAATCACCAAGATCGCTCTGTAATTATGACAAGATGCGAGTTTAGAATGGAAGATGGCAGAATCACAGGATTCTCCGTTTCCGGTCATAGCGGTTATGCAGAGGCAGGGCAGGATATTGTCTGCGCAGCTGTGTCAGCCGTAGTTGGAATGGCTGAGGCCACCATCAACGATGTGTGTGGCGCAAAGGCCAAAATTCGGGTCAAGGAAGAGGATGCGCGTATCACTCTGACCCTCCCCGCTGTTTGCGATGAGGAAGAAAGCGTACAGGCAGTGCTTGCCGGTTTGCTTCTGTACCTGTGCAACCTGCGGGACGAATATCCCGATTATATCGAAGTTTTGGAGGTGTAACACCATGATGAAAATTGGTATTCAGTTCTTCGCTCACCATAAGGGCGGTGGTTCTACCAAGAACGGCCGTGATTCCGAGTCCAAGCGTCTGGGCGTGAAGCGTGCTGACGGTCAGTTTGTTCTGGCCGGTAACATTCTGGTTCGCCAGAGAGGCACTCACATTCACCCCGGTGTGAACGTGGGTATCGGCAGCGATGACACTCTGTTCGCTCTGGTAGACGGCACTGTCCGTTTCGAGCGTAAGGGCAAGGATCGCCGTCAGTGCTCCGTGTACGCTGCAGAGCAGTAATCACGATTTGTTAGCTTGAAAGGGCTGCTGCACATACCTGCAGCAGCCTTTTTGTCTTTGTAACGGCAGTGCCTTGTAGGGGCGACCATTGGTCGTCCGCTGTTGCAGTATTGTTCAAACGTGACGGACGAGCAATGCTCGCCCCTACAATGACAGTGCCTATAAACCAATTTCTTCGCAAAGGAGATTGCTTATGGAAATGTTTGTGGATAAAGTCCGCATTACGGTCATCGGCGGTCGCGGCGGTGACGGCGCGGTGGCTTTCCACCGGGAAAAATATGTGGCAGCCGGCGGCCCGGACGGCGGTGATGGCGGTCACGGCGGCAGCGTGATTTTGCGGGTGAACGATAACCTGTCCACCTTGCTTGACTTCCGCTATAAGCGCAAATATGCCGCCCAAAGCGGCGCTAACGGACAGGGCCGCAGCATGAGCGGTAAGCGTGGAGAGCCTTTGGTGATCCAGGTGCCCAGAGGCACTGTGGTCCGTGACGCAGAAACAAACCAAATCATTGTAGATATGTCCACCGGTGAGGACTTTGTTATCGCCAAGGGCGGTCGCGGCGGCTGGGGCAATGCCCACTATGCCACCCCCACCCGTCAAGTGCCCCGTTTTGCCAAGGCCGGTCTGCCCGGTCAGGAACGGGATGTGATTTTGGAGCTGAAGCTGCTGGCAGATGTGGGTTTGGTGGGCTTTCCCAACGTGGGCAAATCCACGCTGTTGTCTGTAACCTCTAATGCCCGTCCGAAAATCGCCAACTACCACTTTACCACCCTGTACCCCAATCTGGGCGTCATCTATGTGGACGAGGGTGTGTCCTTCGTTATGGCGGACATTCCCGGCATTATTGAGGGCGCAGCCGATGGCGCAGGTCTGGGTCACGATTTTCTGCGGCATATCGACCGCTGCCGTTTGTTGGTGCACGTTGTTGATGTGTCCGGCAGCGAGGCAAGAGATCCCGAGGAGGATTTTGATGCCATCTGCGAGGAGCTGAAGAATTACTCTGTTGATTTAAGCAACCGGCCTATGATCGTGGCAGCCAATAAGTGCGACCTGCTGATGCCCGAGTCCGATAACCTGGAGCGCCTGCGTAAGCACGTGGAAGCAGCCGGCTGTGAGCTGTATGAAATTTCCGCCGGTACTACCCAGGGTACAAAGAATTTAATGCGTGTGGTGGCAGAAAAGCTGCGCACCCTGCCCCCGGTCACCATCTACGAGCCGGAGTACGTTGCTCCCGAGATCGAAGCCGGCGATCCCAATGCTTTGGAAATCGAGCATTTGGGCAGCACCTGGCTGATCACCGGCACCTGGCTGGAGCGGCTCATTATGAACATCAATTTCGATGATTACGAATCCCGCAACTACTTTGATATGCAGCTGCATAAATGCGGTCTGTTCAAGCGGTTGGAGGAAATGGGCATCCAGGACGGCGACACCGTAGACATCTACGATTTCCAGTTTGAATACCAAAGATAAAAAATGCATATACCCCCTCGGGTTGCTCCGAGGGGGTATTATTCTACTTACAATTTATCCAGCCAATTCAAGGTAATGTCCACAGTGGAGAAACCTAAGTCAGCTACACAGTTAGAGCAGAGAATTGCACCTTCAATTTCACCGGTCGCCAGTTTTTCTCCCACCAAATCCAGTTGGCGGTACATTTGGTCATCGGTCAGTTGTTGCTTGTTGCCGTAGTCATACAGATAGACACCCAGCATCAGTCTGCCGTTGTCGTTGATCTGGCGAATCTGTTTGATATATTCTTTCTGATTGACTAAATTTTCGCCTTTCCAAATCCAAAAAGAGGTCACATCAAAAATCCGCGCCCTTTCGGCAATGGGTTTTTCCAAATCATTTTCATAGATCACAGACCACAACTCCAAAGGTCTGTCCAGGGTGTTGTGCAGTTGTGCTTTGAAACCTTCCAGCACTTCCGGGGTAAATACCTCCATGCGGGCGGCACTGACAAAGTCATCCATAACAGCACTCACCACACGGGGTTCGTTCTTGGCGATTTCAAGAATCGGCGCCATATCCGGCTCAGGAACTGCTCCACCGGATCCGATTAGGGATAAACATAGCTTTTTGGCAGGCGCTCCCAGCCAAGGATCCATAAGAAAAGATTTTTCTGCTTCTCTTGCCATTTTTACACGGCAGAGATTCGAAATACCGAAGAAGGACAGACCTTCCGAGGGTGTCATTTTGTTCACACCTGGAAGATTGTAATCAAAGTGATGTGCACCGGGCGTTTGACCCCAAAGCCAGATTTTATCTCTCAAATTTGCCACAATTCTGCTCCTTTTCCTTACAGTAATGATGCGTTTATTGTATCGTATTGCAAACGGCACTGTCAATAAAATACCTTGCTTTAATTTTTGCGATTTATAAAAATATTGATGTACAGTAATAGCTATAACCTGCAATGGGTTTTCAATAATTTTGCGCCCAATACTTGCGCAGTGCAACCTTTTTGTGTATAATATACGGATAAAAATGGAGGGGAACAGAATGGATTTCAAGGTACTGGCCATCGGCGATGTGGTTGGCAATCCCGGAATGGATCGGATTTGCTACTCTCTGCGGTGGCTGAAAAAGAAAACGAATGCGGATTTTGTGGTGGTCAACGGGGAAAATGCGTCCGTTGTGGGGATCACCCCCAATCAGGCAGAGGATATTTTCGATGCCGGCGCAGATGTGATCACTATGGGCAACCATACCTATGCCAAGCGGGAGATCGTTTCCTATATGGAGGATAACTCCCGCATTCTGCGTCCTGCCAACTATGCCCCCCAAGCCCCCGGTGTGGGCTACGGTGTTTATGAAACCAAAGCCGGCCCGGTAGCGGTGATCGACCTGCAAGGCCGGGTGAATATGGACTACACTCCGGATAACCCTTTCCTGCAGGTAGAAAAAATGTTAAAAGAAATTGACACCAAGCTGATTTTTGTGGAGCTTCACGCAGAGGCCACCTCTGAAAAGCTGGCCATGGGCTATATGCTGGACGGGCGAGTGAGCGCTTTGTGGGGCACCCATACCCACGTACCAACCGCAGATACCCAGGTGCTTCCCAAGGGCACAGGCTATGTGACGGATTTGGGTATGACCGGCCCCAAGCACTCGGTTTTGGGTATTCGGCCTGACCTGTCCATCGCCAAATTCCGGGGCGACCTGCCGGAACGCTACCGCTGGGCGGACGGCCCAACCAAAATGGAGGCGGTTTTGTTTACTGTGGATAGCCAAACCGGCTTATGTAAGAACGTAGAAAGGGTGGATTGCTACGATGAAAATACTGCACACCGCTGATTGGCATTTAGGCGCACCCTTGCAGGGTCACGGGGAGGAATTGCGGCAGGCGCTAATGGCCGTTCCCGGACGGATCCTGGAGGTGTTGCGGCAGGAAGATTGCGATATGGTGCTCCTTGCCGGCGACGTGTTCGACGGAGCGTATACTCCCTATATCTATCAAACCGTATATGAAACCCTGAAGGCTATGGAAGTGCCGGTGTTCATCACTCCCGGTAACCACGATTTCTGCGCCCCGGATAGTCCCTGGAACAAGGAACTGTGGCCGGAGAATGTGCATATTTTCCATTCCCAGCAGATAGAATCTGTTTCGATTCCGGAGCTTGACTGCCGTGTTTACGGCGCCGGCTTTGTGGGTATGGAGTGCCCCTCTTTGTTGGAGGGCTTTGTCGCGGAGTCTGCGGAAAAATATGCCATTGGCATCTTCCACGGGGATGCGGCCCAGACCAATTCCCAGTATAATGCCATCACCAGAGAACAGGTGCAGGCTTCCAATCTGGATTATATCGCTTTGGGTCATATCCACAAGGCAGATAGCTTCCGCGCAGGCAAAACCCTCTGCGCCTGGCCCGGCTGCCCTATGGGCAGAGGCTATGACGAAACCGGGGTGAAGGGTGTGTATATCGTTACCCTGGACGATACAGTAAACGTTCTGTTCCGTCCGCTGAATACCCCTCGTTTTTACGATATGCAGGCAGAGCCTAAGGAGCTGGACAGCGTACTGCCTCCTGTGGGAAATGATGATTACTACCGCGTTACCCTTACCGGCAGTTGTGAAGAGCCGGATTTGAACGCCTTGAGGGAAGAATATTCCCGTTTCCCCAATCTTATTTTGCGGGATCAGACTACCCGCCCGGTGGATGTTTGGGGCTGCCTGGGAGAGGATAGCTTCCGGGGCACATACTTTGACCTGCTGAAGCAGGCGTTGGATGCTGCCACAGGAGAGGAAAGGGAAGAAATTGAACTGGCGGCGGAAATTGCCTGCCGGCTGCTGGATGGACAGGAGGTGGCCTTGCCGTGAAGATTCTTTCTATGACCGCCACCTTCGGCAAGCTGTCCAACCAGACCATTACCCTGAAGCCTGATCTGAACATTATCGAAGCCCCCAACGAATGGGGCAAAAGTACCTGGTGCGCCTTTTTGATGGCTATGCTCTATGGTATCGATACCCGTTCCCAGACAAAAACAGGCTTCCTTGCGGATAAGGAGCATTATAAGCCCTGGTCCGGCGAGCCTATGTCGGGCAGTATGGATATTCTGTGGAACGGACGAAAAATCACCATTCAGCGTCAGAATAAGAGAGTTACCCCTATGGGAGAGGTAAAAGCCTACGAAACAGAAACGGGCATACCTGTGCCGGAGCTGTGCGTACCTGCCCCCGGTCAGGTGCTGCTGGGGGTGGAACGGAGCGTATTCGAGCGAGCCGGCTTTCTGAAGCTCTCTGAAATGCCCATAAAAGAGGACGAATCCCTGCGCCGCCGGCTGAATGAGCTGGTGACCACCGGCGATGAAAGCGGCGCCTCTGCTGCGTTGCAGGAAAAACTGAACAAGCTGAAAAACAAGTGCAAGCATAATAAAACCGGCCTGATCCCCGAAGCCGAGTCCGAGTTGAAGGCAGTGACGGATAAGCTGGATCAGCTACGCAGCCTGCAGTATCAGATATCCTCTATAAAGGATCAGCAGACGCTGGCAGCGGAAAAGGAGCGCCGGCTGGAAAATCACAGACAGGCCCTGCGGTATAACGAGCAAAAGCAGTATAGCGAAAAGCTGATTGCTGCCAAAACTGCCCGTGATGCGGCAGAGCAAGCTTTGACCCGGGCAGAGGCAGAATGCGCAGCCTTGCCGGAGCAGGAGCTGATCCGCAGAAACCTTGCCCAACTGCAACAGCTGCGGGACCGTCGGGACACACTGCGGACCAAGAGCTTTCAGTTACCTCCTTTGCCTCCTGTTCCGGAGGCGAAGGACGCCTTCCGTGGTAAGGACCCGGAAACGGTTGTGGGTGACGCAAGGCTGGATGCCAAGGTCCTGCAGCAGCTGAAAAACGATCAGAAAAAGCCTATCCCCCATATTGTTGGCGGGATCCTGGCGGTCATTGCTATCGCATTGCTGTTTATTTCCCAGCCGATTATAGCAGCAGCAAGCTTTGTCCTCGGTGCAATTTGCTTTGCGCTGGGCATCCGTAAGCATAAGAAGCTGCAGCAGCAGATAGACCGGCTGCTGGATAAATACCGCGGCATCTCTGCCGATTGCTGGGAGCAGGAGGCGCAGAACTATGCCGATGCCCGCCAGCGCTATAACGAAACCCTTAACGACCGTCAGCAGGAGGCGGCGACTCTGAACCGCCAGCTGGAGGAAAATGAGCAGGCCATTGCCGAAATTACCGGAACCCAAAGTCTGACGCAGTATGAGGAGCTTTGCCGTAGCCAACTGCAAAGCTATGACCGCCTGACAGAGAATCGGCGGGCATTGCAACAGGCGGAGAGTGTCCTGCAGGCCCTCTCCGGCGCTGGCGAACAGATCCAACCCCCTGCATTTGAGGATATGCTGCAGCTTTCCCGTGAGGAAACAGAAAAGGCGTTGACAGAGATGGCCAGCGAAAAACATAATCTGCAGCATCGGCTGGGACAGTGCCAGGGTCAAATGGACGCACTGGGCAAGGAGGAAGCCCTCCAAGCCCAAAAGCAGCAGCTGGAAGCCCGGCTTGCTGTGCTGGGGAAATACAACCGGGCTTTGATCCTGGCGCAGGATATCCTGACCCAGGCGACGCAGGAACTGCAGCGCCGTTTTGCCCCTCGTATTTCCGGGCGGGCGCAGGAGCTGTTTTCCCGTCTGACCGGCGGCCGCTATCAGCGGTTGAGTCTGCGTGAGGACCTGTCAATGGAGTCCGGCGCACAGGAGGAAGTAGGCTTGCGAGGCTTACTTTGGCGCAGCGACGGCACGGTGGACCAGTTGTACCTTGCCCTGCGTTTGGCTGTGGCAGAGGAACTGACACCCAATGCTCCCCTGGTGCTGGACGATGCCTTGGTGCGATTCGACGACGTACGTTTGGCAGAAACCCTTCGGATCCTGCGGGAGGAGTCAGCGGAAAAACAGGTTATCATATTTACCTGCCAAGGCAGAGAGCTGCGTTGGCAGCAGGAGGAAATGACATGAAAATCATTGAAACCACCCGCGCCCCCGGGGCGATCGGACCCTACAGCCAGGGCTATGTAGTAAACGGCTTTGTCTACACCTCGGGGCAGATCGGGATCGACCCGGAAACCGGCAAAATTCCCGACGGCATCGTGGCGCAGACCCACCAAAGCTGCCAGAATGTGGGCGCAATTTTGGATGCCGCAGGTTTTGGGTTTGAGAAAGTATTCAAGACCACCTGCTATTTGGCAGATATGGGCGACTTTGCAGAGTTCAACGAGGTGTACGCCCAATACTTTGTTTCCAAGCCGGCCCGCAGCTGCGTGGCGGTGAAGAGTCTGCCCAAGGGCGTGTTGTGTGAAATAGAGGCCATTGCGGCCGAATAATCGAGCCGCTGGCTCATAAAGATAGAATGAGGTGAAAGTATGGAAATTCGGGAAGTAACCTATTGGGCAATTGCCCTGCGAATTCTGATTGCCATACTGGCAGGGGGCCTGCTGGGCCTGGAGCGTGGTATGAAAAACAGACCTGCCGGTATGCGTACGTATATGCTGGTTTGCGTGGGCTCTTGCTTAATTATGTTAACCAATCAGTATGTGTATCAGGTGTACGGCTCCGGCGATCCCGTGCGCTTGGGCGCGCAGGTCATCAGCGGCATCGGCTTTTTGGGCGCAGGCACCATTGTGGTGACACGGAGAAACCAAATCAAGGGTCTGACCACTGCAGCCGGCCTGTGGACAGCGGCAGGCATTGGCCTGGCGCTGGGCATCGGCTTCTATGAGGCGGCGGTAATCGGCAGCGTGGCGATCTTTACGGTCATCACGCTGCTGCAGCGGATGGATAATAACCTCCACCGCAAGAGTAAGCAGCTGGAGGCCTACATAGAGTTGTCCGAGAGAATCACCCTTGGAGATTTCCTGCGGACTGTCCGGGACAGCGGCATTGAGATCTACAATGTCCAGCGCGAGCAGGGAAATGAAGGCAACGGCCGGGCTTATATCGCAACGCTGAAAGCAAAAAAACGCAGCAACCACGCGGATATTCTGGAGCAAGTGGAAGATATCCCCGGTGTTGCCTACTTAGAGGAACTATAAAAAATCCCCCGACCATCGGTCGGGGGATTTTTTATGTTTTACAGGTCGAAGTAACGAACTGCATTGTAGCAGCTGACACCCTCTACGATCTTCTTCAGAGAAGCGTCGTTGTTGGGATATTCACCATTTTCCACCCAAGAACCTACCAGGTTGCACAGAATCCGACGGAAATAGTCGTGCCGCGCGTAGCTGAGGAAGGAACGGGAGTCGGTGAGCATACCCACAAAGTTGCCCAAAAGACCCAGGTTACCCAGAGAGATCATCTGATCGACCATGCCGGTTTTGTTATCGTTAAACCACCAGGCAGAGCCGTGCTGGATCTTGCCGGGGATGGTGGAATCCTGGAAGCAGCCGATCAGCGTGCCCAACTGGGCATTATCTGCAGGGTTCAGAGAATACAAAATCGTCTTGGGGCAGCTTCCGCATTCGTCCAGCGCAGACAGAAGCTGGGCAATATTGCCGCCGCAGGTGTTTTGGGCAATGGCATCCACGCCGGTGTCGGGACCCTGCGCCTTAAAGATGCGGGCGTTGTTGTTTCGCAGGCAGGAGTAGTGCAGCTGCATCACAATGCCCAGCCGCGCGTAGGCCTTGCCCAGATGAAGCAAGATGACGGTCTGGAAGCCTTCAATTTCCTCGGTGGTGAGAGTCTGACCATTCAGCGCCTTCTGATATGCCGCGTTCGCCCGCTCTACGGTGTAGGGCTGGAAGGGTACGTAATCCAGGCCGTGGTCACTGGCCTTGCAGCCACGGGCGTGGAAATATTCCAGCCGCTGCACCAATGCGTCCAGCACATCGGTCATAGTGGGCAGGCTTTCCTTGCCAACGGACTGGGCGAGCTTTCCGAGGTATTCCTTCCAACCGGCCTTGTGGATATTCACAGCCTTGTCGGGACGGTAGGAGGGGCCTACGACCACGGAGATGGTCTTGTCCTCAGCGATTTTCTTGTGCCAGGAAAGGTCGTCGATGGGATCGTCGGTGGTGCCGATGAACTTTACATTTGCTTTGGCGATCAGACCGCGGGCAGAAAGGTTGGGATCATTTTGCAGCAGATCGTTGCACTTTTCCCAAATACGGGGGGCGCTTTCCAGAGTCAGGGGCTCATAAATACCAAAGAACTGCTGCAGCTCCAGATGGCACCAGTGGTACATAGGGTTGCCGATGGCCATTTCCAGAGCCTCCACAAATTTCAGAAAACGCTCATAGGGGGGCTTGTGGCCGGTGATGTAATCTTCCGCTACGCCGTTGGAGCGCATAACGCGCCATTTGTAGTGGTCACCGGCAAAGCTGCCGTCGGGATTCTCGCCGCCCAGCCAAACCTCAACCAGGTTGTTAAAGCGTCTGTCCTCATAAATTTCCTGAGGATTCAGGTGGCAGTGGTAGTCAACCAGGGGCAGCTTCTCTGCGTAATCGTGGAACAGGTGTTTTGCGGTTTCGGTTTCCAGCAGGAAATCCTTATCCATAAAAGCTTTCATATATTCTACTCCTTTTAAGAAATGGGTGGACGGATGTATAGCTCGTGGGAGGTGGGGGCAGGTCTTGCGAACACGCCGGAAACCAGCCCCAGCATCGCGTACAGCGACACGATGGAGGTAGCGCCGTAGCTGATAAAGGGCAGGGTCAAGCCGATAACAGGGCCTACGCCTGTACACATACCCACATTGATGATGGTTTGGAAAATAAGAGCCGCGGCCGCGCCGAAGCAGATCAGCCGGCGGGTGTAGTCATGGGTGCGAATGCCCACATAAATGCACCGGGCAATAATGAGGCCCAGAAGAAGCAGTACAACCATACAGCCCACATAGCCCAACTCCTCGCCAATGGCGGAGAAAATGAAGTCCGTGTGCTGGCCGGTCAGCACGCCGTTTTGGGTGCGGTGACCGTTGAACAGACCCTGTCCTGTCATACCGCCGCCGGTCAAGGACCGCAAGCTGAGGGTGCTCTGCCAAAGAACACCGGTGCCTGTGGGGTCCAGGGAAGGATTGAACAGAACCTCAATACGCAGCCGCTGATAATCGCTGAGCATTGGCCAAAGGATGGGGAAAAATACGGCAATGCCCACGCCTGCCACTAAAAACCAGAAAAGGCTGACACCGCCGGTGTAGGCCATAACGATGAAAATGAACACGAAGATAAGGGAAACGCCCAAGTCGCCGGAAAGCACCATATTGATGCCCACCAGTATGCCCAAATGGAGCACAAGATGGAAGACGGACTTGATGGAAGAAATGTTATCTCTGTGGGAGGTCATCAGCGATGCCATAATCAAAATGTAGGTAATTTTACAAACCTCTGCCACCTGAATGTTAAAGGGCAGGAAGGGGAAGCTGACCCAACTCTTGTTACCGCCGATTTCCACACCGAAGGGGATCAGCATCGCCAGAAAAAGAATGTTAAAGATCACCAGCCAGCGGCGGCGTTCCATCAAAAATTCGATATCCACAGAGGATACAAGCGCATATAAAAGAATACCCAGCAGCGCCCCTACGATCTGCATACCGATGTAACGGAAGGTTTCCAAGTAAGCGGTGGCGCTGGCAACGATCAAGCAGCCGAAGGCTGTGGTAATGGTGCAAAGCAGCAGCAAGATCCAGTCGCCCTTGCGGATTGCCTCTTTTAACATCTGATAATAGTGACGCACAGCCTCACCTCCTTAACAGATGAATTATAACATTTTTCTTACAGAAAGTAAACACCAAATAAGAAAGGACACGCCGGGTGGACGTGTCCTTTTTGTAAACTTTTAAGCCTCGTAGATTGCCTTGCAGGCAAGCATGGTCATATAGCAGTCCAGCTTGCTCACCAGCTCCACAGGGGCGTGCATACTGATAACAGGCACACCTGCGTCTACGGTGACAATGTTGCGGTTTGCCATATAGGCAGCCACAGTGCCGCCGCCGCCCTGGTCAACCTTGCCCAGGGTAGCGATCTGCCACAGAACACCTGCGTTGTCCAGCGTGGTACGCACGTGGCCCATAGCCTCGGCAGAGGCATCGGAAGCGCCACTCTTACCGCGGGCGCCGGTGTACTTGCAAATGGCAACGCCGTAGTTAAGACGACAGTTGTTCCGGCGGTCGGAAACCTCGGGGAAGTTGGGGTCAAAGGCGTTGGAAACGTCTGCAGACAGGCAGAAGGAGTTGGCGAAGCAGTGGCTCAGCTTTACGCCCTGGGCGTCGCACAGCATTTCCATAAAGTACTCAAAGGCCTGACTCTGCATACCGCTGACGCCCACAGAGCCGATCTCTTCCTTGTCGGCCAAGATGCAAACGGCGGTGTGCTTGGGAGTGCCCATAGTGAGTAACGGCTCAATTTCTGCGTAAGCGCATACCCGGTCGTCGTGGCCGTAAGCGCCCAGCAGGCTTCTGTCCAGACCCACCTCCCGGCACTTGCCGGCGGGAACGATGGTCAGCTCAGCAGACAGGAAGTCCTCCTCAATAATGCCGTATTTTTCGTTGAGCAACTTCATAACGTGGAGCTTAACGGCATCGGATTCGGTGTCTGCAAGGGGCTCAGTGCCCAAAATCACATTCAGCTGCTCACCCTCAATGACCTTTGCGGCAGTTTTCTGCAGCTGGTCAGCGGACAGGTGGATCAGCAGGTCAGACACGTACAGAACGGGATCGTTGTCGTCCTCGCCGATGGTGATGGTCACCACACTGCCGTCCTTGCGGTATACAACGCCATGGATAGCCAGAGGAATGGTTGCCCACTGATACTTCTTGATGCCGCCGTAGTAGTGGGTCTTGAAGTAGGCGATCTCAGAATCCTCGTACAGGGGATTGGGCTTTACGTCCATACGGGGGGAATCCACGTGGGCGGCGCAGATGTTCGCGCCGTTCTCCAGACTTTCACTGCCGATAACAGCCAGCAGAATGCTCTTATTTCGGTTATTGTAGTACACCTTGTCACCGGGCTTTACTTTCATACCGGGCTTTGCTTCCTTGAAGCCGTTGGCCTTGGCGGTTTCCACTGCCCAGGTGGTAGCCTCACGCTCGGTCTTGCACGCATCCATAAATGCGCTGTAGCGCTTGCAGTAGCTTTCCATATCTGCTTTCTGCTCCGCGGTCAGCTTGGCGTAGCCATTCTTGGGGGCAAACAGTAATTCTTTCTTCAGTTCTTCCATAAGAAATCTCCTTTAGGTGTTTTCTTTTATTGTAAGCAATTTTTGAAAAAACACAAGGCATTTTTTGCGAAATTCTTCGGCATCACCTGTATTTTCCAAAACGTAGTCGCTCTTTTCCCGGAAATAGCTTTCCGGCTTTTGGGCATTCATTCTCTCCAGCGCTTGCTCACGGGTGAGGTTATCCCGGGCCATCAGCCGGTTGATGCGATCCTCCTCCGGGGCAGTGACGGCAACGGTCACATCGCAAACTTCAGCCAAACCGCTTTCAAAAAGACCGATGGCATCGATGGCAACGGGAATGCCGCCGGGGGTGTGATCCAGTCGCCGCAGCACTTCCTTTTTCACAGCGCCGTGGGTAATGGCGTTTAAGTCCTTTAGTGCTGCCGGGTCAGAAAACACAATGCCCGCAAGTTTTTTGCGATTTAATTTTTTGCCTTCCACGCAGCCGGGAAAATGCGCTTCAATGGCATCTAAAAGGGCAGTGCCGGTTTTTAGCAGTTCGTGGTAAATTTGGTCACAGTCCATTATCAGACCGCCCGCCTGCTCAAAGACCTTCAAAAGGGTGGTCTTTCCGCAGCCGGTACCGCCGGTAATACCCAGCACAAGACCTTTGGGCTCTGCATCCACAGACTGAAAGCCTGCGGCCTTCATCAGTCGGTTTTGCACTGCCAAGGCCTTGCCACTGCCGTTGGGACGGCGGGCAAATACCGTGCCGATGGCAGGGTCATCCAACTCCCGCAAGGCGGCAAACAGACCTGCCATCAAAGAATCCTCGTCGGATTCTTTTCCGTAGGCAATGGGATAAAAAGAGGCAAAAACCTCCAGTTCCTCTTCAAAGCACAGCACCCGGTTGCCGGGCTTATAATGCTCTGCGATGTACTTGGCAGCCGCCTCCTTGGAGCCGGTCACCACAATGACCTGACATTCCGGGGCATAGTGCCGGTATTTCATACCCGGCGCCTTCACCACTGTGTCCTTTTCGATGGATTGGGTGACGGCCTTGTCAAGAATTAAGTCGCCAACCACTTCTACAAGCTGATGGGGTGTAATGCCACCGGGGCGGAGCAGCCGGGGTTTTTCTTCCGTTAAGTCCACAATAGTGGATTCCACGCCTACCCTGCAAGGGCCACCGTCTACAATGAGAGGAATTTTTCCGTTATGGTCATTATAAACGTGCTGGGCCGTAGTGGTGGAGGGTTTGCCGGAAATGTTTGCCGAGGGCGCAGCAATAGGTACGCCGGCTAAGCGGATGATCTCCCTTGTTACGGCGTTGTCCGGACACCGGACAGCTACCGTGGGAAGACCGGCGGTGGTGCACTTGGGAACGATGTCCTTGGCAGGCAGCACCATGGTCAGCGGGCCGGGCCAAAAGGCCTCTGCCAGCCGATAAGCGGCATCGGGAATATCGTGGCAGAATTTCTCCATATCCGCTGCCTCTGCGATGTGCAAAATCAGGGGGTTATCCTGAGGCCGACCCTTGGCTCGGAAAATTTTGGCAACTGCCTCGGGATTCAGCCCGTCAGCGCCCAATCCGTAAACCGTCTCCGTAGGAATGGCCACCAACTCTCCGGCCTTTATCAGTTCTGCTGCCGTTAACGCTGTGTTATGCTCCTCGGCAGATAAAAGCACTGTTTTCATAGTATTCCTCCTGTTGGAATGAGGGAATTACAATGTAGGGGCGGGCATTGCCCGTCCGTTAAAGGTTTGTTATTTTGACGGACGACCAATGGTCGCCCCTACACTATAATTGGGAAAAGGGAGCAGCAATGCTGCTCCCTTTTGAAATTACACAGTGGGCTGGTTAGCAGCTTCGATGATCTGAACGAACTTCTCGGGAACCAGAGATGCGCCACCGATCAGACCGCCGTCGATGTCGGGCTGAGCCAGCAGCTCAAAGGCATTCTTCTCGTTCATGGAGCCGCCGTACAGAATGGAGATGGCGCGAGCATTCTTGGAGGAGTACAGCTTGCGTACCACAGCGCGGATGCTCTCACAAACCTCCTGTGCCTGCTCGGGGGTAGCGGTCAGGCCGGTGCCGATGGCCCAAATGGGCTCGTAGGCGATGACTACCTTGCGGATCTTGTCCTCGGGTACGTTCTGCAGACCCAGTTTGATCTGCATAGCAATGTGCTCAGCGGTAACGCCGCTCTGACGCTGCTCCAGGGTCTCGCCGCAGCACATAATGGGGGTCAGGCCGGCATCCAGTGCAGCCAGAACCTTCTTGTTTACGGTCTCGTCGGTCTCGCCGAACATCTCACGGCGCTCGGAGTGGCCGATGATCACGTACTTACAGCCGGCATCTACCAGCATATCGGTAGCCAGCTCGCCGGTGAAAGCGCCCTTGGCCTCAAAGTGGCAGTTCTCAGCGCCGATGCCTACGCGGGTCTCACGCATAGCGCGGACAGCTGCGGGAATGCAGATGGCGGGAACACACAGAGCCACGTCGCACCAACGGCCCTTGGGCATAATAGCCTTCAGCTCAGTCATAAACTCCTTGGTCTGGGAGGGAGTCTTGTTCATTTTCCAGTTACCGGCAATGACGGTCTTACGATACTTTCTGTTCATATTCTAATCTCCTTTATATGTGCATCGCTCAGCGATGTGTAATTTCAAAGTTATGGGGCGTAGGGACCGGCGTCCTCGACGGTCCGTAACCGCGGCAGGATACCTACAGTGGTCCGTCCGGAGGCCGGTCCCTACAATTATAATTTTATTATGATGGGGTTAATGTATTTGATTCCTTATTTGTCTTCCAGGCAGGCAATACCAGGAAGCTCCAGGCCTTCCAGGAATTCCAGGGAAGCGCCGCCGCCGGTGGAGATGTGGGTAATAGAGCCTGCAAAGCCCAGCTGCTCGCAAGCAGCTGCGGAGTCGCCGCCGCCAACGATGGTCACAGCGCTGGAGTCAGCCAGTGCCTGTGCAACAGCGATGGTGCCCTTTGCCAGAGTGGGGTTCTCGAACACGCCCATAGGTCCGTTCCAAACAACGGTCTTAGCAGCCTTTGCGGCAGCAGCGAACTCTGCGCAAGCCTTGGGGCCAATGTCCAGACCCATTTGATCGGCGGGGATAGCAGTGCAATCCACGTAATCAACAGCAATCTCAGCGTCGATGGGGTTGGGGAAGGAAGCGGCAACAGCGGTATCAACAGGCAGCAGCAGCTTTACGCCCTTAGCCTCTGCCTTTGCCATCATTTCCTTGCAGTAGTCCAGCTTTTCGTTGTCAACCAGGCTCTTACCAACAGTGTAGCCCTGAGCAGCCAGGAAGGTGTAAGCCATACCGCCGCCGATGATCAGGGTGTCGACCTTGTCCAACAGGTTATTGATAACATTCAGCTTGTCGGAAACCTTAGCACCGCCCAGAATGGCAACGAAGGGACGTTCGGGATTGGCCAGAGCCTTACCCAT
>JAFQCX010000021.1 GCA_017416245.1 Oscillospiraceae bacterium | reverse complement strand
GCTATGGTCAACGCCAACGGCGGCAAGATGCCCAACGCCATCGGTGTTCCCGAGGAGCAGCTGCGTAAGGCTGCCGCAATGAGCGTATGTAAGATCAACATCGACTCCGACCTGCGTCTTGCTATGACCGGCACCATTCGTAAGTTCTTCAACGATGAGCCCTCTAAGTTTGACCCCCGTGAGTACCTGAAGCCCGCCCGCGCCAATATCAAGGAAGTCGTTCGTCACAAGCTGATCAACGTTCTGGGCTGCGCCGGCAAGGCCTAAATTCATCAATAAAATGGCGTACCGTTTGGTGCGCCATTTTCCTTAATCACCGATAGGAGGAATCGTTATGAAACATAAAAGCATTAAACTGCTCCTTTGGGCGATTTTTATACTGCTGCTGGCATTGTATCTGCCCAATTTCGGCATTGCTTTCCTGGATATTCTGTCTGTGATTTTAATGGTCACAGCCGTTGTATTTGCGGTTGGCTCGTGGATTACGGAATACATCAGTGAAGATAAGGAAAAATGAAAAATGGCCCTCCGACCGGAGGGTCATTTTGATTGTCAGTAGGGCGGGGGCTTGCTCCCGCCGTTTTGCAGGTTTGTACTTACGGATTCGGCGGGACCAAGGCCCCGCCCTACATTTTATCCGTTTTCCGTCGGTTCCAGGGAAATCACCACCACAGTAGTGTCATCCTGCCCGCTGGCCTCGCCGGAGGAGATGAGGGAAACGGCGATCTCTCCCGGGGTCTTTCCAACACCCTCCGTACAGCACCGCAGAGCCTCGTTTTCTCCCACACCGTCGCTGACCATAATCAAGTACTGCCCTCGCCGTAAGGTCAGCTTTTCGATCCGTTCCTGATAATCGGTAACGGACAGACCGGGAGGCGGTCCGGCAATACCGATTTTCTCAGCGCCCATAGAACTGATCAGGTAGGAGGGAACAGCGCCCCATTTATACAGGGCGACCTTCCCGCAATCCAGCTGGATTTCAGCAAGGTCTATGGTCACAGCGCCGGCTCTGTCCCGCAAAGCGCAGATACTGTTGATGCTCCGCAGGGCGTATTCGGCAGGATATCCGGCGCAGAGCATACGCTTGAGCATGGCGCCGGCAGTGCGCCCTTCCTGCACGGCCCCCAGCCCTGTGCCCATCCCGTCGCATAAAAGCACATAATAGCGTCCCTCTGTGCCGGCAAACCGCAGACACCTGTCCCCGTTTTCCTCCTCAGGCCGATTTCCGAAAACGGCTACACGGGGGGAATACACAGAGGCAGGCTCTGCCCGCTTGGAGAGCCGGTCAGATAAATTCTGCAGAAACTCGGACAGAAACTGATACTGCTGGATCACTGCCGCCCGATACTCCTTTTGCCGCTGACGGTCAGCCCGAATGGAGCGCAGCTGCTCTTGAGAACGGTGAAGTTCAGCTAAGAAACGGCCGCTTTTCCGGCAAATGATGGGAAGCTCCTCCGGGGCAAGCAGAGGCTTGTGCAGCAAAAGTCCGGGAAGCTGGGCAATGCGACCGGAGTCCTTGCACCCCTTTCGGTTGGGGCAGCTGGCGCAAGCCCGTTCTGCGCCGCGGGTGACCAGAGCGTCCTCGTCAACAGGCACCTCCGGCGCCTCCAGCAGAAGCTGTTGGGTTTGGGCAAGCACACCGGAGGCCAGCTCCAACCGCACCTGCGCCACACCGGTTTCTCCCCGGCGGTGGGCAACTTTTCCGGGGCCGGGTAAAAAGCCGCCTGCCAACGCCCCCAAAACCAAGGCGGGCAACGGCAGAACATCCCACTTGTCGCACAGCCACATCACCAGTAGATACGTAGCCCCCGGCGCCAGCCTTCCGGCCCAGCCCAGAGGCTTGGGCAATAACCGCAGCAGATAGGCCAGTACCAGTACAGCGGTCATGGGAACAGGTGTCACCTGAGATAGATCCAATGCAAGCCCTGCAATGGCCACCGCAGGAAAGGCCCCTGCCACGCTGAGCGCGCCTGCGGCGAGAAAGCCCAGGCTCAGCCATTTTATGGGCGCGATTTGTACCAGCGACAGAGTCGCCAGCCCGCACACCAGCCATTCGGCTATGGGATTTCGCCCTTTCCGCACCAGCGAAAACAGGAACGTAGCGCCGCAGGCAAGACCCACGCGAATCAGATACAGCGCCACGGGGGTGTCCTCCATGCCCAGCGTTTGCAGCAAAACGCCGGAGGCCGCCACGATCAGTCCTGCGATGGCAGGCAGCAGAAGGGGCGTATCCCGGGCGGTATGGCTCTGCCCAAGGATAAGCGCAACGCAAAGCCCAACGCAAAGCCACAGTAGCGCCGAATATTCAACGCCCCAAAAGACGCGATAGCCCAGCGCGCCTCCAAGCCCCGACAGCACCGCGGGCCAACCGCCGCAGGCGCACACCAACGCCAGAGAAAGGGGCAGCAAGCTCTGCCCCAGGCTGGCGGCGCTCAAGGCAAAGCCTGCAAGAAAATAGCCCAAACCCCGTATAACGGTATGTATCCGCGGGTCAACGGCCCATCGTCTTAGGGTGTGCCGACCCTGTCGCACATAAGATTGAATTGTAATCATATTCCCACGCTCCTCCGTATATGCAAAATTTTACCACGGGACAAGCGATTTTTCTGTCGGAATAGATTCTCTTAGAAAGATTCTTGAATACGGGTCAAAGAAGGTGTATAATAAGAGAAAATTTGCGGAGGTAGACAAGGTGGGAATCGAGTACGAATACAAATTTAAGGCAGACCGTTCTGTCTTGATGTCCATAAACGCTGCGTTTCCCCAGAAAACCAGGGAAATCAGTATGGAAACGGTTTATTACGATACCCCCACCGGGGCGCTTTCTTCCCGACGGTATACCTTGCGGCGGCGACTGGAAAACGGCGTATCCGTCTGCACATTGAAAGCGCCGGCAGGAGATGCCCGGGGCGAATGGGAAACGGAAAATGTGTTCATAGAGAACGCAATCGATGACCTGATCGCCTCCGGCGCACCGGGAGAATTGAAGCAATTGGTGCAAGAGGGACTCTTTCCCGTTTGTGGAGCAAAATTCACCCGCCTGACAAAGACGATCGTTTTGGAGAATTTCGTGGCGGAGCTGGCGCTGGATCACGGCTATCTCTTCGGTGGCGGGCAGAAAGCGCCCCTGTGCGAAGTGGAGCTGGAGCTGAAAGCCGGGGATAAGAAAAGCTTTGACCCCTATGTGCAAGGCATTGCAAAGGACTTTGCGTTGGAAGAAGAGAAAATGAGCAAATTTGCGCGGGCTTTGGCGTTATATAAAGGAGAATAAAATGCTGGATAGTTTGTTTGCAAAATACGACCGGCTGATGCTGTTTGATACGGAAACCACCGGGCTTCTCTACAGTCGGGATGAGATCATCGAATTTGCCGCCGTTGTGGTGGAAAAACAGAACGGGGAAATCACTGTAGTCGAGGAATATGATCAGCTGATCGCTTTGAGTCCCGGCGGCTTTGTGCCCCCGCAAATTGAACACCTCACCGGCATCACCAACGAGGATCTGCGCAGCCGCGGTATCCCTAAGACTCGCCTGTGCTGCGATATTGCCCGGATGATCGAGGGAAACACCTTGCTGCTAGCCTATAATGCCCATTTTGACTTGAGTTTTCTGTTTTACTTACTGCTCCGGGACGGCGACCCTGCTATTCTGAAGGGCAAGGACAAGCTGGATCTGCTCACGGTCTATAAAGACCGCCACAGCTACCCCCACAAGCTGTGCAACGCCATTGAGGTTTACGGCCTTGCGGATCAGGTGGTCAACTCCCACCGTGCGGTGGATGACGTGCTGGCTACGGTAGAGGTAATGAAAGCAATGGAAGCGGAAAAGGCAGATTTGGAATGTTATGTAAACCTGTTTGGGTACAATCCCAAGTACGGCGTGGAGGGGAAGCCCATCGGCTCGGTTACTTATAAGCCCCAGCGCTATGACCCGATTGCGCCATTATACCAGTTATAAGGAGAATGTTTATGTATAATCAACAAGCCTATGAAATGGGAGATAACCGCTGTGTCATTCGGGATATTGCGGAGTACGGCGCAGTTCGGGCCCAGGAGATCGGCCCGGAGAATGTGTTTAATTTTACCATTGGCAACCCCAGCCTGCCTGCGCCTGCCGAGATCACACAGGCGGTAGCAGATGTAATGCAGGAAATGGGCGCTTTGCGTACCCACAGCTACACCAGCGCGCAGGGCGACCTGAGCGCAAGAAAAGCCATTGCGGAGGACTTAAATAACCGCTTTGGCACAGATGTTACCCCGGCGGAGTTGTTTGTGGGCTGTGGCGCATCTGCGGAGCTTTGCAGCGTGTTCCGGGCGCTGTCTGTTCCCGGCGGTGAGATTCTGACCATTGCGCCCTATTTTTCTGAGTATGAGCCCTTTGCTCAGACCGCGGGACTGGAGCTGAAGGTCGTGCCTCCCGATGTGCCGGATTTTCAGATCAAGCTGGATGCGGTGGAGGCAGCATTGACAGAAAATACCGTTGCCATTATTATCAATTCACCCAATAACCCCTCCGGCGTGGTCTACACCCGGGAAACTCTGCAGAAATTGGGTGCGCTGTTGGAGCGGAAGTCTGAGGAATTCGGTCACCCCATTTATATCGTTGCCGACGAGCCCTATCGGGAGCTGGCTTACGATGGGGTAGAAGTACCCTTTATTCCCACCATTTACCGCAACACCATTGTTTGCTACTCCTATTCCAAATCCCTGTCCCTGCCCGGTGAGCGAATCGGCTATATCTATGTGCCCCGAAAGGCTACCGACGGTGAGGCAATTTACACTGCCGTTGCCGGCGCTGCCCGTGGCTACGGACATATCTGCGCCCCGTCTTTGTGGCAGTATGTGCTGGCGCGCTGCGCTCATTTGAAGCCGGATCTGACGGAGTATGACCGCAACCGCAAGGCGCTTTACGAGGGTCTGCGGAAGGCAGGCTACGAGGTGGCAAAGCCGGATGGCGCATTCTACCTGTTCGTAAAAGTGCCCGGCGGCGATGCCAATGCCTTTGTGAAAAAGGCCATGGAAAAGGATCTGCTGGTCGTGCCCGGCGATTCCTTCGGCTGCCCGGGCTATGTGCGGCTGTGCTACTGCGTCAGCTACGACCAGATCCAGAGAAGCCTGCCCATTTTTGAGAGTTTGATATAAAGAAAGCATCCCCCGCCTAAAACAGGCGGGGGATTTTAGATGGCAGCCAATGACCGTCATTAGCAATGTCATATCGGTATCGAGCTGCAGAGGATTGAGCAGGCAATTCAGAAACACGTACAGTTGATATAAAACCAGGGAGCCACAAATGGCTCCCTGGTTTTTCTTGATATTTTAGGTTGTGCAAGTAAATACGTACTATCTGGAATTGTCAGGAGGAACGCCAGATAGAAAGTTCATTCATCATATTCTCTTGAGGTGGAGAGCCCATTAATGTCTTCATATTGATAGATGATTACAATGTTTGCATTCTCAAAGCAAGCTTGCACTTGCTCTGAGATTTCGCTGTACGCTAAGTCCAAGAAGAACTCTTTTGCACTCGCATCCTCTTGAAGCTGCTCATTTTTGAGTTCCTCGATCACACCTTCCTTCAACCACGATGGTATGGATGCATCTTTCTTCGCCGCGTCAATTGCCCCTTGCAGGTAAGTACTTAGTTTGCCACCAACGATAAGTGTGGTATTTTTTTCATTCATTCTACATGAAATCAGAATGTCTGCTTGAGAGTTTTCCGCGGCTTTCTCTAGAATCTGCTCGGCTTTATCAACTGCCGTAGCCCAGTCCGTCTTTGGGGCACAAGCACACAAGCCCAAACACAGCGCAAATACCAAGATGAGGTATATTACTCTTCTCATTTCGATAACTCCTTTTATTTTCTTCTTATTTTCTTAGTCTCCGAATAAATCGTCCATCCATTTTTCTGCGTCTTCTTTCCGCTTTTCTGCTTCTTTCACTGCTTTGTTGATTGAGTCCAATGCATCTTGTGCTGCCTTCGTTTTTGCGCGGGCTTTTTCCAACTCAGAAGGCTCCTTTTCTCCACAAGCACATAAACCGAAGCAAAGCACGAGTGCCATAAGCAAGGATATTGTTTTTTTCAAAGTTATACCTCATTTCTATTCTTTTATGATTTGTTCTCGTTTCTTTTGGCACAGTTTACACATACCAATAGCTCGCCCATCATACGCAAGAGTTTCATCCTCGGTTATAGTCCGCACAAAGTCCCCTTGTATGTTAACAGTATCCGCGGATATGTAGCGTGTCCGTTTTGCGATTATACAAATATTCCTCGCCTATTTCTTTCACCTCCCTAAAAATAAAAAAGTGCGGCAACCGAAGTTACCGCACTCAAAAACGCAACCCCGATTGTCGCCAAACAAATCTCAAACGCAAAAAGGTAAACCCATTCCGCTATCCAAGTGGAGTTGCATTTTTAGCAAATCAAAATTGGATAGCGAAAAAAAGCAAAAAAGGGTATACTACCCCTTAAAAACAAAAAGGGCATACCGATTTTACGTTATTCAGATTTGTTTGGCATAATTATTATACCACGTTTTTTGCGAATTACAAGAGTTTTGCGAATACATTGATAATAATCCAAGGAAATGGCTGATGAAGGAAAACGAGTCCATAGGCGAAAGTGGAGACTAAGGACTCGATTTGCATTTTCCGCTTTGCGGAAAATAAAGGTTCGCCTCGGTCAAGCCCTCGGCGGCAACGCTCGTCCGCGTTGCATTCAGATGGGTTCGAGTCCATGTCGAAACAAAAAAAGACACCACCCAACGGGTGGTGAAAAAGGTGGCCTTCGGATTAGATGGACTCGCTCGCCTGCGGGCGAGCCACGGGCCGACAAACAGTCCACTGGACTGTTTGTTTGGACGGCCCTTTCGAGCCCATTAGTCTCCACCAAAAAAATTAGCCGCCCTTTTAAGGGCGGCATTTTTGGTGGAGACTAATGGACTCGAACCATCGACCTCCTGCGTGTGAAGCAGGCGCTCTAACCAGCTGAGCTAAGCCTCCATAGGGAACGGAACTGATTATAGCACAATTTTAGGAAAAGTCAACACCTTTCCCTTGGCAAAGAGGCAAAAATCTGTTATCCTATGGAAAAAGGGGGGAGCAGCTATGCAGTACGCAAATGTTGTGCCGGGTCGGTTTTTGAGTAGACCCAACCGGTTTA
Source organism: Oscillospiraceae bacterium (assembly GCA_017416245.1). Lineage (GTDB taxonomy): Bacteria > Bacillota > Clostridia > Oscillospirales > Oscillospiraceae > Faecousia. The sequence continues at coordinate 73,196 of JAFQCX010000021.1, read as the reverse complement.
TTGCCCATATCGAAATCGACGGGAAAGAGGAGATCTGCCACGTGAAAAATACCGGCAGGTGTCGGGAGCTGCTCCCAGCCGGCGCAAAGGTATGGTGCGCGGAGTCGGATAATCCTGCCCGCAAGACCCGCTATGACCTGATCGCGGTGCAAAAAGGCGACAGGCTGATCAATATGGACTCCCAAGCCCCCAACACAGCGGCAGGGCAGTGGCTGGCTGGCGGCGGATTGGGCAAAATTGAAAACCTCCGCCCGGAAAGCCGCTGGGGCAATTCCCGTTTTGATTTTTCCTTCACGAAGGATGGACAGCAATGCTTTCTTGAGGTGAAAGGCGTTACCTTGGAAACAGGCGGCGTTTGCGCCTTCCCGGATGCGCCAACAGAGCGGGGCGCAAAACACCTGCGGGAGCTGACCCAGCTTGCAAAAGAAGGCTATGGGGCATACGTTCTGTTTGTGATCCAGATGACGGACGTAAAGTACCTGCACCCCAACGATGCTACAGACCCGGAATTCGGCAAGGCGCTGCGGGAGGCATCTTATGCCGGCGTACAGATTTTGGCGATGGATTGCGCCGTGACTCCGGATACGATGGCAATTCAAAACCCTGTAGAAATAAAGCTACACCCCACTTGTTAAGCACAAGCGGGGTGTGGTTTTTTATTTATACTGGGCAACGCTCTGGCGGATCAGCGCCCGCTTCAGCCGCGCCTCAGCAAGCCGCAGATCCGTATCAGTGGAGGACTTGTCAGCCAGCACATCCTTGGCTCGCTGGCCGGAGGCTTTGGCGCGGGGCAGGTCGATTTTGTCTGCCCACTCGAAGGTGGTAGGCACCAGCTTTACCTGTCCATTCAGTACAGAAACCATACCGCCGATACAGGCGCCGTACCGCTTCTGACCGTCTACCATCACCGTTGCCATACCCATACCAAGGGGGGCGACGCAGTTGATGTGACCGGCCAAAATACCCATATCGCCGGTGGTAGTCCGCACCACCAGCTCCTCGGCCTGCCCGTCAAACTGCACGCCGTCCGGGGTTACGATCATTAAAGCAAAGGTGTTCATCAGCCTTGCCCTTTCCACTTGGCCACCACATCGTCAATGGTGCCGGCAAACAGGAAGCAGGACTCGGGGATCTGGTCGTGCTTGCCTTCGATGATTTCCTTAAAGCCCCGGACAGTTTCCTTCAGAGGCACATACTTGCCCTCATAGCCGGTAAACTGCTCAGCAACTGCGAAGGGCTGGGACAGGAAGCGCTGCACCTTTCTGGCGCGGCTGACCGTCAGCTTGTCCGCTTCGCTCAGCTCGTCCATACCCATAATGGCGATGATGTCCTGCAGCTCCTTGTATCGCTGCAGAATCTGCTGCACGCCACGGGCGACCTCATAATGCTCCTGACCGACCACCTCGGGAGTCAGAATACGGGAGGTGGAGTTCAGAGGGTCAACGGCGGGGTAGATGCCCAGGGAAGCAATACCTCTGTCCAAAGCGGTGGTTGCGTCCAGGTGAGCAAAGGTGGTAGCGGGGGCGGGGTCTGTGTAGTCGTCAGCCGGCACGTAAACCGCCTGCACGGAGGTAATAGAGCCGTTCTTGGTGGAGGTGATACGCTCCTGCAGCGCGCCCATTTCCGTTGCCAGCGTGGGCTGATAGCCAACGGCGGAGGGCATACGGCCCAGCAGCGCAGAAACCTCACTACCTGCCTGTGTAAAACGGAAGATGTTGTCAATAAACAGCAGCACGTCCTGATGCTTCACATCACGGAAGTACTCAGCCATCGTAAGGCCGGAAAGACCAACCCGCATTCTTGCTCCGGGGGGCTCGTTCATCTGACCGAAGACCATGGCGGTCTTCTTGATAACGCCACTTTCGGTCATTTCCAAAAACAGGTCGTTACCCTCACGGGTACGCTCGCCAACGCCGGTAAAGACGGAGTAGCCGTTGTGCTCGGTAGCGATGTTGTAGATCAGCTCCTGAATCAAAACGGTCTTGCCAACGCCTGCGCCGCCGAACAGACCGATCTTACCGCCCTTGGCATAGGGGCAGATCAGGTCGATGACCTTGATGCCGGTCTCCAAAATCTCGGTAGAGGTCTCCTGCTCCTCGTAAGCGGGGGCAGGCCGGTGAATGGGCCAACGCTCTTGGGCTTCCACGGGAGCGCCGCCGTCAATGGGCTGACCCAGCAGGTTAAAGACTCTGCCAAGGCAGTCCTCACCCACCGGCACAGTAATGGCAGCGCCGGTGTTCTCTGCCTTTGCGCCACGGGCAAGGCCGTCGGTGGAGCTCATTGCGATGCAACGCACTACGTTGTCGCCAATATGCTGGGCTACCTCCGCAATAATTGTTTCCTCACCGTTTTCCACGGAGATCGCCTGCAGCAGTTCCGGCAGGTTGTCCTCCTCAAAACGGATATCCAAAACAGGGCCCATAACCTGAACCACTGTTCCTGTTTGCTTATTCATAGGATTCAACTCCTTAGTATAGCGGTCGTTGCGAAGGTGCGATAGCACCTGTGGCAATCCCCGTCTTATTTTCAAATCACTCCATAGAATCCGGGGGATTCCCACGCCTGCTGTGGCAGGCTCGGAATGACGATAGTTTTTATTGTGAGCCGGCAACGATCTCCGTGATCTCCTGGGTGATCGCTGCCTGACGGGCACGGTTGAACTGAAGGATCAGCCCGTCGATCATTTCCTGTGCGTTTTGAGTCGCCGCATCCATAGCGGTACGGCGGGCCGCCTGCTCAGAGGCGCGGCTTTCGCACAATGCGCCATACAGAACACCGCCTAAATATTCCGGCACGATGGTTTCAAATACGGTCTCACTGTCCGGCTCGTAGACGATATCCTGACAGTTTCCGTGTTTTTTCTCCAGATCCTTCTGCAAGGGCAGAAGCTGCAGACATTCGGGGGTCTGAGAAAGAACGGAACGGAACTTGGTATACACCACGTAAACGCCGTCGTATTCACCCTTCAAAAAACCCTTGCACAGCTGCTTTGCCACAGAGAAGCAGTCACCCATAGAGATGGACTCTGCGTGGGTGTAGGACTCTGTCAGAGAGGAAATGCCGTGGGATTTTAAGTGATCTGCGCCCTTTTTACCCATGGGCAGCACGGTCATTTCCGTTCCCTCAGCCTGGGATAGCAACAGCTTTAACACATTGCTGTTATAGCCGCCGGCCAAGCCCCGGTCGCCGGAAATCAGCACGTAAGCCATCTTCTTTCCCTGCCTTGCGGACAGATAGGGAGAGGTCATATCCGTGTTGGATTCCACAATGTCCCAAATGGTGGCATAGAGGGTCTCGAAATAGGGTCTGCAGGCAAGCGCCTGATTCTGCGCCTTGCGCAGCTTGGCGCTGGCGACCATTTCCATAGCCTTGGTGATCTGCCGGGTGGATTCCATAGAGCGGATCCTGGTTTTAATCTCCTTGGTAGAAACCCCTGCCATATCAGCCACCCATTTCTGCCAGCAACTCAGTGAGGGCTTCTTTCAATCTGTTCTCTGTGGTTTCTTCCAGCTTGCCGGTGGTGCGGATCGCAACCAGCACATCCTCATAACGGGTTTCCATAAACTCCTGCAGCCGACGCTCGAACTCAGGAATTTTGGTTACATCGATGTTTTCCAGATAGCCCTTTACCACGGCATACAGAACGCACACCTGATGAGCGACCTCAACGGGAGCGTTGTTCTTCTGCTTCAGTACTGCCACAATCCGCTCACCCAGAGCAAGACGGGCCTTGGTGTCTGCGTCCAGATCAGAGCCAAACTGAGCAAAGCTCTGCAGCTCACGGTATTGAGAGTACAGAAGCTTTAAGCTGCCTGCCACCTGCTTCATCGCTTTAATCTGGGCAGCGCCGCCAACACGGGACACGGAAATACCGGGGTTTACAGCGGGCATAACACCGGCGTTGAACAGCTCACTTTCCAGGAAGATCTGTCCGTCGGTGATGGAGATCACGTTGGTGGGAATGTAGGCAGAAACGTCACCTGCCTGGGTCTCGATAATGGGCAGCGCGGTCAGGCTGCCGCCGCCGTTTGCCTTGGACAGATGGGCGGCGCGCTCCAGAAGTCTGGAGTGGAGGTAGAATACGTCGCCGGGGTAGGCTTCCCGTCCGGGAGGACGGCGGATCAGCAGGGAGATGGCGCGGTATGCCACCGCGTGCTTGCTCAAATCGTCATAGATGACCAAAACGTCCTTGCCCTGCAGCATAAAATGCTCACCCATGGTACAGCCGGTGTAGGGGGCAATGTACTGCATAGGCGCCAGCTCGGAGGCGGTTGCAGACACCACGATGGTGTAGTCCATAGCGCCGCCCAGAGTCAGAGTGTTCACGATCTGGGCAACGGTAGACCGCTTCTGACCGATGGCCACATAGATGCAGATCACATCCTTACCCTTTTGATTCAGAATGGTGTCGGTGGCAATGGTGGTCTTGCCGGTCTGACGGTCACCGATGATCAGCTCACGCTGACCGCGACCGATGGGGATCATAGAGTCAATGGCCTTGATGCCGGTCTGCAAAGGTACGCTAACCGGCTCTCTGTCGATAATGCCCGGCGCAGGACACTCGATGGGGCGGTAGCTTTCGGCTTCGATTGCGCCTTTGCCGTCGATAGGCTTGCCCAGGGCGTTTACCACGCGGCCGATGAGCGCACTACCTACAGGCACGGATACCACCTTGCCGGTGCGCTTAACGGTGTCGCCCTCTTTGATGCCGTTGTCACTGCCCAAAACCACGATAGAGACAGTTTCCTCCTCTAAGTTCTGCGCCATGCCGTAGGCACCGTTGGGGAACTCCACCAGCTCGCCTGCCATACACTTGTCAAGGCCGGATACCTTGGCGATGCCGTCGCCGGACAGGATCACGGTGCCGGTTTCGCTGGTCTGCAATTTGTTCTCGTAGTTTTTAATTTGACTACGGATAATTTTCGTTATTTCTTCGGGTTTTAATTCCATAGCTTATACCTCAAATTACGGTATTCTTCAGTGCTTTTTCCATAGCCTGCAAACGGCTCTGCACAGTGCCATCCACCTGGATTCCACCATAGCTCAGCCGTATGCCGCCCAGCACAGAGGAATCCACCTTGCAAGCAAGGTCGATCTTTTTGCCGGTGATCGCAATCAGCTTTTCTGTCAGTTGTGTTTTCTGACTGTCTGTCAGGGGGAGAGCAGATACTGCCCGTACCTGCAAAATGCCCTTGTCCGCGTTGTACTGCTCACGATATGCCTTGCAGCAAAGGTCGAAACGGGCGATGTAACCCTTCTCGGTCAGCAGCTTTAAAAAGTTCAGCACATAGGGCTGCGCTTTTCCGCGGAAGCTGCTGTCGATGATCTCGAGGCGTTCCTGCTTCGGCACGTTGGAAGATGCCAGCAGCTTGAGAAATTCCGGCTGCTCCGCAAAGGCGGTCTGCAGGGCAGTCAGCTCCTGCAAAATAGCATCTTCTAAGGATTCTTCCTTTGCCAGGGCATAAAGACCCTGTCCGTAAACACCTGCTGCCTCACTCATGCCTGCTCACCCAGTTCTGCCAGGAAGTTATCCACTAACTTCTGCTGCTTTTCGCCGTCCATACTCTCGCCGATGACCTTGCCGGCAATTTCCAGAGCGATGGAGGAGATCTCGTCCTTGGCATCGTTCAGAGCCTTTTGCTTTTCTCTGGCGATGTCCTGGGTAGCCTTTTCCCGAATGGCATCTGCCTCCCGGTTTGCCTGACGGACGATTTCCTCTTCCCGGTTCTTGCCCCGGGCCATAGCCTCTTTTACCAGTGTGTCGCTGGTTTCCTGGGCTGCGGCAAGACGGCTTTTGTACTCGGCTTCCATAGCATCCGCATTTGCCTTGGCGGCATCGGCCTCGGCATACATATCGTCAATTTCCTTCTGCCGGCTTTGAATCATCTCCATCACCGGCTTGAACAGGAATTTCTTTGCCACAAAATAAATGGTCAGAGTGTTCAGCAGAACGAACAGAGCAGTCCAAAAGTTTACGCCAACAAACGCTTCAAATTGTCCCACTTCTGCATACTCCTTTCGTTTATAGTAAAACAGGAGATTACAGCAGGAACATAATGAGCAAAGCAATAACCAGAGAGTAAATACCGGTGGTTTCCGCAATTGCGCAGCCCATAATCATAGTAGAACGGAGCGTGCCTGCTGTTTCCGGCTGACGAGCCATACCGTCCAGTGCGTGAGCTACCGCATTACCTTCGCCAATGCCGGGGCCGATAGCGCCGATACCCATACACAAACCTGCGCCGATAGCCTTACCGGCGATTGCGATTGCACTTGCTAATTCCATAATAATTTCCTCCTAAGAATATTGTTTATAGCTACTTAATTGTGAAAGAATTCACAAATAATTACTGTTTCTTCCCATTTTGGGGATCCGGAAGAGATCCGGCAATATACACCATCGTCAGCAGGCTGAACACATATGCCTGCACAAAGCCGGAAAACAGATCAAAATAACAGGACAGTACTGCGGGTATGCCATAGGATAAAATCGGAATACCGGATACCAGTCCCAGTGCCTGTAGAAGGCCAAACAAGCCAAGCACACCGGAGATAATGCCGAACACCAGCGGTGCTTTTTTTCTTGTTTTCTTCCACAAGAAGAGCAATCCCGCACCAACCGTGATTATCACCGTACCCATCAGCCAGCCCTGTGCAGCAATCAGGTTCAAAATAGCTGCAGAAGCTGTACTGAGAGCCGCATAGATAATTGTAGTAATTACACCGCCACCCGCCACATTACCGAAATGACGGAATGCCATAGACAGAGGCTGGGCAATTTCTGACACGATATTCATTGGGGTCATCACCACAATGGGCTCGGTAAAGCCTTTCAACCAACCCAAAAATCCATTATGTTTAATGTTATTGTACCAGATAATGGCCGTAACCATCAATGCCCAGACCATTACGCAACTCACGTCCGCTGTAGCGGAGCGGAAAAAACCCGTCAAGCCGATCAGCGAACCAAAAAGCGAGCTGAGAAAGATTGTGCCGATGAAGGGCATCCAATGGATATTGTGTGCACCCATTGTCTCTACTACCATATTCTGTAGCATCAGCACACCTTTTTCCACCAGGACCTGCTTGCCATCTGGCCGTTTTTTTAGGCTCTTACCCAAGTAAACACAGGCCCAGCAAAGCAGCACCGTCACCAAGAAAAAGGATACCGTGGTTTGGGTGATGGGAATGCCTCCCAAAACGGGAATGGTAAAGTAGATAAACGCACCGTCTACGCTGATATTCATTGTGTTTTCTCACCCGGCTTTCTTCTGAAAAATTCTTGCAGCGTCAAGGTAAACCGCACAAAAATCAAGGGTATTACCAACGCAATCACATTACAAAGTCCGCTTTTTGCAAAGGCAAACAGCACAACAGCCATACCGATCATACGCAGCATATAAGATCCTTTTACAGTAGCCTGTCCGCCTTTCACATCCTGCTGCTCAGCTTTATCAGCGGCAAGATTCACACCGATTGCCATAACGAGAAAATTGGCAACCGCTACCGCGCCGCCGACGAGACCACCCAACAGCACCCGGCTGTCATAAGCGCCCAGCAGCGCAAAAATACCGATCATTGCAGCCACGCCAATGGCTTCGCCCAGCCCGACGATACCCGTCTGCCGGAGTACATATTTTCGCATATCCATAACAGACGACCTCCATTTAATCGTGCTCTGTGTAAGAAACAGGGGGCTTGTCCTCTTTGTGATCCTTGCTCAGTTGACTCAGCGCCTTCAGGCTTTTATAAAAACCATCTACCGCAGAGAACACACCCAAGCCGATGCCGATGAACAGCACCCAGTTTCCAAGACCAAATCGGTTTTTCAGCCAGACAGCCAGCAGCACAAAGCCTGCCAAAGGCACTGCGGTGCTTAAGCCCAGCTGGGTGAGCCAGGCGAGAAGCTGTAAGTTCTTCATACCAATACTCCCCATTCTACCCCATTTTACATATTTAAAATATATTATACCAAGATTGGCAAAATATGCAAGCGTTTATAATTCGGTTTTGAAAATATTTTTAGAAACCCTCTTCCTATTTTTTGCAGAATATTGTAAACTATATAATAGAACAAAAGAACGGAGAAAAATCGTTGAACGAACAGGAATTGGAAATTCTACAGGGCATCATTACAGCCGTTGTCTTTCAGAACTACGACAACGGCTATGCGGTGCTGCGCTTAGGGCTGTCTGACAGGCAGACGGTCACCGTGGTCGGCACGATCCCGCTGCCTGCGGTGGGGGAACGGCTGATGGTCACCGGCAAATGGAGCAACCACTCCAGCTACGGCCGCCAGTTCGAGGCGGAGTTTTTGGAGCGCCTTATGCCCCAAACGGCCATGGAGATCATCACCTACCTGTCCGGCCGGGTGATCAAGGGCGTAGGGCCTAAAATGGCGACCCGCATTGTGGAGCGCTTTGGCGATCAAACGCTGCTGGTTATGGAACGGGAGCCGGAACGGCTTGCGGAAATTTCCGGTATCTCCGATAAAAAAGCCCAGGAGATCGGCGAATCCTTCCGCCTGCAGGTGGGTATGCGCCACCTGATGGAGTTCTTCACCCTCCACCACCTGCCGGCAGACCTGGCGGTAAAGACCTACAAGCGCTATGGCGAGAGCGCCATTGATCTGCTCTACGATGACCCTTACCTGCTGATGGACGAGGAGCTGGAAGCCCCCTTTGGCGCGGTGGACAGATTCGCTATTGACCTGGGCGTGGCGGGGGATGACCCCCGGAGAGTGGATGCAGGCGTTGTTTTTGAATTGCGGTATAACCTGTCTGGCGGACACAGCTTTTTGCCGGAGGAGAAGCTGCTTACGGCTACCATGCAGCTGCTGAATGTGGACTTAGCAGCCGCGGAAAGCAGCATTTCCCGGCTTTTGGAGGCAGAGCAGCTTTTCCGTGACCGGCTGGCAGACATTGATGTCATTTACCTGCCTGCCCTTTACCGGGCAGAAACCTATTGCGCAAAACGGCTTTTGGCCCACGCGAACTGCCGCTATCCTGCGCCGGCATTCCTGCCGAAAAAGCTGCGGATCGCCAGCCAAAGCAGCGCCTTGGAGTACTCTGCCCAGCAGGAGCTTGCCTTGCAGGAGGCGGCGACCTCCGGCTTGCTTTTGCTGACCGGCGGACCCGGCACCGGCAAAACCACGCTGATCAACGGCATTTTGTCGCTGTATGATCAAATGGGCTTAAAGTGCGTTCTGTGCGCCCCTACCGGCCGGGCCGCCAAGCGGCTCACAGAGGTCACAGGGTATGATGCCTCCACAATTCACAGATTGCTGGGCGCAGGCATTGACCCCCATACAGGCAAGCTGTTCTTTGCCAAGGATGAAGCCGACCCAATAAAGGCCGACGCCATCATTGTAGACGAGATGTCTATGGTGGATGTGCAATTGCTTGGCAGCCTGTTGCAGGCTGTCCCCCAGCGGGCAAGGCTGATTTTGGTGGGAGATCCTGATCAGCTTCCCCCTGTGGGGCCGGGCTTTCCCTTCCGGGATATGCTCCGCAGCAGAATGCTTCCGGCGGTGCGCCTGACGGAGATTTTCAGGCAAGCCCAGGAGAGTCTGATCGTTATGAATGCTCACCGGGTAAATGAGGGAGAAATGCCGGAACTGAAGAATGTGAAAAACGACTTTTTCTTTCTGCCAGGCAGATCAGAGGACGGGGTCGCCCAAACCATCGTGGGCCTGTGCACCACCCGTCTGCCCCAGAATATGGGGATCCCCTCCGACCAGATACAGGTGCTTTGCCCCACGAAAAAGGGCCCTGCCGGCACAGTGGCGCTGAACAAAATGCTGCAGGCGGGGCTGAATCCCTCCGCGCCCCATAAGCCGGAAAAGGCCTTTGGCGACACAGTGTTCCGGGTGGGCGACAGGGTGATGCAGATCAAGAATAACTATGACCTGCTGTGGAAAAAGCCGGACGGCAGCGCCGTCGGCGCAGGGGTGTTTAACGGCGATGTGGGCATTATTCAGAGCATAGACACCCAAATGGAAGTGTTGACCGTTCTGTTTGACGACAAACTTGCCGACTACGATTTTACCCAGCTGAATGAGCTGGAGCTGGCCTATGCCATAACCGTGCATAAGGCCCAGGGCAGTGAGTACCGGGCGGTGATCCTTTCTGCGTGGAATGCATCGGCATTTCTGTTGAGCAGGCGTATTCTCTATACCGCCATTACCCGGGCAAGAGAGCTGCTGGTGATCGCGGGCAGAGAGGAAACCGTTCACACAATGACCCAAAACGCCAAGTCAGGCAGCCGGTACACAGGCTTAAAGCTGCGGCTGCAGAATCGTGAGGTCTGAACGTGGTACAAAGAATTCTAAGACTTCTGTTCCCACCCAAATGCGTTCTGTGCAAGCGCTTGCTCACCAAAGAGGAAACGGATTTTTGCCATCAATGCCGGGAAACAGCGCCGGAATCCCCAAAATCCACATTGAAACTTTCTTTTCTTGCAGGATGGACTTCTGTGTGGTATTATAAGGATATAGTACGGAAAAGTATTCTGCGATATAAGTTTGGCAGACACCGCAGCTATGCACAGGCCTATGGCCGTGTGCTTGCTATGAAGCTGCATAAAGAGGGTAAGGACGATTTTGATGTTATTGCCTTTGTGCCCGTTGCCTTTCTGCGTAAAATGAAGCGTGGCTACGATCAGGTCGCCATTTTGGCAGATGTGCTGGAGAAGGAATTGAACCTTCCTGTAGCAAGGGCACTGCGGAAGATCCGCAACACACCGCCCCAATCCGGCATTCAGGATGTGGCGCGCCGCCGGGCCAATGTGCTGGGCGCCTATCGCTGCGTGGATGCAGATACAGTACGCGGCAAGCGGGTACTGCTGCTGGATGACGTACTTACCACCGGCGCGACTGCCTCGGAGTGTGCAAGAGTGTTGCTGACCGCGGGGGCAAAGGAAGTGTTTTGCGCCACGCTGGCAGTTAGTGAATACAATACCAAATAAAATGTAGGTGAATGATTATGCGATTTTTTTCTCATGACCTGGGCGTGGACCTGGGAACATCCAATGTGCTGATCTATAAGGCCGATGCAGGCATTACCATCCGGGAGCCCTCTGTGGTGGCTATGGATAAGAATGCAGGCAAGGTCCTGCAGGTGGGCGCTGCTGCCCGCAATATGCTGGGACGCACCCCCGGAAACGTGGTGGCAATGCACCCGCTGAAGGACGGTGTGGTGGCAGACCACGAAATGACGGTGCAAATGCTCCAAAAGTTCTTCCAGAGCGCAGGCGACAGCGGATTGTTTGCGCCTAAGCCCAGAGTGGTTGTGAGCGTGCCCAGCGGTGTCACCCAGATGGACGAGCGGGCGGTGATCAACGCAGCCATCGAGGCAGGCGCCCGCCGTGTATACTTAATTGAAGAGCCCTTGGCTGCCGCCTTGGGCGCAGGATTGGACATCAGCAGCCCCAAGGGTCACCTGGTGGTGGATATCGGCGGCGGTACTACCGATATCGCCGTGCTGACGATGAACGGCGTGGCAAAATCCTCCTCCATCAAGCTGGCAGGCAACCATTTTGACGAGCTGATCGCCCGCTATATTCGCGGTAAATTCCACGTGATCATCGGACCGTCTACAGCGGAGGATATTAAGATCCAGCTTGGCGCTGTTGTGCCAAGAAACAACAACGCAATTATGCAGGTGAAGGGCAAGGATGCCAAGTCGGGTATGCCCAGAGATGTGGCCATCAGCGAGGAGGACATTACCCCTCTGCTGCAAAAATCCGCATTGCGTATTGCTGACGAGGTACTCTCTGTGCTGGAGGAAACCCCGCCTGAGCTGGTGGGCGATATTGCGGATACCGGCATTGTGCTGACCGGTGGCGGCAGCCAGCTGTGGGGTATGGATGTGCTGCTGCAGAATCGCATTGGAATCCCTTGCACTGTGGCAGATGACCCCGCCTCCTGCGTGGCCTGCGGCTGCGGAAAGAGCCTTTCCTGGATATCCAAAATGAAGGAAGGCCCCATCAATCTGGCGCGGAAGCGTTTGATGCGGGATTAACAAACGATTACTATGGGGACGGTAGAAAAGCTACCGTCCCCTCTTTGCACAAACAGGTTGTCAAAATATGTCGAATATGGTAGAATGAATCCATCACAAGGTAAGGAGAGCTGCTATGGTTTCTTACATTGATGCGTTTATGCATGCCACCGCGTGGGCAATGGAAAAGCCTGCGCCATACGGAACGTTCCATCTCACATATACCTTTGTGGGTTTGGCGGTAGCGATCCTGCTGGCGTGGTTTCTGCGGAATCTGAGTGATAAAGGAAACAGAATTTTTCTCACTGCAGTTGGCGTTTTTTTGGTGATCTGCGAAGCTTATAAACAGCTGTTTCATACTTATTATATAATGGATCATACGTATGCCTGGTGGATCTTTCCTTTCCAGCTGTGCAGTGTGCCTATGTATTTGTGCCTGATCGCGCCGTGGCTGAAAAAGGGGAAATTGCAGCAGGCAATGTATTGCTTTATGATGACCTACAATCTGCTGGGAGGAGCTATGGCGTTTATTGAACCCTCCGGCATCGTTCTGGAATACTGGACGCTGACGCTCCACGCCTTTACCTGGCATATGAGCTTGATCTTTATCGGGATCTACCTGTTCCTCTCCGGGCGGGGAGGGGTGAGCAAAGCGGACTTTGTTCTGTCCACCAAGCTGTTTGGCGCACTTTGCCTGATCGCTTTTGCGCTAAATTTAGCGTTGCGACGGGTATCCGGCGGGGAGGTCAATAACTTCTACATTGGGCCTACCCGATCTCCGCTGATCATCATCAAGCAAATCTCAGAGCTGTGCGGCTGGTATGTGGGTACGGTTTTGTATATTCCTGCAGTAATTTTGGGCGCATTTTTGATCTGCCTGCTGCTGCGGAGGATCGCAAGAGGAATCAATAAAGAAAAAGAGCTGGTAGCAGCATAAAAAAGGAGGTTAATGCCTCCTTTTTTTGTTAAAAAATCGGGAAGATTGGCTTGCATTTCTCAAATCTATGTGCTACACTAATAATGCATAAATTTGGCTCTGTGGTAAGAGCCGGAAAGAGGCTTGTATGATTTACGAGTATGAAAACGGTATTCCTGCAGAAGTGTTAAAGGAAGCGCTGGCAAAGTCCTTGGAAGGCTTGAACCTGAAGAAAGTTCTGATTCTGCCTCCTGATTTTACCAGAATGTACTCCGGCGCAGGAAAGATTACTGCTATTTACTATGAACTGCTGAAGGATACCTGCCAGGTAGATATTATGCCTGCTCTGGGTACCCACGTGCCTATGACCAAGGAAGAATGGGTCGCCTTCTTCGGCGAGGGCGTTCCCTTTGATAGAATGATCGTCCACAACTGGCGCAATGATGTGGTCAAGATCGGTGAAGTCCCCGCATCCTTCGTTTCTGAAGTGTCCGAGGGTCTGGTCAACAACAGCATCGACGTGGAAGTGAACAAGCGCCTGCTGGATCCCTCTTATGATTTGATCCTGTCTGTAGGACAGGTCGTGCCCCACGAGGTTGTGGGTATGGCAAACTACGGCAAGAACATTTTCGTAGGCTGCGGCGGCTCCTCTATGATCAACTCCTCCCATATGCTGGGCGCCTTCTACGGTATGGAGCGGATCATGGGCAAGGACTTCTCTCCCGTCCGTCGCGTGTTCGACTATGCCCAGGAGAACTTCCTGGCAAATATCCCTCTGGTATATGTGCTGACTACCACTACCAACAAGGGCGACGAGGTCACCATCCACGGCCTGTATATCGGCAAGGAGCGTTCCAACTTCGAAGCTGCCGTAAAGAAGAGCCAGGAGATCAACCTGACCCATATGAATAAGCGCCTTGATAAGGTTGTTGTTTACCTGGATCCCCGTGAGTTCAAGTCCACCTGGCTGGGCAATAAGGCCATCTACCGCACCCGTATGGCAATCGCTGACGGCGGTGAGCTGATCGTGCTGGCGCCTGCCATTGGTCACTTCGGCGAGGACGAGGAGAACGACCGCTTGATCCGTAAGTACGGCTATGTAGGCAGAGAGAACGTGCTGAAGCTGGTGGATGCTCCCGAGAATGAGGATCTGCGTCAGAACCTGTCCGTTGCCGCACACTTGATCCACGGCTCCTCCGACGGCCGCTTCAAGATCACCTACTGCGCCGGCAAGCTGACTGAGGAAGAAGTCCGCGGCGCTGCCTTCAACTATGCTCCCTACGAGGAGATGGCTGCCAAGTATGACCCTGCCAAGCTGGTTGACGGCTTCAACACCGTAGACGGCGAGGAAATCTTCTACATCTCCAACCCCGCGCTGGGTCTGTGGGTTTGCGACGACTAAGGAGCCTGCCGTGAAAACGATCGATTTACACACCCACTCTCTGTGCAGTGATGGCGCGCAGACACCTGCCGATGTGGTAAAAACCGCGAAGGAAGCGGGCCTTGCTGCCATCGCCCTTTCCGACCACGACTGTATTACAGGCGTACAGGAAGCCATAGATACCGGCAAGGCGCTGGGCGTTGAGGTGATCCCTGCGGTGGAGCTTTCCGCCCAGTCCGACACAGAACTGCATATCTTAGGCTACTTCATCGATATCCACAACAAAAAGTTGCAGGACACCATGGCCTATGCCCTGCAGGTGCGGGATGAACGGCAGGAGGAGACCTGCCGCAAGCTTCGGGAGCAAGGCTTCGACATCACCATGGAAGAAGCAAGAGCCGAGGCCCACGGAAACCCCGTTTTGTGCCGCGCTCACTTTGCCCAGATCATGGTGCGTAAGGGCTATGCAGAGTCCGTTAAGGATGCCTTCAACCGCTATCTGTCGGTAGGCTGCTACGCCTATAGTAACCGGCAGGCGCTGACCGCAACCGAGGCTGTATCGCTGATCCGCGAGGCAGGCGGCATTGCGGTAGCTGCTCACCTGCATCTGATCAAAAAGCCGGACGATGAGCTGAAAGAATACCTGAAAAGCCTGATCCCCTATGGCCTGGATGGCATTGAAGGCTACTACACCGACTATACGCCCGATATGCAGGCCCGTTACCAGGCAATGGCGAAGGAGCTGGGCCTCACGATTTCCGGCGGCACAGATTACCACGGCGCCAACAAGCCCCATATTGCCATCGGCAAGGGCAAGGGCAATCTGGAAATTCCCTACAGTGTATTAGATGGCTTGCGTGAACGCCACGCAGCGATCTATAAATAAAAAATAAAATAATTATTTATCAATAAAGGAGAACCACACATGAAAAAAGCTGACATTGGCCTGATTGGCTTGGCCGTTATGGGCGAGAACCTGGTCCTGAATATGGAATCCAAGGGCTTCACCGTAGCAGTCTTCAACCGTACCACCGAAAAGGTAAAGAACTTCGTAGAAGGCCGCGGCGCCGGCAAGAACATCATCGGCTCCTACTCCCTGGAAGAGCTGGTTGCTAACGTTGCAAAGCCCCGCAAGATCATGATGATGATCAAGGCAGGCGGCGCTGTTGACGCTACCATCGAGGCACTGCTGCCCCTGCTGGACGATGGCGATATCATCATCGACGGCGGTAACTCTCACTTCCCCGACACTGTTCGTCGTACCGAGTACGTGGAATCCAAGGGCAAGCTCTACATCGGCTGCGGTGTTTCCGGCGGCGAAGAGGGCGCTCTGAACGGTCCTTCTCTGATGCCCGGCGGTTCTCCCGCGGCATGGGAAAGCGTAAAGCCCATTATGCAGGCTATCTGCGCTAAGGTCGAGGATGGCTCTCCCTGCTGTGATTGGGTTGGCGAGAACGGCGCAGGCCACTTTGTTAAGATGGTCCACAACGGCATCGAGTACGGCGATATGCAGCTGATCTGCGAAGCCTACCACCTGATGAAGAATATGCTGGGTATGTCCGACGACGAGATGCACGAGGTATTTGCTGAGTGGATGAAGGGCGACCTGGACAGCTATCTGATCGAGATCACCCGCGACATCCTGGCTTACAAGGATACCGATGGCGAGCCCATCGTTGAGAAGATCCTGGACACCGCTGGCCAGAAGGGCACCGGTAAGTGGACCGGCATCGCTGCTCTGGACGAGGGCGTGCCTCTGACTCTGATCGGCGAGGCTGTGTTCGCTCGTTGCCTGTCCGCTATGAAGGACGAGCGTGTTGAGGCTGCCAAGGTTCTGCCCGGCAAGGCAGAAGCTGCTCTGAAGCTGACCGCTGAGGAGAAGGCTGAGTGGATCGAGAACATCCGCTGCGCACTGCTGGCCTCCAAGATCGTTTCCTACGCACAGGGCTACACTCTGATGCGCGCAGCCGCCAAGACCTACGGCTGGAATCTGAACTACGGCGGCATCGCTCTGATGTGGCGCGGCGGCTGTATCATCCGCTCCGTATTCCTGGGCAAGATCAAGGAAGCATTCGACAATAACCCCAACCTGGCAAACCTGCTGCTGGATCCCTACTTCACCAAGAAGATCGACGAGCTGCTGGTAGGCTGGCGTAAGGTGGTTGCACAGGGCGCTCTGACCGGTATGCCCACTCCTGCATTCTCCTGCGCACTGAGCTACTACGATGGCTACCGCTGCGACAGACTGCCCGCTAACCTGCTGCAGGCACAGCGTGACTTCTTCGGCGCTCACACCTACGAGCGTATCGATGCTCCCCGCGGTCAGTTCTTCCACACCAACTGGACCGGTCACGGTGGTAACACCTCCGCTACCCAGTACGATGTGTAATTAAGAAAGAGAGGAATCTGTTATGAAGCTTCGTGAAAACTGCAAGTACGCACTGGTAGTTCCCACCAGTATGGGTGTTCGTATCACCCCTCCCAACGGCCAGCCCGTTGCTTCCTCCAACACCTTTGTGATGCAGGCAACCTCCGCTGAGACCAACGTTGCCTCCATCTCCGCATACCTGGGTCTGCCCACCAAGGTGCTGACCACCTTCGTAAAGGACAGCCCCATCGCTGACTTCATCAAGCGCGACCTGCGTAGCCGTGGTATGGACTACGAGGGCAAGGAAGTTGAGCAGGGCGATCCCTGGGGCTACCGCCATCAGTTCAACATCGCTGACTCCGGCTACGGCTCCCGTGGCCCCCGCGTCTGCAACGACCGCGCCGGCGAGGTTGGCCGCACTCTGAACATCAAGGACTTCGACCTGGACCGTATCTTCGGCCAGGAGGGCGTTGGCATCCTGCACCTGTCCGGCTTGATCGGCGCTCTGTCCCACGACACCTCCGTATTCTGCCTGGAGCTGGCTCGCGCCGCTAAGAAGTACGGCACTCTGATCTCCTTCGACCTGAACTACCGCGCTTCCTTCTGGAAGGGCCGTGAGCAGGAGCTGCACGATATCTTCACCGAGATCGCTTCCGTTGCTGATATTCTGATCGGTAACGAAGAGGACTTCCAGCTGTGCCTGGGCGTACAGGGCCCCGAGGCCGGCGGTAAGGACATTGGCGCCAAGATCGAATCCTTCAAGGAGATGATCGGCCGCGTAAAGGAACAGTTCCCCAACGCTTCCGTTTACGCCACCACTCTGCGTCAGGTTGTGAATGTAAACAACCACCTGTGGGGCGCTATTATGCTGGCCGGCGATGAGTGGCACGTGGTTGAGCCCCGTCCCATCACCGTTCTGGATCGTATCGGCGGCGGCGACGGTTTCGTTGGCGGTATGCTGTACGGCATCCTGAAGGGCTGGGAATCCGAGAAGTGGATCCAGTTCGGCTGGGCATCCGGCGCGCTGGCTACCACCTTCCTAACCGACTATGCACAGCCTGCTGATGAGGATGTTGTTTGGTCCGTTTGGGGCGGCAACGCAAGAGTTAAGAGATAATCAAAAAAGCAAAATCGGGTGTGCGCTTGCACACCCGATTTTTATTGTGTCCAAACCTTGCAATCCTTCCGGCGGAGGTGTATAATGACAGAGAATATGTCGAAAAACACGCGGTTAAGACGAATGATACCTATAACGAGGTTGTGAATATGCGTAAATTTGAGAAAAAGAGAGCAAATATCAGCCGCCAATGGTTGCTGCCGGCCATTTTGGGAGCAGGAATTCTCGGCGTTTTGATTTGGGGCTTAACCGGAGGAAACCCCGATTTTCAAACGGCAGTCAAGGCAAATAACCTGGTTTTCAGCGAAATTTGCACCAAAAATGAAACAATTATCGCCGATAACGATGGCGCCTATCGGGACTATGTGGAGCTGTATAACGGCGGCGAGGATGTAGATCTGAAGGGCTACTGCCTCACTGACGGCCAGTCCCGCAGCAAGCCCTTTGGTGAGCTGTATATTCCCTCCGGGTCCTACTGCCTTTTGTTCCTGGATAAGGATGTCACCGGCTTTTCTCTGAAATCCTCCGGCGGCGAATGCCTGTCACTGGTATCTCCCGCGGGACGGGTGGTAGCGCAGGTGAACACGGTATCAATGTCCAACGACCAGGTAATGCTTTATACCGCAACGGACTATTTGGTTTCCGGGGATGCGACCCCCGGCTTTTCCAATGATAGTGCTGGCCTGCAGGCCTTCCGCAAGGGCAAGGTAAACGAAAACCCCACCTTGCTGATTTCTGAAGTTTTAACAGAGAATATGGTGGGTCTGTCAGATGAAAAAGGCCGTTTTTCCGATATTGTGGAGCTTTATAACAGTTCTTCTGACCCTGTTTTTCTGGGGGAATACTGCCTGTCTGACTCGGTGGAAAACCGCTTCCGTTTCCGCCTGCCTGCGGTAATGCTCCAGCCGGGGGCATACGCGCTGGTCTACTGCGACGGTGAGAATTACATCGGAGAAAACGGTGAGATCCACGCCGGCTTTGGCTTGAGCAGCGGGGATGTTTTGTGCCTGACAGATAGAAGCGGCGCCTATACAGCGGTTGACCTGCAATTCCCCGGAGCAGATATCTCCTGGGCGCTGGATAGCGACGGCAAGTATGGCGAAAGCGCTTTGAGTCTGGGCTATGCCAACACCGAAGAGGGCATTACCGCCTTCCACGCCTCTCGTGTGGAGGAATCGGCTGACCTGGTGATAAGCGAGCTGCTTTTATCCTTCTCAGACGTGCCCTATCAGGGCGGTCTTTGGGATGTGGTGGAAATTTGGAATCGCTCCAATAAGCCGGTGGATACCGCAAACTGGCATCTGTCTGACGGCAAAGACCCCTACAGCTATGCCCTGCCCAATAAGACCTTAGCGCCCAATGAGCGAATGGTGATCCGTTGCAGCCGGACAGACACGGGCTTCTCCCTGTCCAGAGGGGAAACGCTGTACTTGATCGCCCCCAATGGAAAATGGGCATCCCAGATCCTCTGTGACGGCGCCCAGGCCGGGGAGAGCATCCAACTGCTTGCCTCCGGGGAGGCCTATACCTGCGGTGGCGTGTCTTTGGGCTTTGAGAACACCGCCGCCGGCATTGAAGCCTACGAAAAGAATTCCTTGCCCCAGGGCTTGCGGATCTCTGAACTGATGAGCGCCAACACGTCCTATATTAAGGGCGCTTACGGAAAGACCTGGGACTGGATCGAACTGTATAACGGCGGCTCTGAAGCCGTGAATTTAAAGGATTATACCTTCTCCACGGATAGTGGAGAGCTGGGCGCTTATCCTCTGCCGGATAAGACGCTGAAAGCGGGAGAATACTGCGTGATCCTCCTTTCCGACCGGGATGATTCCTACCCCTCCGGCTATTTGCGCCTGCCGGTAAGCCTGTCCTCCAGCGGGGAGGCGGTTTATTTGAGCAAGAATGGCCAGATTGCAGACGGGGTGGTAATACCCGCTCTGATGACGGACATCTCCTATGGCAGAGCCCATGGCGACGGCAGATTCCTGTGTCTGTCTGCCCCCACACCGGCACAGAGGAACACAGGTGGCGCAGAGGTGTCTGTGACCCCGGAAACCCTGACGGCGCAGGGAATCTATGAGAGCGACGGGGTGGATGTGACCCTTTCCGGTAAGGGAAAGATATATTACACCACTGACAGTACGATCCCCACCGCCAATTCCATTCCCTACACAGGCCCTATTCATCTTTCAAGCACCACGGTGATCCGCGCCGTAGCCATAGAGCCGGGAAAGCTGGCATCCCAAACGTTGGATCTGACCTATGTGATCAACGAAGGCCACCAGCTGCCGGTGGTGAGCTTGGTAACAGAGCCGGATAACCTGTGGAGCGAAGAAAAGGGTATCTGCGCTATGGGCCCCGGTGCCAGTCCTATTTTCCCCCACAAGGGCGCCAATTTCTGGCAGGACTGGGAGCGACCCATTACGGTTTCTCTGCTGGAAAAGGACGGCGTTGCCTTTTCTCAGGCCGCCGGCATTTCCATTCACGGCGCTTATTCCAGAGCGCTTTCTGTGAAGGGCTTCGCCATCGCCTTTCGTGACAGCTACGGAAAGGGCTTTTTGGATTACCCCCTGTTCGGTGAGGACGGGCTGGAACGCTTTGAGTCCTTTGTTCTGCGGGCAAGCGGACAGGATGTATTCAAATCCCGTATGAAGGACGTGCTGATGACCTCCCTGGTGGGCGAACATACCACCGTGGCGGTGCAGGACTACAGGCCGGTGGTGCTTTATATCAACGGAGAGTTTTGGGGCGTCTATTACATTCGGGAAAAGGCCAGAGAGAGCTATGTGGCAGGCCACTACAATGTGGATCAGAAGGATGTGATCCTCACCGGCGCCAACGGCGTGGATACGCCGGAATATATGGATGTGCTCTATTACGCCCACGAGCAGGATCTTTCCAAGCCGGAGCATTATGAGTATGTCACCTCCCGGGTGGATATTGAAAACTATATGGACTATATCATTGCGGAAATGTACATAGCCAATCCCGATAACGGAAATATCCGTTATTTCAAAACCACAGACGGCAAATGGAAATGGATCATGTACGATACGGACTACGGTTTTTCCAGCGCTGGACAGAACACTGTGTATGAACACTTAAACCCTGCGGGCACAGGCTCGGGAGATAACTTTTCCACCAAGATGATCAACGGCTTGCTGAAAAACCCGGAGTTTAAGGAACAGTTTATCCGCCGGATCGCCTGGCAGATCAACAACATCTGGACAGAGGAGAATGTAAACGCCCGTATCGATGAACTGGAGAGCCTGATTGCCCACGATATGAAGCGGGACTGCGTCAAGCATGAAAAGAATTACAGCCATTGGCAGAGCTACGTATCAAGCCTGCGCAGCTTTGCTCCCGCCCGCAATAAGCAGCTGCCCAAGCTGGTGCAGCAGCACTTCGGCCTGACGGATGCGCAAATGCGCGAGTACGGCTTTGTGATGTAGGAGGGGCGCAGATGGCAGAAAGACACGAGGAAAAATACCTCATCGACTATCGGCAGTATGCCATGCTGAAGGCAAATGCCATGAAAGTCCTGACCCCCGATTCTCACGGCAACCGGGGCAGCTACGTGATCACCTCACTGTATTACGATGACCTTATGGACACGGCCTTGCTGGAAAAGCAGGATGGTCTGGCGCGGCATACCAAATTCCGCCTGCGTACCTACGACGGCAGAGAAGATCTGATCAAGCTGGAGCGAAAGGTAAAAGAGGGGACCCTCACCCAAAAGCAGACGGCCACCATCACGAAAGAACAGTTGCCGCTGCTGGGCGTGCAGACAGAGATGTTTGCAGGACAGGCCTTTGATCTGGCGACCCAAATGGTGGCAGGAGGCCTTCGCCCCAGCATTACGGTGCGGTACAAAAGAGATGCCTTTTTCTATGAGGGCACTGACCTGCGTCTAACCTTTGACACAGACCTGGAGGTGCTGCCTGCAACACAGCAGGCCCTGTTTGATGCAGGCGCTGCGGGCATTCCCGTGCTGGATAAAAACACCGTGATTATGGAGATCAAGTACGGTAAATACGTGCCTGACTTTATCCGTCTGCTGACGGCAGTTCCGTCCCGTCAGCTATCCGTATCCAAATATGCTCTGTGCAGAGAAAAAATCGTGTAAAGGAGAGCGTTTATGAGTATTCTTGATGCAATTAAAAACAGTGTGATACAGGGTTTCCAAACCAATGTTACCACACTGGACATTCTTTTGAGCCTTGGCGTATCGCTGCTGGCCGGCCTGTTTATTCTGCTGGTGTATAAAAATGCCCAAAAGGGCGTGACCCCCAGCGGAGGCTTCTGCCTGACCATGCTGCTGATCACCTCTATCAGCGCCATGATCGTGTTGACCATCACCTCTAACCTGGCCCTGTCGCTGGGTATGGTGGGCGCCCTTTCCATTGTGCGATTCCGTACTGCCATTAAAGAAACCACCGACACAGCCTTCCTGTTTTGGGCGGTGGCTGCAGGCATTACCGCCGGCGCAGGCTTCTATCTGATCACCCTGATCGGCTGCCTGTTTATTGGCGCTGTGTGCATCGTGGCGGGCATTATGCTGGAAAAGAGCGCTAAAAGCTACCTGCTGGTCGTAAGAGTGGCAGACAGCGCTGCTACTGACAAGGTGGAGGAAGTGTTAACGATGCGCGGTGTGCATTATAAGCTTTCCGCGCTGACCCAAAATGCCGGATACATAGAGGGTATCTATGAACTGGCCTTGCCCGGCAAGAAAACAGATGTGGTGAGCACCATTCAAAGCATTGCCGGCGTGAACACAGTTTCCCTGGTAGATTGCCATAAAAACTAAGTAAAACCCCTCGGAACTTCAAGCTCCGAGGGGTTTTGTTATGCAAGCCATTGGGCAAAATTTCGGGAAATCTGCGCTTTCAGGGCGTTTGCTTGCTCTTCTGTAAGGAATGCGCTGTCTGCGGCGTTGCAGCAAAGCTTTTCCAGCGTGTCAGCAGAAAGACCGAATTGCTTTTGCAAAAGCCTGTATTCTGTGCGCAGGTCTGTGCCGGAAACGGTCATATTGTCGGTGTTGATGGTTACACAAATACCTTGTTGCAAATAATCGCACAAGGGATAATCCTGTTCATTTGCTGCTTTGGTTTGCAGATTGCTGGTAAAGCACATTTCCAAAGGCATCTGCAATTGGGCCAGTTTTTTCACCAAGCCCGGGTCTTCTATGGAACGTACACCGTGACCGATCCGTTTTGCGTCCAGGGAAAGCGCCTGCCATACACTTTCTGCGCCGGCGGCTTCTCCTGCGTGAATGATAAAGGGAACTGCCAGCTCCTTGGCATAGGCAAAGATATCTGCAAAGGTGTTCGTAGGATAGGCGTATTCATTTCCTGCCAAATCCAGAGCGCAGACACCCTTTCTAAGAAACGCCTTTGCCACGCGTACAGTTTCCATATTGGCATCCCTGTTGCTGTCACCGCGCATACAGCACAGGATCAACTGGGCAGGCATCCCGAATTCGGCAATGCCCTTGTTAAGGCCGTCCACCGCGGCGGACACGACCTGCTCTTGGGATAGGCCGCATTTTTGGTGCAGCTGAGGGGCAAAGCGAATCTCTGCATAGCATAATCCGTCAGCCTTTAACCGCCTTAACAGAAAATACACGCTAAGGGCGATGGTCTGCGAACTTTGCAAAACCTGCAGGGGCAGGTCAAATTTTTCTAAGTACTCTACTAAGTTTCGACACCCGGGCGTCACCTCCAACAAAGGGCGCAAGGCGTCTTCTGTTTGCTGAGGGAGGGAAATGCCGGAAAGCTCCGCTAAGCGCAGAATATCCGCGGGCGTTAAAGAACCGTCTAAATGTAAATGCAAATCGATCATACTGCCACCTGCCTTTCATAATAAAAGTATAGCCTATAGGCGCAGAAAAAGCAAACAAATTCCATTGCAAATGCCCATAAAATACAGTATACTGGACATAGCAAATAATAAGGAGACTGCTATGGATCAACTACGTTACGGCATTTTGAGCACATCTTCGATCGCACCGCGGTTTATTTCTGCGGTACGCACGTCCGGGGCGGGGGATATTGTTGCGGTGTCCTCCCGTACGCTGGAAAAGGCAAAGCTGAAGGCGGCCCAATGGGAGATCCCCAAGGCCTACGGCTCCCACAGGGAACTGCTGGAAGACGAAAATGTGAATACGGTCTATATTTCTGCGGTGAACACCCAGCACTATCCCTTGGCGAAAATGGCGCTGGAAATGGGCAAGCACGTGGTTTGCGAAAAACCCTGTACCACCACCGCGGCGCACACCCGCGAGCTGTTTGCCCTGGCAAGAGAAAAGGGCCTGTTTTTAATGGAGGCGGAAAAAATGCTGTTTCTGCCTGCCATTTTGGAGGTGCGAAAGCGAATCGAAGCAGGGGAGCTGGGTGAAATTTGTATGGCAGAGCTGAGCCATAGCTTTCCTGCCAGCTACAATACGTGGATGTTCGATAAGTCCGTAGGCGGTGGTACGCTGCTGTCCAGCGGTATCTACGCGGTGCAGCTTTTGCTGTGGCTGTTTGGCGCAATCAAAGATATCCAAGGTGTAAAATCCTCCCTGGAGGACGGAGCAGAGTACCAGTACGTGCTCTCCGGCGAAATGGAAAACGGCGTTCTGTTCAGCATCCATAACAGTACCCGCGCAGTTTTGGAGAATACCGCCCGGCTCTACGGCTCAAAAGGACACATAGAGATCCCTGAGTACTGGAAGGCCAGAAAGGTGACCTTCTGCGTGAAAGGGCAGGAGCCGGAAACGGTGGAATTTCCCTGCGAGTACGAGCTTATGTATGAGGCAGACCATATTTACAACTGCCTGCGGGAGGGAAAGCTGACCAGTCCTGTGGTAACGGAGGAGCTGTCCGTTGCTGGCATTGCGGCGCTGGAAAAAGTGGAAGCCCAATGGAAATAGCTTTTGTAGACACAAAGTGAAAAGTATGGTATACTCAGCAATAGAAGAAATAGAACAAGGAGAGGTTTTTCTATGCCCAAAGTGGTGTTTCAAATTGAAAACGCAAACCCTGTGGAGATCGCCTGCAACCTGGGCGATAATCTGCTGGAGCTGGCGCGCCGCGCCAATGTGGCCATCGATGCGCCCTGTTCCGGCAACGGCTCCTGCGGCAAATGCCGGGTAAAGCTGGTGGAAGGCCAGGTGGAAACCATTCCCTCCCGCCACATTACCGAGGAGGAGTTTGAGGCCGGCTGGCGTCTGAGCTGCAACTGTAAGGTGGTTGGCGATTGCACAGTATTTGTGCCGGACATTGCCTCTGCCTATCAGAGCAGAATGAAAACCGCAGACCTTTCCTCTCCTGAAGAGGTCGCCATTTTCGAGGAAGCGAAGCGGCAGCTGGAAACAGAGGGCGCAATTCCCTTTAAAAACCGTTTCTGCGCCCTGCAATTAACCATGGATGCGCCCTCTGAAAGCGATACTATGCCCGATAATGAACGGCTTACCTGGGCGATTCAGGCAGTAGAGCCCCAGGCGCTTGATGTAAAAATTCCCTACGCGGTTATGGTGAAGCTGGCAGAAACCTTGCGGGAAAACGATTTCCGCGTCTGCGTAAAGGGTGAGATGAAAAACGGGGTCTTTACCTGTATGGAAGTTTGCCCTTACGAGGATACCAAACTGGTAGGCTGCGCCATCGATATCGGCACAACCACCGTTTCTATGGTGCTGGTAGACCTGACCAGCGGCGCGATTTTAGCAAAGGGATCTTCCGGCAACGGACAGATCCGCTACGGCGCTGATGTGATCAACCGGATCATTGAATCCTCCCGCCCCGGCGGCAAAAAGAAGCTGCAGGATGCCATTGTAAAAGAAACCCTGACACCCATTATTGCCAACCTGTGCAGATCTGCAAATATCAGCGCCCGCAGCATTCTGCGGCTTTCCATTGGCGCCAATACCACTATGAATCACCTTTTGGTGGGCGTGGATGCAGACCCTGTCCGTATGGATCCCTATATTCCCAGCTTTTTCGCCTGGGAGGGTCTGACTGCCGGTGATCTGAAGCTGCCTGCCAATCCCCTGGCGCCTATTGCGATCGCTCCCAATATCGGTTCTTACGTGGGCGGCGATATCACTGCCGGCACCTTGGCCACAATGATGTGGGATCGGGACGAAATGACCCTGTTCATTGACCTTGGTACCAATGGCGAGATCGTGTTCGGCAATCGGGATTTTCTTATGAGCTGCGCCTGCTCTGCAGGCCCTGCTTTTGAAGGCGGCGATATCTCCTGCGGTATGCGTGCCACCGACGGCGCCATCGAGGCGGTGACCATTGATAAAGAATCTATGGAGCCCACCCTCACCATTGTGGGCGATGCCGGCCAGAAGCCGGTGGGCATCTGCGGCTCCGGCATTATCGATATTATTTCCGAGCTGTTCCGCTGCGGCATTATCAATGCCAGAGGGCTCTTTGCCCGGGAGGGCAGCCGTGTTGCCCGGGATGCCCACGGTATGGGAAGGTTTATCCTGGCAACTGCCCAGGAATCCGAAACCGGCCGTGAGGTGTCCATCAACGAGGTGGATATCGATAACTTCATCCGGGCCAAGGGCGCAATTTACTCCGGCATCGACACCCTGCTCCAGTCTGTGGATATGACACCGGATTGTATCGACAGGGTGATGGTTGCCGGCGGTATCGGCTCCGGCATCAATATGAAAAACGCCATCAATATCGGAATGCTGCCGGATGTGGAGCTGGAAAAGTACCAGTACATCGGAAATTCCTCCCTGACCGGCGCTTACGCTATGGTCATCAGCGACGAGGCGGTAGTTAAGTGCCATGAGGTGGGCGCCAATATGACTTATCTGGAGCTTTCCACCTACCCCGGCTATATGGATTCCTTCGTGGCGGCCTGCTTCCTGCCCCATACGGATGCCAGCCTGTTCCCCAATAGCAGGCAGGAGTTTTAATGCGTAGGGACCGGCGTCCTCGACGGTCCTATAAATGACGGTTTGCGCAAAAAATCTTAACGACCATTGCAATCAGGAGAAAACTATGCAAATAGAGAATCATAGAGAAGAAGTCCCCTTTGCCCATTATGAGGAGAAATTCCGCGCTCTCGCCCCCGCAGATGCAACTGCGCGGCTGTCCTGCGTGAAATGGGATGGGGAGAAATTTACCTTGAAACTGCTGGGCAGAGAGTTTTTAATCGCTCACCCGGAGTATGCCATTACCCCCAAGGACGGCGGCAGTATCCCTCCTTTGCCCACCCAAACCTTTCTGCTCCGGTATCTGCTGGAGTGTAAGGATGTGGCTTGGAACGGGGGCTGGAAAACCTTCCGAGAAATGCCCTGGGGCGAGATGTACATCAAGCCCTACACAGGCAGAGTGCTGACCCGCGCAGCCTTTACCTTCGGCACACGGCTGGAAGCCTTCCGCACTGCGGCAGAGAAGATGGGCGCCACCTCCGTGCCCCACGGAGATGCGGGCTATCAGTTCCAGCTGGTAGGGGGCTACCAAATGCAGATTTTGGCATGGGAGGGGGATGATGAGTTCCCGCCCAACGCGCAGGTGCTCTACTCCGATAATTTTGAAAGCGGCTTTGCCGCCGAGGACAGAGTGGTGGCAGGAGATATTCTGATTTCCACCATCAAAGCCAATATGTAAAAAATCCCATATTAGAGAACAGCACCCCATTTGTAAGTCTACAAATGGGGTGCTGTTTGCAATTTTAACCTTTGTAAAAAACTATTTCCAGAATTCAATGTACGGAGCTTTCATAAGACCGTACTCCTTCAGCAGGTATCGGTAGGTCCAGCTCTTACCTCGTGCCAGCCAGTGGGACGGACCGTAATAAATATCTGTAGGATTGCAGTTGTGCATAGATCCGAAAGTGTTGTTTCTGTTTCCGTACAAACGAATACCAATGGTGTGAACGCCCGCATCCAGAGGAACCTTTGCCTGATACGGACCGTGGATAATCAGATCAGCATCCTTTCCGTCTACTATGACCTTTACGGCTGCACCCCGGTAGGAAGGAACTGTCACAGTTACTTCACAGGGTTCTTCTACCGGAACTTCCGTTTCGTAAACCAAATTACCACTGTAGAAGGGCATGCCTTGCTCTGTTATGGACCCAAATGCAAGGCCTGTTCTTCTGTCAGATAATACAGCGTTATGACCATCCCCAACTACAGTTACGGTTTCTTCCGCATTTGGATCCGGCTCAAAATGCATATTACCCAGAACCAATCCCATATCCTGTCCTGTAGTGTCCACCAAAAGCATACTCTTTCTGGTTTTTGCGATGAAAGAATCCGTTTCCTGAAGTTCTACGGAAAAATCACCCAGTAGATACATGGGTTCCAGACTGTCCCGGTTGCCGATAGGCACTTCCACACAAAGAATATTGGTACCCCGAATCAGCTTGGGCAGCTTTACTGTATGAATATCCTGATCCACATAGTATCCATCCACTTCCAACGGGACCCGCTCCCCGTTCAGGGTGATAGCCGCTGCTTCCTCAAATGCCAGCTTTGTTCCCTCTAATTCACAGGTAGCCTCAATTTTGAATTTCAGCTCTACGCAACCCACAGGCTTGCCGGCTTCTCCCTGGAAACACCAGGGCTGTACGATCTTATAACCGGCGGGAACAAGCTCCGCTCTTCGTCTGCAGACTTCGTCAATTCGCATGATCTCATCAGGGCCTTCAAACGCCTCCTGCCGGAAGCGATATTCTGCAATATCCAGCAAAAGCACATTGGGTTCTTCTCTGCGACAGGAAACGAACTCCGGGAACGTCATTCGTGACAGAAGTTTGCGCGGCATATTTGCTTCTTCGTAGCGAACCTCTTCCGTTGGCACCAGACGCAGTAGCAGACTTGCGTAATCGTATATTGTATAAGGAATATGGGTCTTTCCATCTTGATAAGTATACGGAATTTTTTTGATATCTCCTGTGAATGTATCGACGATTTCCGGTGAAAAATGTCCTTTGATCTGTATATCCAGTTGCTGTGCTTTTTGATTGTCCGGATCAGTGGGCATGCGTCCATGTGCGATAAACAGCCATCCGCTTCCGTCCTCTTCTTTGCGCAGACCGCAGATAAAGGTTTTGTTTTTGCCACCGTCTGTTAAGATCTGCACTTCCTGATAAACAGCCAGCCGTTCCAGCAATGCTTCCTCTTCATAAGGAATTACCTCTGCGCCCTCGCAGATCTCGTTGTTATATGGCTTTACATCCACATATTTGGGTTTTGCGCCCATGAAAACCACAGATTTTCCTGTCTGCTGATACTGCTCCAGGAAACTTACAGTTGTGCTGCGCAGTGTTTCACAATCAGGCACCAGGATCACATCGTAATCCATATTCAGAATCTTGTCAGGATCCTTCGCCAATAGCGCTTCATTAATAAAATGAAAATCCTGGCAGCCAAACAGCAGCCAATTCACTACATTTGCGAAAGCATCATCCTTGTGATCCCGGATGGCTCTTGTCTGGCTTTCCGGACCCCAATGGAGCCAGTAGCTTTCAATTGGATGGATCACACCAATACGGATTACTGACTTTCCCCGGGTCATCGCAGTAAATACACGGGCAAAGTGGTCCTCTATCTGCTTGTATTCTTTGTACCAGGGGGAGTGACTTCCCAAAAATGGGGGAAAATCCCGCTTTGCATAACCTTTTAAGGATTCCTGCACGATGGAGGGCACCCGTATGTTCACACCCAGGGCAGCCTGCCAGTCGCTTTGGAACTTTTGTCCCCGGAAATCGAAATCCCAATTGGTCAGTGCGTACATCTCAGACATGGTCCGCTCCCGGCCATATTGATCGGCTACAGATTGCATCTGCTTTGCTGTGGTAAATTCTATTTGATTACGCAGAATATCCATACCCGGAATGTCAAGATAAACATATCCACGCATCACATCTCCGGTAACCCGGCTTTGGAAAAGCAGACTTTCCTCGTGGAGAAAATGTCCGGTCAAAGGCAGGTTGTTCTTTTTGCACCATGCAGAAATGTTCCCGCAAAATGCCTCCATAAATCTGTCACAGATATGGTTATGAAACTGATACCGAACAGGAGATGCCAGCCGGCCTTTTTGTTCCCATACCAGCTCAGGAATGTGGTCCAGAATATCTACACCATATACAGCATAAAAAGTCTCCGGGAAATCATCTGTCCACGGAAGAATTACATCCCCGTCACTGAAGGGGTCTGCCAGTGTCGTTTTGCGTACGGTCTGAGGTTCGTCGGTGAAGATCGCAGTAATACCCTTTGAAAACTCATCTGATATTACTTCTTTGTATTTTTCGTGTGTCAGCTCAATAAAACGATCCACGGCAGCGCTTTTCATAGAATCCACATGGGTATAGCCGTTATACCGTCTGGCTAAGGCTTCGGTTTCCGCGTAAACATTCCAGCGGTCACCCTCTCCGTCTCCACGAACATATGCATGTAATTCTCCTGCGTCGTTTAACACAACGCAGAAGGAGGCCAATTTAACGGCATCGGCAATTTCTTTGCGCGTGATACGGATGAACTGCTTGCGAAATGCAGGATTCTCTGTTACATAACCGCCGGCATTTCCTGACGGCCAACGTTCATCATCGTACAGCCACACGGTCATGCCTTCTTTTTTTGCTTCGTCCACGGAAAAACGCACAGCGTCCATAAATTCTTCCTGAAGATAAGGCACACGGAAGCCCTCCCGGGGGTGAATGGTAGCACCGCCGAAACCCATTTCCTTCATTTCACGAATCTGTCTTGCCAGTCGTTCGTGATTCAAATCACAGTTCCATCCCCAGAAAGGAATACCCCGAAAGGACATATCCGGGTTTTTTAATTGCTTTTCTATAGTTGACCGATTCTTTTTGCTATCCATAGTTTTCCTCCTCGCAGGTAACTTAAATTTGACTTTTCCAATGGGTAAGTTTGGCACACGGACAAACCCAGGTGGGAATTATTTCATAAAATCAATGCCTTTTCGTTCTTTCCAGTAGGTGAGGGCATCTTCTATGCATTGCTCCGGCAGGTCGAAATATTCGGATAATTGCCACAGCTCCGTATACCCCTCGGCAAAGGCAGCACGGAAAGCATCCTCCGTCAGATAGTTCTCTGTTGCCCAGCGGGTGGCGCGGTATTCGCTGCGTTCCACCAGCTCAAAGGGACTGTCCACTTTGTGCAGTGCGCCGGTGGCGATGTGACCCAGCTCGTGGAAGCATACACCTCGTAATAGCTTCGTAGACTGGATCTTGGTAAAGTCCAAAAACACGGCATAAAAATCAGCATCCCGTATTGTTGCTCCGGGCTGGGGACAGCCGTCATAGGGGATCACATCCACATTATGTTTTTTGCAATACGCATAGAAATCAGAAATCTCAAACACCTTTAGTTCCTCTGTCTTACTGCCCGCCTTTCCCGCATCAGCCGGACCATATCCCGGACAGTTTCTTTTTCCTCGTCATTCAATTCTTTAAACTCACCGTAAAACGCCACATCCACCTGGTCCAGCACGTCTTGCTTGGAGCGCTCCTGACTTTGACCCAAAAGGTATGCCACAGAAACGCCCAAAAAATCGGCGATTTTTTGCGCGGTTTGTGCGTTGACAGTTTTCTTGCGGCCCATTTTCAGGTCGGTCATCAAACTGCGGCTCAAGCCTAACGCGTCGCAAAGACGACCGGGACGGATGCCTTTTTCATTGCAAAGGGTTTCAATGCGCGTATACAGGTTTTCCATAGCTACCTCCGCCAAAACCGGGGGATTCCCGTTTTGTGTGTAATGCCCTAAAAGTACGCTTACAGGTACAAAGATAGGGGTGATAGCTATATTTTAGTACACGAACAAGTACTTGTCAATAGCAATTGTCGAAAAATGTCGAAAATTTGTTTGATTATAAAAGTGAGCGAACAAGAAAGTAGAATACCCATAGGAGAATCTCAATGGGGCAGAATAGGATCTTGAGGACGTTAACAAACAACCGCCAGCAAAACTTCATTGCCAGTATAGCAATGGAAACCGTCAAGAGAATCATCCTGCTTCCTCCTTTGCTTGATGTAAGCTAAGTATATAGGAGCAACTGTCCAATAAACGCCACTTTTTGCGCTACAATCTGACAAAACCTCCTGAAACATAACAGAAAATAGACCTTGACAACCTGTGCGCGCTGTGCTATACTATCTAAGCACTTAAATGTGCGATCAATATCGCGGAGTAGAGCAGTTGGTAGCTCGTCGGGCTCATAACCCGGAGGTCGTAGGTTCGAGTCCTGCCTCCGCAACCAAAGAAATTACCCAGTATCTGTTATGGATACTGGGTTTTTCTTGTTTATAGGCTTGCTTTTGCGATTGAAAAGTTTTGTAATTTGACGTTAGCTATTTTGTTTTCCCTTAAGTTTTCCCTTATGCGTTCACAGCTTTGATAAATTGCTCCATCCGGGCAGCACTATCCTGCTTCATTTTTTCTGTGATATGGCCATACACATCGAGAGTAAATGCTGCAGTTGCGTGGCCAAGATTCTCCTGTACGGTCTTTATATCGTCCCCGGACTTGATCGCCACCACGGCATAGGAGTGCCGGAGATCGTGGAAGCGGGTTTCGGGGCTTCCAATCTCTTCCATAACTTTCTTAAAGGATTTATACACGGAGGATGCAGAGAGGTGGTGTCCCAGCTCGTCAGTAAAGACAAATCCGCTATCTTCCCACAGAGGTCCATACCGGAGCCGGTTCTCCAGCTGTTTCCGCTTCACATCGCGCAGCATCTTCACAACAGAGGCGGCAAGGGTGATAGAACGGCTCTTGCTGTTCTTGGTGGGGACCATCTGATATTGGCCACCACTTCCACGGATCAGCTGCAGTTGCTTGTCTATGATTAGTGTCCCTTTGGTTAGGTCTACACAATCCCACAGAAGCCCCAGCGCCTCTCCTTCTCGCATTCCTGTAAACAATGTGACGGTGAATAAGTCTGCAAATGGGTGGTCCTGTATAGCCCGCAGAAAGGCAGAGATCATATCCTCATCCATCGGCTTTAATTCTCTGCGCACCGGACGGGGGAGGATACAGGCGTCTGCCGGGTTGGTTTTAATATATCCGTTTGATACGGCCTGTTGCAATGCCTTGTGGAAAATGCCGTGGATATTCTTGACCGTTTTGGGTGCAAGGCCTTCCTTTGTCAGTCCGTTGTAATAGTTCTGTACGGTATGCGGATTTAGCGCGTCCAGCTTAACGGAGCCAAGGCCCGGTTTGATCCTGGTCTTAACAACACCTTTGTAAAGATCAACAGTTCTGGGTTTGACAGCTCCCAGGTATTCAGACACCCATATATCCATCCATTGGCCTATGGTCATTCTGCTGGGGGCAGTATAGGTGCCCTCGTCGATGGCGGTGGTGGCGGCCTTCAGCTTTTGTGCAACCTCTTTCTGTGTCTTGCCGGTAATTGAACGCTGGATCTGTTTGCCGGTGCCCGGATCGTAGCCGGCGGTATACCGTGCTTCCCAGTAGGTGTATTCCTTGCCGGCGCGGGTTACTGTTTTTTTACGGATCGTGCCTGTTCCGGCTGCTGATTTTCTTGCCATAAGTTCCTCCTTGCTTTTTAGGAAGGGATATGCTACCATAAATGGGTAGACCTCCCCTATCGTGGTTGGTGGGTGGTGTTCTATATTTACCGCTTCGGTGTTGGCGCACCGGGGCGGTTTTTTATTTGTCTTCGTATCCCAGCAGGTAACCTACAGAAACACCAAAGTACTTGGCGATCTTGTAGGCGGTGGTTGCTGCCAGGTCTTTCTTGCGGCCGGATTTCAGGTCGCTAATGATGCCTCTGCTGATCCTCAGCTCGGAGCAGAGCCTGCAGGGGGTTATGCTGCGCTGGGTGCAGAGGGTATGGATTTGGGTGTAAATAGTGTTCATAGAGATATATTTGTTTTATGGAAATTTAAAAGGGGAGTTTGCCATCGTCGTATACTTCGGTGTTGTCGGGCTGTTCTTCGGCGGCGCTTTCTACGGGGAAAATGGGTGTGCTGTTATATAATTCGTTAATACTTTTCTCGATAGAAGCCAAGCGTTCACTCTCTTCACTGTTCTTGCTATACAGCCACATAAAAACACTGCCGTTAACAAAACAGTAAATTCCGGATAAGATTAGGCAAATAATGATGCGCATAATCAGATTGTCGTCTGAGGACAAACAAGAATATATGAAAAAGAAGACACCAGCGAAACCGAGCCAAGGCAGAAGATAACGATTTCTTGCGGCGGTATCAAATTCCTTTTTGCGCAGATGGTATAACTGTTTAAGACGGGAAATCTCTTTTTGTGTTGTCTCGTAGTCCATATTTTCTATCTCCTTATCATATAGTTTATGGCTTTGGAAAGGAAAGAAAGTTATCCGCAAATTACAAAACCGAAGATAGCTAATATTGCAAGTCCAATCGCAGCCCAAATTGATGGCAATCTGTAATTGTCCCACCAATCCTGAAAAAACTTCGCAATATTTTCTAATGGGTTTTCTTTGTCCTTAAGGCTGATAATGATAAGCATCACGAAAGCGAAGATAATGCATAAAATAAAAGCTTCCATAACAATGATTCCCTAAATCAAGATGTATTATTTTTTGTTTGTGCGGCGTTCGCGCATAACCCGGACCATATCGCGAAGGACTTCTTTGTCTGCCTCGTCCAGCTCCTTGAAACCCTGATAAAATCCAATATCGATCTCATCCAGAATATCGCGCGCACCAGCTTCATAGGGGCGAGAAGGGGAATTGGTGTTTTGCGTAGAAGTATCCTCATTCCATCCCATAATTACAGAGGGGGAAATTTGTAAAACTCTAGCTAAAGCAGCGATTCTGCTTCGCCTCATATTGGCAATATCGCCAGATTCCCAACGAGAAACTGTAGCTTCGCTTACTCCAACAGCAGTTGCGACATCCAATTGTGTTAGTTCTAATTCAATACGCCTGTGCTTAAGAATATCCTTGATTTCCATTGTAAACACCTTCCTTTGAGTGCATACTATCATAAATCTTGCGTTTTTGCAATAGACAAAGGCAAAAAAACAAAATAATTTGCGTTTACGTATTGACAAACAAAAAATGGAATGATATATTTGACTTACGTAAACGCAAGGAAGGAGGGAATAATCGTATGTTTAATAAAAATGCGTTTCGCGCAAAGGTCGTAGCAAAAGGTAAAACATTGGGAGGTTTAGCTACTGATATTGGTGTAAATCCTGCTACTTTAACAAGGAAAATGAATGGAGAGAGCGATTTTACACGGTCTGAGATTCATCACATTAGGATGATTCTTTCACTATCTGCGGAAGAAGCAGACGCTATTTTTTTTGAGGGAGAACTTGCGGAAACGTAAGGTCAACAATCAAAAAATAGCCACCAAGAGCGTTATTCTTGATAGCTATTTCGCCAATTTTTTTACCCAATGTACTTTGCAGGTTTTCACCACGCAAGATAACGCCTTGCGATTCTATGGAGCACCCTATCACTTTCGCAGTTTTGGTTCTGCATGCCCAAATGCCGACAAGGAGCGAGGAACTATATGTACGGTGCGATAATTATTATATTCCGATTACCGACCGGGGCCGTATTCATCCGGTTTGCCACCCGTAATAACGCCGTACTCTAGTTACATTTAGATCCAGTTTAATGTGCTTTGGCACCACAATTGCGACCTCAATCTATGGGAACGGGCAAAGTCAAAAGTTTGGTCATAATAACCACTCCTTCCTGTGCCCTTCAGGCATATTTACAAAATAACACAAATCTGACAAATATGCAAGCATTTCCTAAAAAAATGCAAACTATTGATATTTGAGGACGTGGTTACGGTAACGCAAGATAGAAAGGTGAAAATCTGCAAAGTGCATTGGGGATGAAAGGCTACGGCGATAAATTGAGAATGTACAGAAGGTGGCGGAGTACTTCGGCGTTACTGTTGATGAATTGCTGTCTTCCAATTCACCAAAAGATTAACGCATAAATAGTCCGATATTGCGGACGGAAAAGGAGGTGAAAATATGGAAGTAACGATTAAAGGCAATGCAAAGGAAATTGCCGCCCTTGTATTGGAACTACAAGAGCGGCAAGGGGATGATTGCACTGGAAGCGAGATGGGGGCAAAGACATCAGCAGAGCCTGCATTTGTTCCTCACGATTCCAATGGAATCAACAACGAGGGGTTTAGCCAAGAATATTGTCCTTAATGTAATCCCACTCGCTGTTTGAAAGCCATCCCTGCATATTGCTTGTGCACTCTATAACCAAACATCGGTCATTCTTATCGAGATGCGGTTTGATTCTATCAAAGACTTCCTGAGCAGTTTGATAGTTGGATTTGATTAGGAATGAAGACTTCCAAAAAGTGCACCAAACACCTGTGGATGCGTCCTTGATGGCTTGAATCACATTTTCGTAATTCTGACCGGGGTTGTTGAGGTCATAAGTAACGATGTAGACCATATTTTCACCTCCTTTCGGGGATATTTTACCAAAACCGACAGGAGAGTGCAACTAACAATACAGAAAGGAGGATTTTATGGGAACCCTCATAAAGACACAAAAACTTACATACAGCGTTGTGGAAGCGGCTGAGGCGCTTGGCGTCAGCAAGACCGCAATGTATCAAATCATCCGGACGGAGGGTTTCCCGGTCATAGTCCTGGGAAGCCGGAGGCTGATCCCAATTGAGGGCCTAAAGCGCTGGGTAGAAGAACGTGCTGCCATTGGGTGGCAACTACAATAGGAGGAAAACAATATGGATCAACAGGCAACAATCAGACTTCCTGCGGAGTGGGAAGGCATCGTGAACAATGTGGAGCGGCACAACGCCCGCTGCCGGTTTGAGGAAAAGCTGGCAAAACGGAAGCTCCACAAGCAGATCAACAAGGCGCTGCTCTGCGCCATGGGCGCCGCGCTGGCAATGGTATTGGAGTTTACAGGCCTGCTTGCACCCTGGGTGGCGGTGGCGGCAGCACTGGTGCTGCTGTGTATGACCTGCTTTATGGCGGGGCGAATTGCCGGAAAGTGGATGGTGTCTTATGGCGCAGAAGAATGCTACCCCCAATAAAGCGCAGCAGGAGGCTATCCGAAAGGCGGGATTTTCGCCGCTTTACTGGACGGTGGCTCGGGAGCTGCCCAGCAGCCTGATCATCTGCCACAGGGAAACAAAACAGTTCAAAATGATCGATAAAATCGCAAGCGTTTGCGAGAAGGGAGGCGGCTATGGCCGGTGAGTTTCGGAATTTGACTCCGGAGGAAAATGAAATCTGCCGGGAAAACAATGTTGTTCCGAAGGGAATGAATGTGGTACTGAGCAATGACAGATGTCTTTGGCTTCTGAATCACACGACCCGGGACGAGATACATATTGTTTTTGGCGAAAAAAGAGCGCAAAAAAAGGCGGTGCCTATCACCGCGCAAGGTTAGGCACCGCACAATTTCACAACACAACCTACAGGAGGCTGCAGAGATATTTTATCACAGTCTCCTGTTTCGCGCAACAAAAATTTTAGGAGGCTATTTTTATGGACGTATTTGAGAAAATCGAGGCTCTGCAGAAGGGCATTGAGAATACCGCGCCGTGGATGGTGGGAGAGCAGCTGAAGGACATCTGCCGGCGGGAGCCGGGGTGCGCCGAGCTGGTGGAGAAGGATCTGGACGTGAAGGGTATGGGCCTTGCGGATTGTGAGAAGCAGATCAAGGCCTACGCCGATAAGAACAAGAAGGGCAGCTTCAGCTGCGTACCGCCCAACGTGGCGGAGGGCATTATCCGCAAGTTTTACGGTCTGCCGGAGGCGGGAGAGAAGAAGGAAGCACCTGCCGGCAAGGTTTTGGACCTGTCTGCGTTCCTGTGAGGTGGCGGGGATGGACGACATCTTGCTACACCTTCCGGAGCATTCAGTTTGGGAAAAAGACCTTTTGAAATTTGCAAATGATAAATCCGTAAACTCTGACCTTGGCCACATTATGAGTTACTGCTGCGAGTTGTACGACGGCATAGACCCGGAGGACGGCTGGTTATTTGAACCGGAACAGAAACGACACTGGAGGGCAAGGTGCAGATGCTCAGCCTGCGGTGAGGAATTAATAACCGCAAAGCAAAAGGGTGTGGATGCAGTTTTCTTTTATGAGGGGGAGGATGGCCAGCTGTATGAGGTTTCAGGAGATCCTGCGGGATACGGCGAAGGCGGACAGATAATCAGAATACCTGCAGGAGAGAAAATGACGTGTCCATATTGTGGGGCACATGCCGTTTTGACACATTCAAGCAAGATCCGTGGCGGACGTGTGAAGCAAATTATGGTTGAAACCTTGGAAACGGTGAACGGGCATACCGTTATTATGTATTGGTTAATCAGAAGAATGTTTGGAGAGTACGGCACAGAGGAAGATGCTGTTGTTCCGTTTATGGCAGAAGCAATCACGAAAGATGGCGGGCTTCGAGCGTACACCCATCGGAAAATCGGTATGTACGGACAAGCTAATGCTGATATTTCGTGGAAACAGTATTACGGATCGCGCTGGCCGGATGAAATTTGTTACCAAGACTGGGGCAGTATCAACAACAAAAAGAAAGGTGCATATACCTTTAAGAAGAAACTCCCCGAAATGGCGAATACTTCCGGCGAAAAGACAGGTATCTATCAATACCTGAAAGCAGGTGGTCGATTTACAGATCAGTATATTCACCTATGGCAGCGTTTCCACGGAGTAGAAAATCTTTTGAACGCGGGGCTGTTTGGCGTTGTGGAGGATATCTGCAAAGAAGCATACCGGTACAGCGCAGATGTTTTGTCAGAGGCTAAAAAATATCTGGACGTGGGCAAAGTAAAGCCGCATGAGATATTAGGTATATCAAAAGCAGACCTTAAGGAATGGCTTCACGCAGGGAAAGGACCTGCGGTTGAGGATATTAAAAAACTAAGATGGTATTACAGTTTGGGTGGAACGTTGCCAGCTTGCAGGGCTGCAGCGTTACTAAGAGAGTTTGGTGACGGCATTTCAGCAATTAGAGAAATGGCAAAGACAGACAAATCTATTAATCTTGAAAAGATTGAGAGTTATTTGAAAAAACAAGGCCTTAGAAAAACGGATGTAGCCTACTTATACGATGCGAGAAGGTTTGCGCGTCAGCTGAATCCGGGTGCGGCTTTAACGGAGGTTCAGTTATGGCCAAGGAATCTGCTGGAAACGCACGATCGGCTTAGTGAGGCGGTTGCGCTGATTACAGATGATAAGAACACAGAGAACTTTATCCGAAGGGCAAAACTGCTGTCCAAGCTTGAATGGACTGACGGTGAATACAGAATTGTGATCCCCAAAAGCAATGCTGATTTGGTGCGTGAAGGTGAAATACTGCATCACTGTGTGGGCACCTACGGCAAGAACCATTTAATTGGAAGGGACACCATATTCTTTGTTCGTCGCTATAAAAAGAAGAACACGCCCTATTTTACCCTCGACATCGATTTAACAGGGCGGCCAAAGCGGAATCAGCTGCATGGATACCGAAATGAGCTGCGCGGAGAGCACAACGGAAAGATGTTGAAAATTCCGCAAAGTGTATTGGATTTTTGTGCCAAATGGGAAAGAGATATTCTTTTGCCTTGGTATTTAGAACAACAAAAGAAGGAGCGTAAAACAGCATGAGTGAAATGGTAACGGTTAGAGATGTTGATATCGTGACAGCGGAGATCGTCACGATTAAGCGGCAGACACAGCAGGTGCTGATCACTGCCGCCATTGAGCTGGGGCGCCGGCTCACGGAAGTAAAGTCGATGATTCCCCACGGGGAGTGGGGCAAGTACTTACAGGAGCGGGTGGATTATTCCCAGTCCACAGCCGATAACCTGATGAAGCTTTATCGGGAATACGGCAGTGGGCAGGATTCTCTGTTTGATAATTTTGCAAATTCCCAAACGTTTGCCAATCTGAGCTACACCCAAGCGCTGGCACTGCTTAGCGTGCCGGCAGAGGAACGGGAACAGTTTGCGGAGGAAAACGACGTGGCCAACAAGTCCACCCGGGATATCCAGGAGCTGATCCGGCAGCGCGAGGAGCAGGACACCCAAATCAATCAGCTGCAGACAGAATTGACGGACGCCAAAAGTGAAAAAGAGGAAGTGGAGGAACTGCTTGCGGATGCGGAGAAGGAGTGCGACAGTCGGAAACAGGAAGTGGAGCGGCTGGAGGGGCTGCTTCAGAAGGCGCAGGAAGCGGAGCAGAAGGTAAAGGAACAGCTGAAAAAGGCGCAGGAAAATCCCGTCGTTCCCAAGGACGTGATGGAAAAACTCCGGGCCGAGGCTGAGGAGGCGGCTACCAAGACTGCTGCCGAGAAGGCGGAAAAGGAAACCAAGAAAATCCAAGGACAGCTGGAGAAGGCGCAGAAGGCTGCGCAGGATGCGGAGGATGAGAAGAAGCGGGCTACACAGGAGCTGGCGCAGATGGAGAAAAAGCTGCAGGCGGCTCAGCAGGAAGTCAAGATGGCAAATCCGGATGTGGCGGTGTTCCGCACGCTGTTTGAGGATGTTCAGCAGACCTTTAACAAAATGAATGACGCAAGAAAGACGGTGGCGGAGGTTGACCCGGCTATGGGGGAGAGTCTGAAGCAGGCCACCGTGGCGGTGCTGGAGCAGTGGATGAGGGAATTGGGATGAAACGGGGAAGTTTTTTAATCACCTTCCGGCGGATGGGCGCCAAGGACGATCGCTTGATTGAGCTTCCGTCCAAATGGAAGCTGCTTTTGTGGATGGCAACCACAGGTATGTGGTGTAAGGCCGTTCTGATTGCGTTCTTGGAGGAGGGCGAATAGGTGAAAACGATTATTGCCACTATCAAGGAAGGGCATTTAAGCAATATAAGATCCGGCAAGAAGACCAACGAAATGCGGAAGACCTGCCCAAAGGAGACACCGTTCCGCGTGCTGTGCTGCCAAAGCCAAAGCGGCGGCAGGATATTAGCGGAGTTTGTTGTGCGTGAACCGGCTAGGTGCTTGCCAAGGATATATCCCGTTGAGGTAATGAAGGCTTGTATACCGATGTCTGTGGCGGAGGCTTATGCCGGCGACGGGCAGGTGTGGTTTTGGGATGTTACCGATATGATTGACTACTGCTCCACGCCGGGATATAAGGTGCGGCACATTTCGGAGTTTGGTCTGTCAAGACCGCCGCAGAGCTGGTGTTATGTGGAGGAGTTGGGACGGTGAAGTGCTGTACTGGTTGTGTGGCGCCGAAGCGGTATCCCGGGTGCCATGACCACTGCCCGGAGTACATAGAGGAAAGGGCAGAGTATGACAGACGGAAAGCCGTTGAGGACAAGAAAAGCGCGGTGAGGAACGGCATTTATATGCAGAAGTCTTACGGCGCTTTCCGTGCCATAAGAAGGCACGGCAGGAACAGAAAGAAATAACGAGGAGGATCTCAATGAAAATAATCAAGGTTTGCGTTCTTATAGTAATTGCCATTGTGGTGGGTACCGTATGGGTCTGCCTCAAAATGTCCGGGGATTGCGACAGGAGGGAGGACCAATGAACAAGGACGATAAGCGGCTGATTGATGCTGATGCGCTGCTTGGAGAACTGGACAAGTTTGCAAATCCTATGCCAAACAAAAGCGGATATGACTTTCTATGTGGGGTAGCTACGATAATAACGGAAATTGAGAATGCCCCCGCCGTGGATGCCGTGGAAGTGGTACACGGAAAGTGGATTTCGGCAGACTACAAGCCACATATTTACCGCAAATGTTCCAAATGTGGGCAAAGAATAACTGTAGGTAAAGAATCCAACTACTGCCCCAACTGCGGTGCAAAGATGGACGGAGGGAATGAGGATGCCTGAATTGAAATCTTGTCCGTTTTGTGGCAGGAAGGCGGTGTATATATCGGTCAACGAAAAACAATTAATCGGCTATATAAGATGCACGGGCTTCTGTTGCGAGCAAAGCCTCCCGTTGCCGAAAGAAGAAGCGGTCGAGGCGTGGAACAGGAGGGAGGAAGATGCCCCCACCGTGGGTGCCGTTGAAGTGGTACATGCAAGGTGGATAAAGGATGGCGATGTCGTCGTTTGCTCCAACTGCGGCGAAGAACACGGTTGGGATGAATACCGGGCAACATACTGTGAGGATTGCGGTGCAAAGATGGACGGAGGGAATGAGGATGCTTAAAAGATGTTCAAACTGCGACCATTGTAATTGCGATTGGAAGGCGGTTCGATATGGAAAACGAAAAGCGGCTGATTGACGCCAAAGAGGTGGCAGAAAAGATATGTGAGCTTCGTTTTCGCGTAACTGGTATGCGGAACGGCAAAACCTTGCTTTTGGAATTTGCGGAAAAATATCGTGATGAGATACTTAGGACAATTTGCAAAGCCCCCACCGTGGATGCCGTGGAAGTGGTACACGCAAGAAAAACGGAAAGTGCAATAAGTGAGACTGGACTTATGTGTACTGCGTGTTATAGCGATATTGACCGTGATGCGGTGTTCTGCAAATACTGCGGTGCAAAGATGGACGAAGGCTTAAAAAAATGACAAATGAAACAGGAGGAAATCAAATGACAACCAATGAGCAAAGAAGCAGCCTTTTGCAGATGGCAAAGGGCGCAATTCAGGAGCGAGTTGACTACGAGGTCACCCGGGTAGTTGACAATCTGCTGGATATGAACACAGAAGCCAAGACTAAAAGAAAGGTCGTGCTGACCATTACAATGACTACCGATGTGGATCGGCGGGTGGTAAAGGTCGAGGCTTCCGCAAAATCAACGTTGGCGCCTGCTACTCCCATTGACACATCGCTGGTGATCACAGCCGATGGCAACGGCGAAATGATGCTGGCAGAGATCGTTCCGCAGGTGCC
Source organism: Oscillospiraceae bacterium (assembly GCA_017416245.1). GTDB lineage: Bacteria > Bacillota > Clostridia > Oscillospirales > Oscillospiraceae > Faecousia. The sequence goes on along the minus strand of JAFQCX010000021.1, from coordinate 30,604 downwards.
CGGTCAGATGAGTATGACCGGCACAGAGCAGGAAGCACCCAAAATTCTGAAAATTGCCGCACAAAAATAAGGGGGAAACATTATGTTGAAAGAATTTGCAAACCGCATTGTGGAGCTGGCAGCTCCCACTACTGTTGAGGTGGACGGCTCCGTTTATTCCAACCATCAGCTGGTACATATTCAGGACAGGAAGCCTATGCCTAAGTGCATCGAACTGACCGGACTGGACAGCGTCTGTAAGATGGTCCGCAACGAGGCAGAGCACGTGGGTCAGCAGATATTTATTCAGGTGAAGGATTACAGAAACATTGCTGTATTTACTTCCCTGGACAGTGACGAAGACCGATTGTATCTGTACAGGTGCGCTGCCGACACGCCGGCTGTTACCACGGACAGATTTATGGATTATGAGAGGGCGGTCATTGAGCTGCGCAGCCTCTATATCCCCAACGATGAAACAGACTATTTGCTGCAGCTGCTGGGCAGCATCAGCAATGAGAGCCGGGTTACATCCTCTGACAATGGCGTGACACAGCAGGTAGAGGCCCGGTCCGGCATTGCGCTGAATTCTATGGTGACGGTGAAACCCAGAGTGACCCTGCAGCCCTTCCGGACGTTTGTTGAGGTCGCGCAGCCTGCCAGTGAATTCCTTCTCCGCATCAATGAGCGTGGGGAGATCGGTTTCTATCAGGCAGATGGCGGTGTATGGAAGCTGGAAGCTACCCGGAACGTGGCGGCCTATTTTGAAGGTGAGCTGGAAGACTTGATCAACGCCGGTACGGTGGTTGTGATTCGATAAAGGATGAAAAAGTTATGGCGACTGGATTTAATACAAAAGTTGGTGGCGGGAAATACCGGCTGCAATTTGAAACGGACAACAAGGAATGCTATCTGCTGATGCAGGAAATCGCACGACGGTGTGTGGATGGCACGGTAGATTTGAGCGGCGTATACGATGAAGCTGTGGTGGTGAAGGCAGGGTCTCCCTGTGAGAGCTGCACGCGGGTGGCGAAACCGGAGGAATGCGGCAATAAAGGTTGCGTTGCCTGGAAGGAATGGTTTTTGTCCCGGTGGGAGCAGATACATAATTACGGGAAAAAGCACAAAGCGTGATTTGTGCCGTGGCGCTGAAGAGTTCGGCGCCATGACAGAGGTTACGAGATTACGAGCGAGGCGGGAAATCGATGGGGATTGCCACGTCGCTTTGCTCCTCGCAATGACAGGGGAGACGGTGGCGGGATGGGAAACCCGTCCCCTACGAGAAAAACAAAAGGAGGAGAGAAAATGGGAACGGCAGTACGGGTACGGCAGCGGACAGTTTCCGGGGCGGTTATGGAATATAAGGAATGGACGTGGGCGCCAAGAGGGCGGGACGTTTCCAAAGCAAAGCCGCCAAAGCCTCGGTTTCAGAATGACGAGGAGCGGAAGCAGCATAGCTTGCTGATCTCCAAGCGGAAGTTTGCGCAGCTGGTCAATGCCAACTGCTCCCCGAGTACTTTATACAGCACGTTGACTTTTGATAACGATAGTGAAGTACATACATTTGAGGAAGCTCGGCAGATCCGTGAGAACTTTATCCGGCGGCTTCTATATAAATATCCCAGTGCGGTCATTTTCTTAGTGATGGGCAGGGGCAAGCACACAAACCGTATTCATTTCCACATGCTCTCCAACGGCATTCTGGAGGAATACATTCGCAAGCAATGGAAATATGGAACAGTTGTTCGCATTGACAATTTACGGGAACACAACTGGTATGACGGTGTCGACCACGGGCAGGATTATACAGGCCTTGCCAACTATCTGTTCGAGCACTGGACGGAGGAACAGGGCGGCCACCGGTGGCGGATGACCAAGACGGCCAGACAGCCGGAAGCGGAGAAGCCTGAAGAGATCAAACGGGTGTACTCAGAACAGAAACCGCCAAAACCGCCCAAGGGTTACATATTGGTGGAGAGCAAAAGCAATCGGTATGGTTACCTATATTTTAAGTATGTAAAGGCGCCGCCGAAGGTGGTGCGTGGGAAGGAAAAAGAGCCGCGGGGAGGCGGCTATGAAAAACTCGAAAATGCGTAAAGTTTTACAACCAAAGGAGGGTTAGAAGGGTGAGCAGTCCAAGATATGGATGGTGGAGTTATGCCAAGGCGATGGTAAGAGCATATCCACAGCTGCATAGAGAGTATGAGCAGTTACATAGTCAGAAGGTGACGGCCAATATTTCCGGGATGCCCGGTGGCGGGGGTGCGTCCAGAACAACAGAGGATATTGCCCTGCGCAGACTGCCGGGAACAAAACAGGCAGAGCATGATGCGGTTGCCAAGGCGATCGAGCTGACAAAAGGGAAGGTGTACGGAAAAGATGCGCTCAAACTCATTGATTTGGTGTTTTGGAAGCAGAGGTGCACTGTAACAGGGGCTGCTGCGCGGATCAACTGTTCAAAAACAACAGCCTTTCGGTATCATCGGGAGTTTATTCTGCTGGTGGGAACCTGTTTTTTTGAAAAGATGGAAAACTAGAGCCATTTTTATGTGCTATGATGGCAGTGTGAAAAAAGACCTGAAGCGGAGAAGGTATCTGCTTCAGGTATTCTGCGTACCAAGCGCCTGCGGATTTCGCTTTTTTGCATATTCGGGCGGTAAGCTGTGAAATAGTCACTCCTGGCGGCGGGGCGATAGGTCTCGCCTAAGGTGCGGTGGTTGGCATTGCGGACGAGCAGTGCTCGCCCCTACAAGATTTGGGAATACTTCGGCAATAGCGGACGCAGGGGGGCGTGTACGCGCGGGTACAATTAACGCGAAATGAAAAAGGAGGTGCGCTGCTTGGGAAAGCGGGGACAGCCAAAAGCCTATACACCCCGAACACTGAGAAAAGCAGTGGACCGATACTTTGCCAGTATCAGCCGGGTGGTAGAAGTGAAAGAGCCGATACCAACGGGTCAGTTGGACAAATACGGCCATCCAATTGTGGAATATGTGCCGGTGGAGAACAGCCTTGGGGAAAAGGTGTTTACAACGGAATATCTGATAAAGCCAAGCCGTGCCGGTTTGGCTCGTTTTCTTGGCATCCACAGAAGCACGTGGGACAATTACCGGGATCAGCCGGAAACATATCCAGAGTTTCAGGAGATCGTGGAGGATGCGGAGGATAAGATCTTTGCCTGGACACACGAACAGCTGCTTAGCCGCAGCGGCAGGGATGTGAAGGGCATTGTGGTAGAGCTGGAACACAGCTGGGGCTACAAGCAGGATCGGCGGGAGGAAGCCTCTGCCGGCGCCAAATTGGAGGACTTTCTGTGAGTTATACGGCAGATGAACTCATTGCCGCGCGAAGGGCCAAATGGGAAAAGACCAACAGCATAGAGACAGACAAGCGGTTTCGGGATGCGGTTGCCAAGGAGATCGTTTCTGACAGCGTTTTGCTTGCGGAAATCAAGAAAAATCCTGAAAAGCTCGTGGAGCTTGTTTTTGTGGTTGTGGACAAAAACCAAAAGACCATGCCCTTCTTCTTCAACGAAGTGCAAAAGGACTTTTTGGCAAGGCTCAACAAGGCCATTGACGACTTTGAAAAGGGACTGATCCCGGAAATATCTATGCTGGTGCTGAAAGGGCGTCAGCAGGGATTTACCACACTCATCACCGCCTATCAGTTGGCCTGCAGTATTCTGAATCGGAACTTCCAAGGCTACACCCTGGCTGATGTCAGCGTCAACGCGGAGGCAATTTTCCAGAACAAGGCAAAATTCCCTTATTCTCAGCTGCCGGAAGTGCTGAAGCCCACGGAAAAGTTCAATAATCGCAAGCAGTTGTTATTTTCCAAGATAAACAGCAGCTGGGCGGTGGACACGGCATCCAAGGATGTGGGTCGTTCCCGCACAGTGAACTTCCTACACGGCTCGGAGTGCGCATTCTGGCGAAACGGAATCGCCAAGGTGCAGGCGGCCATCGGTGAAGCGCTGACCCGCAACTGCATCAAGATATTCGAGAGCACTGCCAATGGTTTTAACGACTATGAGAGGATGTGGTCCAGCGGCGCCCACATCAACTGCTTCTACGAGTGGTGGCGGACGCCGGAATACCGCATACCGATTATCAGCAAGAAAGACAGGAAAGCATTTTTACAGAAAATCGACACCCGCAAAGAATGGATATGGGAACGGCTGCACTGGCTGAAGGACTACAAGGGTCTTTCGACAGAGCAGCTGTTTTGGTATTACAACAAGTACGAAAAGTACATCGACAAAACCCTCATCCGGCAGGAATATCCCTGCTCGGCAAGAGAAGCGTTCCTGCTCTCCGGTAAGAATGTGTTTGACCCGGAAATCCTTATGTGGCGGCTTGCCAAAATACCCAAGCCCATCAAGGTTGGGTATTTTTCCTACGACTACGACGGGCTGGCAATTCGGAACATCCAATGGGTGAACGACCGGAACGGCTATATCCAGATTTATGCCGTTCCCAATCAGCCCAAAATCACCAAGTACTGCATCGGCGGCGACACGGCCGGCGAAGGTAGCGACAGCTACACCGGCCACGTACTGGATGCGGCAACAGGGGTACAGGTGGCTCACCTGAAACACCAGTTTGATGCGGACCAATACGCCAAACAGATGTACTGTTTAGGCATGTACTACAAGCAGGCGCTGATTGGCATTGAGGCGAATTTTGACAGCTACCCCATTATGGAGCTGGAGCGGCTGGGATACCCAAATCAGTATGTGCGGACGGTACAGGACAGTTATACGCACAAGACGGAAAAGCGGTTTGGCTTTAAGACCACCTCGCTGACAAGACCCACGATCATATCACGGCTGGTCACGGTGGTGCGGGAGCACCCGGACAGCATTAACGACCGGGAAACCATTGAAGAGCTGCTGACCATCACCCGCAACGAGAAGGGGCGCATCGAAGCCCCGGAGGGTGGCCACGATGACGAGATGATGGGTCTTTCCATTGCCCACGAGGTGCGGGAGCAGGTGGTATTTGACAATGAGCCGATTTATAGCAGCCGGCAATATCAATTCTCTGCGGAGAAGAAACAGGAAACGAAACAAGACTACGGTGAGGAGCTCACCGTCATATAGGAGGAACAGATGGAAAGTTTGGCAATCATACTGGCCGTTGGGGCAATGAACATCCTTTGCTTTTTGGTGGGCGTGAACGTCCGGCAGAAGGTGGACAAGGGTGTGCCGGTGAAGGTGACCCCGCCCAATGTGGTGGCGGCTGTCCGGGAGATTAAGCAGCAGGTGGAGGCAGACGCGGAAAAGGAACAATTTGACGCGATTATGCGAAATGTGGACAACTACGACCCCTACGGTGGCGGTCAGGAGGAAGTATAAATGGACAGAAAGGAAATTCAGGAGACAACCATTTGGGCGTTGTTTGAAAAGGGCAGAAGCTATCACCACAGGATGAACGTTTACACCGACACGGACGTGAACCATCGGATGTACAACGGCAGCCAGTGGGAAGGCGCAAAGCTGGGAGAGGTTGAGCCGGTGCAGATCAACTTCATTAAGCCCATTGTGAAGTACAAGTGCGCGGTGATCCACGCCAATTTGTATGCCATTAACTATGCATCCCAAAACCACGAAAGCGAGGCATTCCAGCAGGAGGCAAAGAAGATTTGCGATATGCTCAACCGCTATGCCTCCCGGGTGTGGGACACCCAGAAGATGGACAAAAAGCTCCGTATGATCACCAAGGATGCGGCAATCAATGACGAGGGCGTTTTGTACGTAAACTTCGACCAAAGCACCATGATGCCGGTGTGTGAGGTTATCGACAAGAATGACATCTACTACGGCAACGAAAACGATATGGACATTCAGCACCAGCCGTACATCCTGATCAGGAAGCGTATGCCGGTGGTAAATGCCCAGGAATTGGCGGAAAGCTACGGTGTCAGCGCAGAGCAGCTGCAGGCTCTCATCGGCGACAATGACACCTTGGAGGAGGCAGGCGAGGCAGCAAAGCAGGAAGTGGACGATATGGTAACGATCGTCTACAAGATGTACAAGGTGAAAGGCACCGTGCATTTCTCCATTGCCTCACGCTTCGTAGAGATCGCCAAGGACAAAAACCTGGGCATTTCCCGCTATCCTGTTGCCCATTTCGTGTGGGAGGAGAAGAAAGGCTCTGCCCGGGGTGAGGGTGAGGTGCGTCAGCTGATCCCCAATCAGCTGGAGGTAAACAAGACCCTGATGCGCCGCCTTCTGACGGCAAAGCAGCAGGCGTATCCCAAGACCGTGGCGGATGTCTCCAAAATCTCCAATCCCAACCAGTTAAGCAAGGTGGGCGGTGTGATCCATACCCAAGGTCAGACGGTGGACGACGTGCGGAAGGTGGTGGGAACACTGCCCCCGGCGCAGATGTCCCCGGATGTGAAGCAGATTCAGGACGAGCTGGTACAGGTGTCAAGAGACCTTGCCGGCGCCGGTGATTCTGCAACCGGTCAAATCAACCCGGAGACTGCCTCCGGCCGCGCTATCTTGGCGGTACAGCAGGCATCCCAAGCGCCCATGACGGAGCAGAAGGAGACCTGCAAGGACTTCATTGAGGACTTTGCAAACATCATGCTTGAGTACTTGATTGCTTATTCTGAGGGCGGCATCAATTTGGAGCAGACGGTACCGGGGCCCGACGGAGAAGACGTGTATCAAATCGTCAAGGTGCCCCAGCACGTGCTGAAGCAGCTGCAGGCGGCGGTGAAAATCGATATAACGCCTAAGAGCGTGTTTGACAAGTTTGCTCAGGAGCAGACCATTGAAAACCTGCTGCTGAAGGGCCTGTTCAACCCCCAGCGGCTCAACGAGCTGGAGGCCTACGTGGAGGCTCTGGACGACGATGCAGTTGCGCCGAAGCTGAAGCTGAAGGGTATCATCAAACGGATTCGGCAGACCCAGCAGCAGATCGCGCAGATCGAGGCAAACAGCCAGATGATGCTTGCCCGGGGCAATCAGTTTGTGGATGGAGATATGCAGAGCCAGCAAGCCCAAATCGCGGCAATTATGCGGCAGTTAGGGCAAACAGCATAGGAAAGAGCAGCTGAAGGCATTGTTAGGGATTGCCACGGCAGTGTGCGCACTGCCTCGCAATGACCGAAAAACAGACCGCCTGAAAAGCTGTTTTTTTATTGCCCAGACAGGGAAGGCGTAAAAAGCTCTTGGATGGGGTGAAACAACACCTGCACAAAAATAGGAGGAAAAATCAATGGAAGACAACAAAATCGTGGAGCAGGAAGACATTATCTTGGAGGGAAATCCCCAAGCCGTGGCGGAGGGCTCCGACCAGCAGCAGGGACAGCCTGCTGAACAGCCCGCTAAGACATTCACCCAAGAGGAAGTGGATGGTATGATGGCGGGCAGACTTGCCCGGGAGCGGTCAAAGTTTGAGCAGAACATCAAGCGGGAGTATGGCCCGCTGATGGACGTGCTGACAGCCGGTACCGGCAAGACAAACCCCAGGGAAATTGCTGAACACTTAAAAGCCTATTACCAGGGCAAGGGCGCAACCATTCCGGAGCAGCCGGCATACTCCGAAAGGGATATTGCGATCCTGGCTCAGGCAGACGCCAAGGAGATCATCAGCTTTGGCGCGGATGAGGTGAAGGATGAAGTGGCCCGGCTGGAAAAGTTGGGTGAAGACGGCAGAAGTCCCAAGGAAAACGCTCTGCTGCGGGTATTGGCAGAGCATCAGCAAGCCCAGCAGCGGCGTGCTGACTTTTTGGAGCACGGCATCACAGAGCAGGAGCTGGAAAGCGCAGATTTCCAAGCGCTTGTGGATTTGTGCAGTGCTTCTACACCTGCTGAAAAGATTTGCGAGCACTATCGCTTGCTGCATCCCAAGCAGGATATTCAGCCTATGGGGAGTTTGAATAACACCCCCACAGACACAAAAGGCATAAAAGATTTCTACACCCCGCAGGATGTGGACAGGCTCACTGCCGCAGATTTCAATAACCCTGAGGTTATGAAGCGGGTGCGGGAATCTATGCTGAAGTGGAAAAACGACAAATAATTTGATTTGAAAGGAATGATTCAAAAATGGCTGGTAATTTCAAGCCTATGTACTGGTCTAAGTACTGCGAAACCGAACTGAAGAAGGAGCTTGTGCTGGCAAACTGGTGCGACTACAAGTTCGAAGGAGAGATCACTGCCGGCGCACGGCTGAAGATCGTGGGTGCAACAAGACCCACCATTCAGAAGTATGTGCCCGGTAAGGACCTGAACATCGAAAACCTGGGCGACAACTCCCAGTATTTGGACATTACCGAGTCCGACGCATTTGCCTTCGAGGTGGATGATGTGGATAAGGCACAGTCCATTGCCGGTTATCTGGAAACCCAGTTTGACGAGGCAAAGAATGCCCTGGCAGAGAGCGCCGATGCCTTTGTTGGCAGAATCGCGAAGAATGCCAACAAGAATATGACCTCTGCGTCCACCGACCTGAGCGCGGTAGACAGCTTCCTTGCCCCCATCGATGAGGCGCACATCAAGCTGTACGAGAACAACGTATCTCAGAAGACCGAGCTGGCCGCTGACCTGTGCCCCGAGCACATCGTGGGTCTGCGCAGAGAGCTGGCATCCCTGTTCACTGAGAACGTGGAGTACGTGAAGCGCGGCGCCGTTGGCAAGTACGCCAACACCTACCTGCGTATGTCCAACAACCTGTTTAACGACGGCGTGGACACTTACGAGATGATCCGCACCAAGAAGGCAATCGCCTTCGCCAACCAGATGGAGAAGATGGAGACAGCCCGCAAGGAAAAGGGCTTTGCCGACATCATCAAGGGCCTGCACGTATACGGCGCAAAGCTGGTGCGTCCCAAGGAACTGTACGTCATTAAGGCGCACTAAGAAAGGAGCGATGAAACATGGCAGTTAAGGTTATGACCCCTGTGAAGGGTGAGGTGAACAATATCACCAGTTTCGCTTTTGAGGCAGCCACCACCGCCAAGGACGGTCTGCAGGTGACTTTGCCCCGGGCAACTGACGAGTATGTTGTGGTGCTGGTACATAACGCCGACACCGCAAATGCATACGACTTCACCGTGAAGGCGCCCACAAAGGGCTCTTATGCTGCTTCTGACAGCGACGAGACCGTTAACGTGGCGGCCGGTGCATTTGCCATCTTCCGTTTTGAAAGCGCAAGATGGGCAAATACAGATGGCACGATGCTGTTCGTGCCGGCAAACGCAGCTGTGAAGGCGGTTGTACTTTACTAAGGGAAAAGGGGACGGAAAATCCGTCCCCTTTTTTGTGGATATAGGCGGGCGATATGGGGGAGGTTTTGCGGACGAGCAATTGATAAGCCCCTACAGCGGGACGGGAAACCCGTCCCCTACAATGCGGCGGGAGCAAGCCTCCGCCCTACAGAAATACGGATTACAGGAAATATCATACCAAGGGCGATAGCCGGTTCAACTCCGGCAGGTATGAAGGAGGTTAAAAATATGAAAGAAATTGAAAAGCTTAACAAGTATGTGATCGTCCCCAATGTGGGTTTCTACGGCGGATTTCAGTATGACGGCGAGGATATTCACCTGTGCGATGACCACGACACGGACGAGGGGTACGATTTCAAGGTAACCCAGAAGATCCAGGGGGATGTTCTGATCACCGACATGGAACGGACCTACCTGCGAAAGAACGGCAAGAAGGTGACGGAAAAATCCCACCAGGAGGTGGAGATCGAAAAGGGCCAGCTGCTGGTGTATGTGGAGGGGATGGGCTATACCATCCCGGAGTACAGAATGTGTACGGTGGAAGAGGCGATCGGGCAGTATGAGCTGCTGAAAGGATAAGGTGATGAGATGTTTGCAATCGATGGAAAAGATATCTCCGCGACCAGGGGAGACATCGTGTTCTTCAATGTTACGGCAGCTGACGACGGCGTACCCCACGTATTTCAGCAGGGGGATGTGCTGAGAATCAAGATATTTGAAAAGAAGGGCTGCGATAACGTTGTTCTGCAAAAGGACTTCCCCGTCTTGGAGGATGCAGAGCAGGTGGAGGTTTTTCTTTCTGAAGAGGATACCAAAATCGGCGAGAGCATCAACAAGCCCAAGGATTACTGGTACGAGATCGAGCTGAATACGCCCAGCGGACCGCAGACCATCGTTGGCTACGATGAGGACGGACCTGCGGTGTTCCGGCTTTTGCCAGAGGGCGGCGAAGGGATCAGCAAGGAGGAAACGGAACTATGAGCTTAAAAGGAAGCATAAAGGGTGAGATCCTGCAGGGAAACATTAACCGCCTGCACGAGCTGCGGGGCTACAGTGCCTATGAGGTGGCGGTACTGGAAGGCTTTGAAGGAACAAAAGAGGAGTGGTTAGCATCGCTGGTAGGCCCGCAGGGCGACCGGGGAAACTCCGGTGTGTATATTGGCTCCGGAGAAATGCCGGAGGACTGCAATGTGCAGATCGACCCAAACGGAGATACCTTAACGTTTGATGAACTCATAGCGGAAGTTATCGCTACGCTGCCTGTCTACAACGGGGAGGTAGTCGAATGAACACACAAATAAACATTGACAAAAACGGCACAACTACCCTTGCCACCGCAGGAAAGTATTGCGACAGAAACATTGATGTGAATGTGGATATTATCGGTGATATTGTAAACGATGCGGACTTGATTTTGGACGGTTCTTTTAGCGGTGGGTATTTTAGCGATAAAATTACAGAACTGAGAGATAGTGCTTTTGAGTCACAGTCTTATATAGAAAGCGTTTCATTGCCGAACTGCATTATCTTTCAAGGGCAAGGCACTTTTAGGTCTTGCATTAAATTGAAAAGTGTATATTTGCCAAATTTAACAACGATAGTCAATACGGCATACACTTTTTCTAATTCGAAAATAACGGAACTTGATTTACCAAATCTAACTTCTGCTACTGGTACAGCACTATGTTATAAGGCACAACTATTAAAAACAGTACGACTTCCAAAATTGAGCGGTAATACAATCGGTGCTAGTTGGTTTAATGAAACAGCACTTACCACGTTGGTTTTAGGTGGCAACGAGTTAAACCCACTAGATAACGTTAGTGCATTTAATAAATCTCCTATCCAAAGCGGTACTGGCTATATCTATGTTCCAGACAACTTGGTAGAAACCTATAAAACTGCAACAAATTGGGCTACCTTTGCAGACAATATCAAGCCGATCAGTGAATTGGAGGAATAACCGATGATAAAAACAGAATTATTAAAAGATGGCACATTGATTCGGCACTATTCCGATAGCGGTATGAAGTTGCTTCAAGCGGAAACCGGCATTATGTATGACGAGGCAATCGACATTGTTCCTTGCCAATATACCTATGAGGAAACTGAAATCCCTGTGGAACAGGACGAACTGGCAGATGCAATCAATGCGTTGAATATTTTGGGGGTGGAGTGATGACTTGGACAAAAAAAGCAGAAGCGGTCTATGCCGAAACAAAAAATGCGTTGCAGACAGTTTTTGACGCCTTAAATCAAGGCCAGCAGAACAAAATCCTAAAGAATGAAGAAGTAAAGGCTTTGTTTGATAGGTATGGCGTTGTAACGGAACAAAAGGAGGAATAAGTTATGGCAATCTTGAAGGTTAGAGATGCCGAAGGGAATGTACAGGAGATCCTTACCATTCGGGGTGAAAAGGGCGACAAGGGTGACCCAGGCGAATTCACGGGCGGCGAATTGCTAAAAAGTCACATAAATAACCAAAATAACCCTCATAGCACAACGGCTTCGCAAGTTGGTGCAGCTCCTGCGGGGTTCGGTTTGGGTGGATTCCCGGAACGGACACTTCGCAATATCGATGATCTGGATGATCTAACCGGCAATGGCTGGTATAACCTGGTGAGTGAGTTTAGTGACAATGGAAGCCCGAATCGGTTTTTCCATTTGTGCGGGATGGAATTTCCTATGGCTTCCGTGTTAGTAGGAAACGTCACCAGTGCCGGCACGGAATATGATGAGTATTCCGGCGTATGGCAGGAGGTACGCCCTTTGGACAACAACGCGGTGATCCGGCGCAAGCAGGCGTATGGCGGCAGTTGGGAAGAATGGGAAGTTGAAAACCCGCCGATGGTGCCGGGTGTGGAATACCGCACCACAGAACGGTGTGATGATGCGCCTGTTTATGCAAAGAGAATTTCCTATACAACAACCGAAACAATCGGTGGTGCAGATACGGCTAGCGATGTTACCATTCCACACGGAATCACAAACTTTAACTGTTTGGTTCGTTGTAATGGAAATTTCAAAACCTATTCGCTTCCTGCGCAAGCTATGGCGGGCGGTTCAGTTTCCATCAACCAGGTTAACTATAAGGCCATTTCGTTAAGACTTTATAAGGACACAGTTAGTCCTTGTACATTTTACTTTGACCTGTACTACACCAAGACTACATAAGGAGGGGTATGTATGAAAGTTTTAACCTATAAAATCGAGGGATATATGAGTGTTTTCAACCCCGAAACCAAAGAAGTGGAACAGCAGCTTTCGCTTGCGGAAGTAACGATCGAGAATCCCTCCGATGAGCAAATTGCACAGGCGGCTGAAAAAGCCTATAACGGTGAGTACACCATCGAAGACGATGGACAGCCCGATCCGGCAGACACGCCCAGCCAGTTGGATGTTATAGAAGCGCAGGTTACCTATACGGCTATGATGACCGACACGCTTTTGGAGGTGTAAGCGATGTTTGAGAAAATCAAAAAGTGGTACAAGCAGGGCTTGTGGACGGAAGAGATGGTAATGAATGCCGTGGACAAGGGCATCTTAACCCCTGAGCAGGCTGCCGACATCTTAGGACAGGAGGCGTAAGCCGTGGGCGGTACAGGAGCAATCGGCGGGGTTGGCCGCACGCCTTTAATAAGGGCGGGTGCCGGCGAAACCGACAATGTGGATACCTGCCTTGCAAACAGCTGGTATTGGATAAAAGAAAATGCGCAAGGGTGTCCCGTTAGCGGGGCGCCCTTGTTTGTTGTAGGTGCAAATGGCCGTATTTGGCAGTACGTGTTTGACAGCCAAAGCGGCTCGGAGCTGCGCAGGGATACGGTTGACGGTGGCGCAACGTGGAATCCCTGGGAATGGGAAAACCCGCCTGTGGCGGACGGCACGGAGTACAGAACAACAAAACGATACGGCGGGAAGCCGGTGTACGCAAAAAACATCTCCGTGGAAAATGCGCCTGACAGCGCTGAGCAGGCGATCCCCCACGGGCTGGGTGATATCGTTCCTGTTAAGTGGGAAGGGGTTGTCACCGATGGAGAAAACGTGCTGGCGCTCCCGTTCCTTAACAAATTTACGGTTGGCGTGGACCGTACAAACATCACGCTTTCCACAACGGAGGATTACAGCGGATACGCTGTGGAAATTACCGTGTGGTATTGCAAAGAAGATTAACAACCGCTCCGTGGCTGCAATGACATTCGGTTAAAGTATATTTTGAGATTGCGGTGGCGGGGGAATAGATGGGGTGAAGATATGAAAACATTAGGTGAAGTAAAAAAGAAGGTCCTGAGTCTGATCGAGGAGCTGAATCCAAACAGCCCTGTTCTGACAGATGATGAGGACATTGCCGCTAAATTCAATTATGTGGCGAACATAATCCTGTTTGAAATGGCGCGGTATAAGAAGATTCCAAAGTATGTGGAGCAGCCGGTAACAGAAGGGCAGCTGCTGACCTTTGAGGATCTCGAAGAGGCGGTTGGGTATGAAATATACCAAGTTGATAAGATACGAGGCGTCCGTTATGCGGCAAAGGCAAACGGCACCGTGTTTAAGATGCTGGAAGAGGGCACGGCTGAAATTGATGTATTCGTGTACCCGGAGAGCATCACCGCAAAGACGAAGGACAGCTATGAGTTTGAGGTGAGCCGGGATGTGCTGGAGGTTATGGTTTTCGGCATTGCCGGCGACTTGCTGAAAAGTGACGTGTCCTCCGGGTACGGCGCAGTTTACACCAACCGATACGAGAGCATGAAGCAGATGCTTGACCCCAGATACCAAATGGGCAGTATCTGTGTTGAAGGCGGTGTGGATATATGAGCACGACCAGTACAGTAACAAGAGTGTATGGCGGGTTTCGGGGCGCGGACTTCAGAGGGGAGGAAGTGAGCCTGAGCCGCTCGCCCGACTGCCTGAACGTGTGGAAGGACTACAAGGACGTTGACGGCATCCGTACAAGACCCGGAACGCAACTGCTGGAGGGCTTTACAGAGCCGGTGTATGGCGTTTTCTTTTTTAGAGATATGATGCTTGTCCACAGCGGCACAAAGCTTTACAAGTGTACCACCAAGCTGGAGAAGAAGGAAAACGGCCTGTACGAGGTTGAACACGGAGAAGTGACGGAGCTGTATGCAGGGCTAAGGCCTGCGGTAAGCGACAGCTTTATCCACGAGAATATGTGGTACTTCAAAGATGGGCTGCATTACCTTCAGTACGACGGAAGCAACCCCGTAAAGGACGTGGAGGGGTATGTACCCACCACCAACATCGAGGGAGACCCGGACGGGGGCAGTCAGACCTTTCAGGATGTGAATCTGCTGACCGGCCGGAGAATCAACACGTTTTTGGGAGACAGTAAAAAAAAGGTGTTCAATCTGGCAGCGGAGAAAATTGACAAGGACTTTGCGCCTACTGTGAAGGTGAACGATGCCGAGGTGAGCAACTACACCGTGGATTACGATGCCGGCAAGATCACCTTTACAGAAGCACCTGAAGGACCGCTCACGCCGGGACAGGACAACGTTTCGGTGGAGTTCTCTGTGACGGTGGCGGGAGATCGGGAGAAGATCCTCAAATGCACATTGCTGCAGGTGTTTGACAACCGGGTGTTCTTCAGCGGAAACCCGGATTACCCCAACAAGGTTTGGCACTGCAGCCTGAATGACCCCGGTTATTGCAGCACGTTGGACTATTACAACGAGGGCTTGGACACGGCGAAGGTTACCGGCTTGGTGGCGGGCAACAATGCCCTGTGGGTGTTCCGTGAGCCGTCTCAGGCCAACACAACGGTGTTTTATCACACACCGACACTGGATGCGGATTACGGGAAGATATACCCCTCTCAGCACTCCAGTGTCACAACAGGCTGCATCGGCAGGGCAATCAACTTTAACGATGATATTGTCTTCTTCTCGGAAAGAGGTATGGAGGGCATCAGCGGTGATATTACCACAGAGCAGGTGGTTGGCCACAGAAGCACTCTGATCGACAGCAAGCTGCTGGCAGAGCAGGCCTATCAGGATATGCTGCTGGAGGAGTGGAACGGATACCTGTTTGTGTTTGTGGACAACAAGGCATACCTGGCAGACTCCAGGGGGATTTTTACCAATGAAAACCACGTGGAATATGACTGGTTTTACTGGGAGCTGCCCCAGGCTGTTACCTGCACACAGGTACAGGGAGGTGTGCTGTATTTGGGTACGGCAGACGGCATATACACGCTGACGGACTATGCTTGCCCTGTGGAAAGCCACTGGGCGACGCCAAAGGACAAGTTCAAGTGCCCCAATTTACAGAAGACCACCAACAAGCGGGGGTTTGTGGCAGAGGCAACGGGGGATGTTACCGTTTCTGTCAAGACCGAAAGTACGGAGTTTGAGCCGGTGAGCACCCACGTGGGTGTGACGGACTATTTCGTCAGCAGAATCAAACGGAAGAAATTTAAGGACCTGCAACTGAAGTTCCAGTCCGATACCAGGTTTAGCCTGGAATCGGTGACGATGGAAGTGTTTACAGGCGCGTACATTAAGCGGTAGGAGGTGCGGTATGAGCACAGATTACGAACAGCTATTAAAGGACAATGAGGATGCAAAGCAAGGGAAAATTAATAAGGTTAATGAGGCTTACGGCAAAACAGCCAGCGATTATCAGGCCGAGGTTGACGATCAGCTACAGGATTTGAAGGATTTTGAAGCGGAACAGATCCGGCTGCAGAAGGAGCAGACGGATTTTGCCATTGACAAAATCAATCAGCAGAAGGAGCAGGCGGAAAAAGATTACACCAAGGAGCAACAGGCTGCATACGGGGATTACAAAAGGCAGACAGATCCATACGGCGCCAATGCGGAGCAGATGGCGGCAATGGGCCTGTCCCGATCCGGGTACAGCGAAAGCTCCAACGTGGCTATGTATACTGCCTACCAAAACCGTGTGGCGGCCGCAAGAGCCAGCATAGAACAGGCCAAACTGACCTTTGAGAATGCGATCCGGGAGGCGAAGCTCACCAATGATATCAATTTGGCGAAGATCGCCCAGGAGACGTTGGAGAAGAGCCTGGCGATCTCTATGGAAAGCATTGTCTATTTGGGCAATCTGGAGCTGGAAAAGGCGGCAAAGCTGAGCGGTATTGAGCAGACCTATTACGATCGGGCGCAGGATATCCGGGATGCGCAGGCAGAAGAGATAAAGAAGGCGCAGGAGGAAGGTATGTTCTCGATTACCGACGACGAAGGTGGCACTGGTGGGGTGGATGATGAAAAAATAGATGAAAGCATAAAAACTGTGCTATCGACGGTGTTCCCAAACGGGGTGATAACTGATGAGAATACCTGGAATGACCTGGTCAAAGAGTATGGCGAAGAAAAGATAAGAGAGTGGGGCTATAAGCCTGTCAACAAGCCTGTGGGGATAAAGTTTACACAGCAAGTGCTACATCCGAGGACAAAGGAATTCAAGCAAATGCTTCAGAGGTGATTGGAAATGGCGAGTACTTCAAAACAAATGTTATTAAAACAGTTGCAGAACAAGGCTGCGCAGTCAACCAATGGTGTTGGCTCGTCACAAAGATCGAGTACTGCCACTGTGGGCGGAAAAAGGGAACTGTTAGGTCGCCTAAAGGCAATGGCAGGAAACCAACAGACATTCAAGCAGAAGATAAACGCCGCGTCACAGCAAACCGGGGCGCAGGAAGAAGACAAACGGTCTTGGTTTCAAAAGGGTGCGTTTGAAGATGGATACCAGTTTGGGGATGTTGCAAAGACTATTTTAGGATCTAAGGATGATGCTGCGGAAAATCTTTGGTCTGGCATACTTGGAATCGGTGAAAAAATCCTTGATGCAGGTGCGATGCTTGGGACTGCGATGAACAATCAAAACCTGATGCAATCCGCTCAAAGCGAAATGATGCTGAATGCAATTACCGGTAAAAAGGATGAAAATGTCCTTTCTCGTTATCAGCAGATGCAAGATGAAGTGGAAAAAGGCACAGCCGAATTTGTCGCAAAAGACCTGTATGACGAGAGTGCAGTTGCGCACGCTATAATTTCCGGCATGAAATATCCTGTGCAACAGATGGTTGGTTACGATGCGGAAACGGATTCCGTTTTCGGTGAGAAGTCCGATGCCTTGGTGCAATCTGGCGGTCAGCTTTTGGCACAGATGGGTGTTAATTACCTCGTTCCCGGCTCTGGTATGGCGTTAATGGCAGCTACAGCATTTGGCAGTGAAGCAGAGAACGCATTTATGAATGATGCATCCTATGACGAGGCTCTTTTGAGTGCTACCATTTCCGCAGGTGCAGAAGTTCTTACAGAAAAGCTTGGTGGTATCAGTTTTGGAGGTAAAACATTGACAGATGCGGCGTTTAGCCGACTTTCCCGCAAAATGACAAGCAAGCTTGCTAAGGCATTGATAACCACAGGTAAAGTAGCTACCGATATGACTGCTGAAGGTGCTGAAGAACTGCTATCTGGCTATATGAGCGCCATAGGCCAGCAGTTGACCTATATGGAAGACAAGGAAATAGAGAAACTGTTCTCTAAAGAGGACGCGTTGGAATCCTTTATTGGCGGCGTTGTGCTTGGCGGATTTGGTGGTGTTACCGAGGTGGCCCAAGCAAAATCGAAAGGAGTCAATCCTGTTTCCGGACTTACCAAGAATGAGGAGGCAGTTGTCAACAAAGTCTATGGGGACGAACTGGCGCAAAGAGAAAAAAGCGGCAAGCTATCCGCAGGAGAAAAGACGAAGCTCTATGATTCGGTCGTTAAAAATATGGAGCAGGGGAGGATATCCACGGACACCATTGAGAGCGTTTTGGGCGGGGATACCTACAAGGGGTATCAGTCTTTGGTAGAGCAGGAAAAGGCCCTCACGGAACGGCAGAAGGTATTGCAGAGGGAAATCGATGCCTTGCAGGGTGCTGACAACACGATTGGCAACAATAGAAAGCTGCAAAAGGCAGAAAGCGAACTGGAAGAAGTGACAGAAAAGCTGAAGTCTCTTGATGTGAAGTCTGCAAAATCTAATCTGTTTTCCGAGGTGGACAAGCTGACCGCCAAGGACACCAAGCTCCGGGAAAGCTACAATGAGCGCACACGGCGGGGGCAGGCATTTACGGCTGACCTTGCCAAGTACGATGCCAAGCAGCAGGAAACGGTGAAACGAGCCGTTGAGAGCGGAATCTTAAATAATACCAACAGAACGCACGAGTTTGTGGATCTGATCGCAAAGATATCCGCAAGCAAGGGCGTTTCTTTTAATTTTGCCGACAATGCCAAGCTGAAGGAATCCGGCTTTGCTCTTAACGGCAAGCAGGTGAACGGGTTTGTCACGGCTGATGGCGTTACCATCAACATCAATTCTGCGAAGGCGCTCAATTCTGTGGTGGGTCACGAAATCACCCACGTGCTGGAGGGTACGGAGCTGTATAACGAGCTGCAGAGCGCCATTACAGAGTACGCAAAGAGCAAGGGCGACTATCAGGGTAGATATGATGCCCTGACCGAACTGTATAAGGACATCGAGGGCGCAGACATCGATGCGGAGCTGACAGCGGACCTGGTTGGTGACTATCTGTTTACAGATGCGGATTTTGTACAGCGGCTTTCTGCGGAGCATCATAACTTGTTCCAAAAGCTGTTTGATGAGATCAAGTACCTGTGCAAGCTGGCCACTGCCGGCACCAAGGAAGCAAGAGAGCTGGAGAAGGTCAAGAAGCTATTTGAAGATGCCTACCGGACAGAAACAAAAAATCCCACCAATGATGGTGGGGTGAAGTATTCTATCACAGAAGGGATGACCGATGCAGAGCGATATGCGGAACTGAAGGATAAGAATCTTGCAGTTATTACGGAGACGGCAACTTCGGAATACTCTGTCGAGTTACTGCCTTTGGAGGCACTTAAAAAGAAGGCGAAAAGCAAAGCAGAGGATATTATTTATCCTCTTGCAGAAAAACTTGGTATTACTAAGAAACAACTGTCTCACAACGATGTTGATGTTGAATTCATTTTCTCTAAGAATGGTGGATTAAGTGAAAGTCTAAGTAAGCAACTTCGGTATGGTGGTAATTATGCTGACTTTGCAAAAGCTATCATAAATTTAGATCGTGTGTTAGACAGTGCTATTTTGATTGAAATCCATGGAGACAAATACGAAGGAACGTCAAGAGCTAACGAAAACCTTGAGGCAGTATATGTTTTACTTGGTGCATTTCAAGATGGTACAAGTATAATCCCTGTACAGATGGAAATTAAAAAATCCTCCGATGTTGGAGGGCGTCTATACATGACTGTTGCGTTAACAAAAATAGAAGCTGACGTCCTTGGGAGCACGCCTGAAGAAATTCAAACCCGCTCCCTGATATCAGCTTCTATATATAGTTTAGCAGATATTGTACAGAAAATCAACCCTGAAGACGCACATTTTCTTAAGTACTTACCGGATGGGATGCTATCCCCTGCTCAAATCGAAGCCAAAAGGGAGGCAATTGCAGAAGATAATAAAAGAATTGAAAAATACAGAAAAGAGAAAATTGATAATGACTATCTTAAATCAGTCAACCGTGGCGATATGGAAACTGCGCAGAAGATGGTGGATGAAGCGGCTAAAGCAGCAGGGTATACCATTAAGGCATATCATGGCACTACCAATAGGGAAGAAAAAAGCAGTTGGAATACTAAAACAAGATCGTGGGATACGGAGTACAGCAGAATTACGGTGTTCAAGAAGCAATATGAAGAGCAGGCGGGACATTTCTTTAACAGCGATATGGATAATGCCGGCGGTTACGGCTCTGATCTTTATTCTGTCTATCTTATGCTCAAGAAGCCTTTTGTCATTGATTGTCGTGGGCAGAATTATGCAAGCATTACTTTTGATGGCAAAGAAATGGATACTTACGAATGGGCAGCCTATGCAAAAAAGAATCGATATGATGGTGTAATATTTGAAAACATTTCCGATGGAGTGGGCTATGACGATTTACAACATCTTACGACAGATTATGTAGTTTTCGATTCTAACAGAATAAAGTCTGCTGAACCTGTGACCTATGACAACAAAGGCAATGTGATTCCGTTGTCTGAGCGTTTCAGTGTAACAAATAGAGATATTCGCTATTCTCTGTCTGAACAGGACACTGCGCAGGTGGGGGATTATCGCATTACCGGTGAGGATGTTGTGCTGGCGCCTACGAAGGAGGATATTGCCCGGATGGAGCAGGGGATTGCCACAGCGCCTGCGGCGCTTCGCAATGACACCGAGGAGCTGGGAGCACCCACCCGGGAAGATATTCTGCAGATGGAGATGGAACGGGAGCTGTACGGGGATTGGCGGATGACTGATCCTCTTGACCGGAAGGTGGAAAAGCTCTACCGTATGATGCTGCGGGAGCAGATTTCCGAGGAGGACTACAATGCCCAGCTTGTAAAAGCTGACAGGCAATATCAGCAGCGAGGCAGCCGGGTAGAAGATGCTTTAGAACGGATAAGGGAGGCATATAGTACACACCAAGCGGTCACGGCAGACGAGTCTGCAGTCAAGCAGAAAGAGGTTGAGGCGGTACTGGGTGACAGAGATAGTTTTGTCAGCAAGCAGGCAAATGCGCTTTACGATGAGGTCAAGGGTATGCAGAAGGGCAAGCGGGTGAGCAATACGCTTTCTTACCTGCTGGACACACTGGACTTGTCGGAGGAGCACAAGGCGGAATCCTACGGAAGCCTGAGAACTGCTCTTTTGAACATCCGGGATAATCCCAATCAGGTGGTTAACCCCAATTCTGCCGTGGAAGCTGCTGCCCGGGAAATGCTGGGCAGGGAATATGACTCTATGGTTGAGGATTTTGCAAACGCAGAGGGTGTAGCTAAGAGCATCTACACCAAAATGGAGAGCCTTCGCACGGAGCTGGAGAACAATCAAAGCCTGCGAGAGCAATCCAATGCAGACTTTGACAGCGAGATTGCCCGTCTGCAGGCAGAGTACGAGGCAAAGAAGAACAAGAACACCAAGGCGGCCAACAATATCCTCCGCAGAATTGAGAGGGTGCAAAGACTGAAGAGCCAAGTGGATGCTGACTACGGAAAACGCATTGACAGGCTCGGCCGGCAGCTGGAGAATATTAGCAAGCCGGAATACAAAACCGCAATGCAGCGGAAGGCAAAGATGGAGGAGTACACCAACCTTATGGCTGAACTGGTGGGGGATACCTCCACTTGGGTGGATAAAAAGATGGGACTTTCCTACAGCACCAACACCATCCGCAGAAATCTAAGGGATGTTGTCCGGGATGAAAATGGCAATCGGGATATTGCCAAGGCAGACGCTATCTACGATGAGCTGCAGGGCAAGTACAACCACAACGAAGCTGAGCTGAAGCGGGAATCCCAACGACTGAAAGCGGTGTTCCAAGAGCTTGGGCTGAATCAGGCAGAGGACACCTACGCTCATATGCTCGGCGAGTTCCAGTACAACCCCGATTCCAAGCTTTCGCAGGAACAGTTGGAGGAGTACTACGAAAAGCACAAGAATAAAATCGACACCCAAAAGGTGGACGAGGCTATTCAGGAAGCCCGGAAGGTATTCGATGACCTGATTGTCCGCGTGAATGAACGGCTCAAAGAGCAGGGAATGCGGCAGATTCCTTACCGGAAGGGTTATTTCCCACACTTCACCAATCCCAAGCAGACGTGGTTACATAAGTTGTTCAACTGGAAGCCTGTGGACAATGAGATTCCCACAAGCATTGCAGGTCTGACAGAGGAATTTAATCCACAGCGGAGCTGGCAGTCCTTTGACAAGCAGAGAACCAGTGACGACACAGATTACAGTTTGGAGCAGGGATTGGACTCTTATATCCATGGCGCGCTTGACTGGATATACCACATTGAGGATATTCAGAAGCGGAGAGCTTTGGAGAATTACATCCGCTATGTCCACAGTGATGAGGGCATCAAGAAGAGAATCGATGAGATTCGAAACAACGAGTCCTACGATGCGGATGAGGCGCAGGAGCTTATCGATGCGGTATATGCAGAAGCCAGGAATCCGCTGAACAATTTTGTGACCGATTTAAGAACCGGCACGAATACCCTTGCCAACAAGAAAAGCTCTATGGATAGAGGAATGGAGACGTGGACCAACAGAAAAATCTACTCTGTTATGACCAACCTGAACAGCCGCATCAATGCCAATATGGTGGTTGGCTCGTTCTCCTCCGCGCTTACGAACTTTATCCCCATCACCCAATCGTGGATGGAGGTATCTCCGGTGTATTCATTAAAGGGTATGCGGGATACGATTAAGTCCACCATTCGGGATGATGGCGTTGTCAACAAGTCTGACTTCCTGACGAACCGGCTTATGAATGAGGAAAAGCTGTACCAGACCGGCTGGGATAAGGTTTCCGAAAAGGCCGGGTTTATGATGGAGGCTATCGACAGCTTTACATCCCAAACGGTGTGGCGATCCAAATACCTGCAGAACATGGCTGAGGGTATGAGTGAGGCCGAGGCTATCAAGAACGCAGACCAGTTTGCGGAAAATGTGATTGCCGGCCGCAGTCGTGGTAACCAGCCGACGATCTTCGATGCCAAGAATCCGCTGACCAAAATCTTTACAGCGTTCCAGTTGGAGGTGGCAAACCAATACGGGTATATGTTCAAGGATGCGCCCCAGGACGCCAAGAACAAGGGGCGGCTCATCAAGGGTTATGCTACGGCATTCCTGGGCGCTTATGCCTACAATGCTCTGTATTCTTCCCTGGTTGGCAGAGACGCAGCGTTTGATCCGCTCTCCATTTTGGAGGACTTGTTCCGTGACCTATTTGGCGACGACGAGGAAGAGCCGGAAGAGATACTCTTGAATCTCACTGACAATATCCTTGAGGAAGTGCCATTTATTGGTGGCCTTATGGGTGGTGGCCGTGTGCCAATTTCCTCCGCAATCCCTTATGAGGGCGACTACAAGACATTTATCACAGACCTTGCAAACGGAGAGATGAGCGCTAAGGAAATGCTCAAGCCCATTTGGTATCTGGCAATGCCTGTGGCGGGCGGTCAGCTCAAGAAGACCACCGAGGGCCTTAAAATGTTCGATAAGGATTTGCCCGTTGCTGGTTCTTACACGGAAAGCGGAAATCTGCGCTTTCCGGTAGAAGAGGATTCAATTGCCGATTGGCTGCAGGCGGCATTGTTCGGTCAGTACGCCAGCAAAGATGCGAGGGAGTACTTCGACAAAGGATGGGCACCACTGCAGGAAAAGCAAATTGAGGAGTTTGCAGCTCTGGATATTCCTATAGCGGATTATCGGGAAATTCGCAAACAGTTGGGAAAACTCGGGACCACGGGTGAGAAGTTAGCCTACATTCATACGTTGGATTTGCCTGTTAGCAAGAAAAACATTCTTGCAAATAATCTTACTGACAGGAAAACGCCTATTGATATGGCGGACTGGGGCAAGCTTGAGGAGTTTGATTACGCGGTGCAATATCCCGAAAAAGCCCAATTCCTCATTGCAAGCGGCGTCTCTGTTGAGGAGTATAACAAGTTTGACGATGAAACAAAGGATGCTTATGACTGGGCATATCTAAACCCAGATAAGTATGCTGTGTCAAAGACTGTGACCGACGATATTGTGACTTACCGCACATACACCAAGGCGCTGAGCGAAATCAAGGCGGACACGGACAGCACCGGCAAGACCGTCAGCGGCAGCCGGAAAAAGAAGGTCGTGCAGTACATCAACAGCCTGGATGCGGAGTATGGCGCCAAGCTGGTGCTCTACAAGATGGAGTATCCCAGCGACGACACATACAACGGGAAAATTATTCAGTATGTGAACGGCGTGGAAGGGTTTACCTTTGAGCAGAAGGCAACGGTGCTGAAGGAGCTGGGCTTTACTATCACGGCTGACGGCAGAGTCACGTGGAATTAGAAAAGAGGGGGCTGGAGACAGTCCTCTCTTTTATGTGGGGAGGTGATACGCTTTGAGCGAGAAACAAGACAGGCAAGGGGTGCGTAAGGCATCGGAACTGGAACAGAAGTACAACTTTGGGCAAAAGTTTGACAAAGTCAACGGCGCGGTGGTGGCAGCTACGAGGGCGGCAACCAACGCAAACGCAGCGGCAAGCAGCGCAAATGCAGCGGCGGAGGAGGCTCGGCAGTATGCGAGCCGGGCAGATTTCGTGATTACGGGCGCCCTGTCTGAAGATGGACTATCTGTGGAATTGGACAAGTCTTTTGCAGAGATACTGGAGGCGGCACAGCAAAAACGGAGATGCACCGTTGTTATCACGGGCGATGGCCTAAGCGTCTTTGAGCTGGTTTTTGCCAGCGCTAAGCTGATTCGCTTTCAGCAGCTCACGCCGGAGGGCGTTTTGATCAGTTTGGAAATCTCTTCGGAAGAAGAGTAAAAATGAAATTCAGAAAGGAAGATTGAAATGGCTATTAAGGTCTACAAGAAAGGCGACGAGCAGAAGGTCGCCACGAATTTCCGGGCGAGGGAATTCGATTGCCAGGGGAAGGGGTGCTGCAACACAACCCTTGTGGATGAAAGGTTGGTGGAGTACCTGCAGAAGATCCGCGACCACTTTGGAAAGCCGGTGTATCTGACCGCTTACCGCTGCAAGACCCACAACGCCCGCACACCCAATGCGGCACCCAACAGCTATCACGTCTACGGACGAGCTGCGGATTTCCACATTAACGGTGTGGCGCCGGCAGAGATCGCAAAGTATGCGGAGAGTATCGGCGTAAAGGGCATCGGCTTGTATGACAGCTTCGTACATATCGATACCCGGGAAAGCAAGTCCTTCTGGTATGGCCACGGACAGCAGCTGCGTACCACCTTTGGCGGCGCTCCCAAGGTAGAAGAAACCAAGAAAGAGGCGTATTCCCTGGGGAAGTTCGTCTTGGATGTGCAGAAGGCTTGCGGAGTAGCACAGCTGGACGGCAAAGCCGGTCCGGTAACACTTTCCAGGACCGTAACCCTATCTGCACGTAAAAACCGCACACACGCAGCGGTAAAGGCTGTGCAGAAGCGCCTGTTTGCCTTGGGCTATACCGAGGTTGGCGAAGCCGACGGCACTGCCGGCGCCAAGTTCACATCGGCTGTGGCACACTTCCAACAGGACAACGGATGCAAGGTGGACGGTGAGGTTACTGCCGGAAATAAGACGTGGATGAAATTGTTGGGTATGATTTAATATAGGAGGAAACAAAAATGGAAAAAGGAATGATTGAAATGAAATTAGCTATCACGGCCTTCTTCACTGCCGTTAGCGCGTTTTTGGGATGGCAGGGTGTTATGGCATTGGTATGGGTAATCACCATGGCAATCGACTACATCACCGGCACAGCTGCGGCTATGAAAAACGGAGAGTGGTGCAGCGCTACCGCTCGGCAGGGTCTTTGGCACAAGGGCGGTATGCTGGTGGTTGTTATTGTGGCGTTTATTGCGGATTGCGCGTTGTCGGTGATTTGCGAGCACCTTCCCGTGAATATTACGTGGACAAGCATTGTCCTTCCGCTGGTGCTGGCTTGGTACATCGTTACAGAGTTGGGCAGCATCTTGGAGAATGCAGTTAAGATGGGTGCTGCTGTGCCCGGCTGGATGGTAAAGTTGCTGAAAATCGGTCTGAAGGCTATTGACGAGGTTGGCGAGCGGATGGAAACGGACGTTGCCGGCGAAACAAATGAAACAGAAGTAGAAGAATAGAAAAGAGCCCTCTCTGGAATTGCGCCAGAGGGGGCTCTTTTTTCGCCTTTTTTCGATAGACAAAGACGATTCTTTATGTCATAATAACTGCAGAGAGGAGGAATAAAATGGAAAGCACGATAGAAAGAACGCTTTGCCATATACAGTTTTTAGCACGTCATTTAGACCGCTATAACCTTCGCGCGGGAATCGTTGTGGTCTTGATGGAATTAGGAGTGCCTACAAAGTGCGTAGGCTTTGAATTCCTCAAAAAGGCAATCGAATTGCAGCACCAAGACCCTACACGCACCTTGACGAAGGATATATACTTAGAGATTTCTTTGCATTACAGGCAAAATTCAGAGGAATTGGTTGAACAGTCTATCAGAGAAGCAATCAAAATGGCGTGGCGGCACGGAAGCCGTCAAGCCTGGGATTGGTACTTCTCTTATGAAGGTCAGCCAGTGATAAACAAACCCACAAACAGTGAATTTATTTCCAGAATAGCTTATATTTTGGAGATTTGGCAGGAGTGCAAAATAATGAGGGGGGATCACAATGAGAGAGATTAAAACCTGCCCAGGCCAAGAATGGAAGCAACTGCCTACAGAGGAGCTGGACAAGATCCTGCAGGCAGAACTGGAAAAGGAACACCCTGATGAGGAGGTGGTGCTGCCTATTTTGCAAATCTTGGAAGAGAGAGAAGAGGACTATCCGGCGGAGGAAACCCCGGAGGCCTTAGCTATATTGGAAAAATTGAACAACTCTACAACACCGTCTGAACAGCCAAAGAAAAGACGCGGTTTGGTTGCGGGAATAGCTGCTGTTGCCGCTGCGGCTTGTGTCGTTGTGATGGTATTACCCCGGACAGTGGGAGCAGAGAGCATTTTTGATGTTTTGTTCCGTTGGACAAAGAGCGTCTTTGAATTTATAGATCCAGATGAAAACGAAAGCTATCCCAACGTGGGAAATGTATTTGTTACAGACAACCCTGGATTGCAGCAACTGTATGATAAGGTGACAGAGCTGGGCGTAACAGATCCAGTTGTGCCTATGTGGCTGCCGGAAGGGTTTGAGCTGGAGAGCCTGAAGGAATATGATCAGAGAGTTGACGGAAACAAGATTTATGCGGTTTTTCAAAAAGACGAAAGCTCAATTTCATTTTCGTATAGAATATCCAGCAATATAACTACCAAATTTGAAAAGAAAAATTCTACTGTAGAAATGTTCGAAGCCGGAGGCGTAAGTCATGTCGTTTTGGAAAATGCAGAAAAACTATCTGTTACATGGATGATAGAAGGCGTGGAGTGTTCAATGCATACCAATGTGGAAAAAGCGAATGTTTACACAATCATTATGTCTATTTATAGGAGTGAATTGCCACAATGAAAAAATGTATACGTATTGTTTGCTTAATACTTGCAATGAGCTTGATTTTGACTGTTCCAACTTATGCAGATAGTACCGTAGAGACACGGGAAAGTGCCTTCTTTGCGGCCTATGGTACAGACCTTTATAAAGCTTCGTCCACGAGTTTCGAAGTTTGGTTTGATGTGGATTCCAATGTTGCGAAGATGGATGTGATTGGTGTCAGCGAGATTGTTATCTATCGGTCTCAAGACCAGGAAACCTGGAGAAAAATGCGGACTTTTAAAATGGAAGACTACCCAGAGATGATTGACACATATGCATATACACATGTGGGTTACGTAACATACGGCTACGCAAGCCCGGGGTATTACTACACGGCGTTGGTTACCTTCTACGCGGAAAACAGCACAGGTGTTGGTGTGAGGCAGATATACACCGAAATAATACGAATGTAATAAGTGCCCCCTCCCCAGATTATACTTCTGGGGAGGGGACTTTTTCTGTTAAAGTATCCAGACGATCTATGATGTAGCGGATCGTGCAGGGAACGAGAAGAATATCTTGTACGCCTACGGCAGCTGCAGATTGCAAGACGGTTGCAGAGATAAGATTAGTGCGTGCCAAAATGGTACTTGGTCTAAAACTGGATTTCTGTAAAACGGTGAGCCCGTCCATAGCTGGTAACATCAGATCCAGAATCAAAATGTCCGGTCGCAGCGTTTCCAGCAACTCTATTGCCTCCAGGCCGGTGGTGCAAATATGTACCTCGTAATGGGGTAGGGCATCTGCCAGCGCTGTGTTTGTTGCCTCAGATATCGTGGCAATAAGTACTTTCTTCACAAAATCACCCGCTTGTTACTTTGATAATAGGAGCATATCACAAAATGCGGGAGCGAGACAACATAGAAAAGTCGAGATATTTCGAGGTTTTCTGAAAGCAAAGTTTTCCCTTAAGTTTTCCCTTTAGCGCGTGTTTTTTGATGGTCTTATTTGTTCGGTATTGGAAAGTTTATGGACAAAAAAGCCCTATTTTACACCGATATGTTACGCAAAGGAAGAATGCAGACAAATTCGAGTCCTGCCTCCGCAACCAGCATTGCGCACCGAAAAAGATATCGGTGTAGAAAATCCCGAAATCTCAACGGTTTCGGGATTTTTTCTTGTTCCATTTTGTGGTCGAGTTTAAAAGATATCTTTCTCTCAAAACGACCTTTTGGTAGGACTTGAACTAAATACCTGGGCTTTTAGGGGCAGATTTTGCGATTATTTTCGCAGAGTCTGCCCCTTTTTTCGTTTTTCTATTTGTTAAATGTTTATGTCTTGGAGGTTGCGCATGCAGACATCATAGGAAATATTGGTTAGAAACATATTGTAAATTGTAAATCAAGTGATATAATTATTAACAATAGAAAAAAGGGGATGATTTTTTATGAAAGTTGAAATGAGTGATCCAGTCCTTGTTTATGCACCGGAAATGAATAAAAACGTGGCAGAATGGGGTGTCTATGCCATACCGCGCATGTGGCGTGGGGTAAACGATGAATTGGTGATCCGTTTCAACGGTGAAGCCGATAATGCCGACACAAACAGTATGTTTGTTGCGAAAAATCTGTATTTCGTTTCAAAGGATAACGGAGACAACTGGTATTTTGAACCAGACGGTGAAGATATATATGATATCAGCATTTTTACGGGTATTGATCCTCCGTATTTACCGCTTGAGAGTGGCGAAAAATTATTTTTTAAATATAAAACAAACGGCTCTCCTATAAAAGACGTGTCTTTTAAGAAAGATTTTATTCATCCCTGCGGAGAAGCAATGGTTCACGCATATGCTTATGGAGATATTCCAAGCGACAGCAAGGGAATTTCGCTTGGCAAATTGGATGCGTCCGGTAACATCAGCTATCAGGAAATTAATTTCGATTTTCCCGAAAGAGAAGTGCTTGTAAATTACAGAGCTTTCCCCAACACAGATCACGCAAGTGATGTTGAGGAATTTATTCAGCCATTCATTTTCAAATCACCGTATATGTCCTCCTTAAAGCGGTTGTCAGACGGGACTTTAGTGGCACTCGCCACAGGACAAAACCCTGAGGTTGCCGATAGATTTTGCAGCGAAGTTTACCTTGTGGCTTCAGAGGATAACGGTAAAACGTGGAAAAAACGGGCTACTGTTGCCAGCGGTAAGACGGATGTTCCTTATGGTTACGGAGGGGACGGTGGCGAAGTTTCTCTCGCTGTTTCCAAAAACGATGATTTGTATTGCGTAATGCGTATGGATATGAGTATCAATCCAAACAAAGACGATACAAAATGCTGGGGGTGCAGATTTTGTGCCTCGTTTGATCAAGGTAAGACCTGGACAAAGCCCAAGGAAATTGCGGATTCAAGTGTGACACCTCATATTATCTCCTTGAAAAATGATACGCTTCTTGTTGTCTACGGAAGACCGGGTGTGCATTTTAAGCTTTCAACTGATCGTGGAGAAACCTGGAGTGAGTCATACAGTATTATTGGAAAAACGCTTGCAGAAGAAAGAGCGGCCGGAAGAAATGACGTTGAAAGTAAATATACGAATTCCTGCAGTTACAGCAATACTTTTGTGGAACAAATAGCAGAAGACAGTGTAATTGTTTGTTATAACGATTTGCAATACCCTGATAGGAACGGTGTGAACACTAAAGCTGCTTTTGTAAGAAAAATCAGAATCATGTAAATGAAACGGTTTAGCGCTGATATCTTTTTCGGTGCTACGAGGCAGAAAAGACAGTCAGCCATTCGGCTGGCTGTCTTTTTTATGCGAGGAGGACTCGAACCCATAGCAGTGGAACTGTCCGGTGGACAGTTCCTGCCACCAGTGCAAACACTGGTGGCTACCTTAATTTTGCCCTACAGGGCAAAATGCATATCGAGTCCTGCCTCCGCAACCAACATTGCGAACCGAAAAAGATATTGGTTCGAAAAACCCAGAAACCACAACGGTTTCTGGGTTTTTCGTGCCATTTTTCAAGGTGGAATTCAAAAGATATCATTTCCCAAAAAAGACCTTTGGTGAGGACTTGAACTAAATTCGATATTTGCTATAATGCTATTGCTGCTTACAACGGTTTGAGACCATTCGTTTCTAAAATAATAAATAAGGCGGTAAATGGTAGTACAATATCACTTGATTGGTATTGCGTTATTTTTTGTTTTGTGATATAATACCAGATGCGACACAGTTTAATATTACTCTGAACAGGCATACTATTGGTAAAAATGTATGCCTTGATATCATTTCCTGTTTGGAGTGAACTGTGTCGCAACAGATCGGGCTACGTTTTTC
>JAFQCX010000020.1 GCA_017416245.1 Oscillospiraceae bacterium | reverse complement strand
GCCTTTTGTTGGTATAGAAGCCCGGAATCGAACCCATTTAAATGCAACGCGGATGAGCGTTGCCGCCGAGGGCTTGACCGAGGCGAACTATCATTTTCTCCCAAGGGGGAAAATGCAAATCGATTCCGGTCAGCGGCACCAAAACAAGGGAGAGGTAAAAGCCTCTCCCTTGTTTTGTTATACAGACGTATCAGCGAATCGGTTTCCAATTTGCTACATAGTTATTGAAAAAAACGCGAACTGTGCTATTATTAAGAAAATGAAATTGAAAGAGGCGTTATCCTATGGACTTTTTTGGTTATCCCCTGTGGGTGGTGGCGCTGGTGTGCGTGGGCGTATTCTGCGCGTCCTTTATGGATGCTATCGGTGGCGGTGGCGGCATCATTTCTCTGCCCAGCTATCTGCTGGCAGGCGTGCCTATGCATTTTGCGCTGGGCACCAATAAGCTGTCCTCCTGCATCGGCACTGTGGCATCCACTGTCCGCTATGTAAAAAACGGCTGCGCCGACTGGGTGCTGGGGATCCCCTCCATTGCGTTGGCATTGGTGGGCGCTCATTTTGGCACACGGCTGCAGTTGATGATCGATGAGCGATACTTAAAAGTGGTTTTGCTGATCGTCCTGCCGGTGATCGCGGCGATTTTGCTGAAGAAAAAAGACCTGCCCGAAACCCGGAAGTCTATGAACGAATGGGCGCGCAGAGCTATCATTTGGGGCTTTTCACTGGTGGTGGGCGCCTATGACGGGTTTTACGGCCCCGGCACAGGCACATTTTTGCTCCTTGCCTTTTGCTACATAGGAAAAATTGATGTACGTACCGCATCGGGCAATGTGAAGCTGGTGAATTTGGCATCCAATGTGGGTGCGCTGGCAACATCTCTGTCTGCCGGAAAGGTGTTGGTGCCTTTGGGCTTGATTTCCGCGGTGTTTGCCACCGCCGGACAGTATTTGGGCGCAGGACTGGCGCTGAAAAACGGCTCTAAGATCGTGCGGCCGGTGATCTTGGTGGTTTTGACGCTCCTTGCGGGAAAGGTACTGCTGGAGCTTTTTGGAATTGCGTAACCCGACCTTAAAAAGGAGTGTTTTATGGAACAGACAGTAAAGGTAACTATGGCAGGCAGCTATGATGTTGCTGTTTGCGGCGGCGGTATTGCCGGTATTGCAGCGGCGCTGGCAGCTGCCCGTCAGGGAAAGAAGACCGTTTTGTTTGAAAAGGGATATATGCTGGGCGGTCTGGCCACGGCAGGCCTCATTACCATTTACCTGCCCCTGTGCGACGGCTACGGCAAGCAGGTGTCTTTCGGCCTTGCCGAGGAGCTGTTCCGGCTGTCCATTAAGCACGGGGCAGAGGACAGATACCCCGAAAACTGGCTGGATAATGTGGGCACAAGAACAGAAAAGGATAAGCGTTTTCTGGTGCGTTACAATGCCCAGGTCTTTGCTATCTTGGCAGAGCAGGCTTTGCTGGAGGCCGGCGTAGAGGTCCTCTACGGCAGCTATGTGGTGGATGTGATCAAAAAGGGCAATAAGATCGACACCCTGGTCGCGGAAAGCAAGTCCGGCAGACAGGGCTACAGGGTTGGCAGCGTTGTGGACGCAACCGGCGACTGCGATGTGGCCTGGTTTGCAGATGCGCCCACAGATACTATTCAGGAGGGTAACAAGCTGGCTGCCTGGTACTACTACGCAGGGCAGAAGGGCTTCGACCTGTGCCAGCTGATGTCCGCGGAATCCCAGAAGCTTGTGGACGAGGCGGCAAAGGGCAACAGATTCCTGCTAACCAGAAGATTTTCCGGTGTAACCGGTGAGGAGCAGTCTGAAATGGTGCAGCTGACCCACGAGCGCACCTTGGAGCATTTCTTAAAGATGCGGAAAAAGGACCCCACCTACTGGATCGCTACCATGCCCACAGTTCCTTTGGTGCGTATGACCAGAAAGCTGATTGGCGAATACGTGCAGGACGATACCGAAATGCACCAGTTCATCGAGGACTCCATTGGTATGGTTTCTGACTGGCGGAAGCGGGGCCCTGTCTACGAAGTGCCCTTCAGAACGCTTTACAACAAGTCTGTTCCCAATCTGATCGTAGCCGGCAGGATCACCTCCTGCACCGAGGCGATGTGGGACATTATGCGTGTGATTCCCTGCTGCGCGGTTACCGGCCAGGCTGCCGGCACTGCCGCTGCTATGACAGACGACTTCACTACCTTGGATGTGACTGCTCTCCAGGTACAACTGGTAAAGGACGGCGTGATCCTCCACGAAAAGGATATTCCGGCCATTTAACAGAATAAAAAGGAGCGTCTGCGGACGCTCTTTTTTACTAAATTTTCTAATCATAATCTCTTTGTCTTGGGTTGCATTTGCCGGGATTCTTTGGTATAATGATTGCATCCCTATAAAAAAGGAAGGATGACGCATATGAAACGACTGATTGCTCTGCTGTTAGCCCTGTGCCTTTTGGCAGGACTGATGCTGTGCGGTTGCAAAAAGAAAAAACCGGACAACACCACGGAGACTACCCAGGAAACTGTGCAGAATACAACGCAGGAAACAACAGAAGAAACAAAGGCCAAGGAAGTTTTGTATCGGCATCCTCTTACCGGCGCGCCTCTGGACGCACCCTGGTCCGGCCAGGTGGTTGCGGTTATGATCAACAACCTGAAAAAGGCTATGCCTCAGAAGGGCATCAGCGGCGCAGATATTTTTTATGAGATCGAAGTAGAAGGCGATATCACCCGTTGCCTGGCAGTATTCACGGATTTGGCCAGTGTGAAGGATATCGGCCCCATCCGCAGCGCAAGAACGGCATTTAACAGCGTGGCGGTTTCCTACGATGCTCCTCTGATCCACTGCGGCGGCAGCCCCGGATTGGGTTTGGCCGGCCGGTACGGCGCAACCAGCGACAAGATCGACAACTGGGAGCATATCGATGCCGACAGCAAGTATTTCTACCGTGACCGCGACCGTTACAATAACGGCTATGCCTGGGAGCACACCCTGTTCACCACCGGCGAAAAGCTGGCAGCTGCCCTTGACGCCTATAAGTATAACACCCCTACCGATAAGACCTACGGCCTGCAGTTTATTGACGGTGTGAATTTGGGCGGCGAAAAGGCTGAGAAAATTACCGTCCAGTTTAAGGGCGGCAAGAAAACCATTCTCACCTATAACGCGGAAACAAAGCAGTATGGCTTGAATATGCACGGCACAGAGCATATTGACGGCAACACCAATGAGCCTGTGGCCTTCAAGAATGTAATTGCCATCTATACCAAGCAGTGGTACCATTCCGATGGAACCCATAAGTTCTATGAAACCATCGGCTCCGGCGAGGGTTATGCGGCAATCAACGGCAAGATCATGCCCATCAAGTGGAGTCGCGCAGGTCTGCGTGAGCCCTTTACTTACACCCTGATCGATGACACACCTCTGAATTTGGACGTGGGCAAGACCTATGTCGCTCTGGTGGGCATCAAGAACCCCATCGCATACGAATAAATATACTTCCCCGGCGGACCCCGCCGGGGACTTTTTTAAAAGAGAGAAAGAGAGAGAAAATATGAAAATGCAGCTTACCAAGCTGGAGAAAAGCTGGATCCTTTACGATGTGGCAAACTCCGCATTTATTCTGCTGGTATCCACGCTTCTGCCCATTTACTTTGACTACCTGGCAGCCAAGGGCGGTCTGAGCCAGTCGGATTACCTGGCATACTGGGGCTATGCAGGCTCGGTGGCAACCATACTGGTTGCGGTGTTAGGCCCTGTGTGCGGCACGCTGGCAGACCAGCGGGGCTTCAAAAAACCCCTGTTCGTACTGAGTATGATTTTGGGCGTTGCAGGCTGCGCCATGCTGGGCGTGGCGTGGAGCTGGCTGTCCTTTTTGGTGATCTTTGTCATTGCCAGAGTGGGTTATAATAGCAGCATCGTGTTCTATGACGCTATGCTGCCGGAGATCACCACCCACGAGAAAATGGACAGAGTATCCACTCTGGGCTATGCCCTGGGCTATATCGGCTCCGTAATTCCCTTTGCGGTGTGCCTGGTTGCGGTGCTGGGCAGCGATATTTTCGGTATCAGCCAAATTACGGCGCTGATCATATCCTTTGTGATCACTGCCCTTTGGTGGGCGGTTTGCAGCCTGCCGCTGGTAAAAAGATACCGCCAAACCGCCTTCAGCAATCGGGTAGGTAACCCTGTGGGCGCCACCTTCCGCCAGCTGGCAAACTCCTTCAAGGAGGCCAAAAAGCACAAGCACATTTTTGTGTACCTGATCGCCTTCTTCTTCTTTATCGACGGCGTGTATACCATTATCGATATGGCCACCGCCTACGGAAAGTCCCTGGGCCTGGACACAACAGGCTTGCTTTTAGCGCTGCTGGTGACCCAAATCGTGGCATTTCCCTGCTCCATTTTGTTTGGCAGATTCTCTGCCAAGTATGATACAGGCCTGCTTATCAAAATTTGCATCGTTTGCTATACGGGCATTGCCCTGTTTGCCGTATTCCTGGCGCACCAGTGGCAGTTCTGGGTGTTGGCGGTGCTGGTGGGTATGTTCCAGGGCGGCATCCAAGCTCTGAGCCGTTCCTATCTGGGTAAGATCATTCCCGCCGAACAAAGCGGCGAATACTATGGCCTTATGGACATCTGCGGCAAGGGCGCATCCTTTGTGGGCACAACGCTGGTCGCTGTCATGAGCCAGCTCACCGAGGGAATGGAGTTTCGGCTTTTCGGCCTGCCCATTGCCAACACTGGCGTGGCGGTAGGCTCCATTGCGGTGCTGTTCGCCATTGGCTTTGTGATCTTCTGCTATGCAGATAAGCTGAACAAGGCAAGAACAAAAGTCTCCCTCTAATGATTAGGCTCCCCTTGTCAGGGGAGCTGGCAAAAATTTATGATTTTTGACTGAGGGGTAGTCTCTCCCCCAGTCACCTGCGGTGACAGCCCCCTCGTCAGAGGGGGCCTTTTTTGTTTTAGTGCTGCATTCTGAAAACTGCCATGCCGGGGGCATCCGGCGCCAGCAGGCTTACCTGATAAAGGGTCTCGGCCACATCCGCGCGGGTCATAGGGGCGGTGGCGTCCAGCGCCACGCCGTTTTCCGCCAAAACCGTCAGGCTGGCCATGGCGTGAGAGGAAATATCCTCCTGCTTTGCAGAGACCTGCTCCAAAGCCTCGCTGCTGATGGTCAGATCCAGCGCATTTTGCAGCATAACCGCCACCTCAGCGCCAGTGATCGCATCACTCATCGCGTCATTTTCCTGCCAGTTGTCCAGCAGACCGCTGCGCTGGGCGGCGGCCAGATAGGGCTTCAGCCACTGTGGCGCATCGGCAGGCAGTTGGGCAGCCTCCCCGTCTTCCATAGGAATGTCCAGCAGCTTCACAACCATTGCCAGAAATTCCTCCCGACTCATGGTCTTATCGGGATAGAAACAGGCGTTGCCGCCTACCTGCTCTCCCACAAACAGACCGCTGTTTCGCAGCCACTCAGCCTCAAACCGGCAATCGTAGCCCACGGTATCGGCGTACTGCTTGGAATCGGTGGGCTTGAGGATCTGCACAGTTACCGTTGCAATGCGGGAAACGTTTCCGGCAGGGTCTGTGGCGGTGTAGGTGAAGGAGTCGATACCCACCTTGTTCTTCTTGGGGGTATAGGTGAAGCTGCCGTCCTGTAAAACCTCAACAGCGCCTCGTTTCGGGCCGCGTACCACCGTGTAGGTCAGCGTTTGTTCTTCCGGGTCACTGGCCTTCAATGCGCCGGTGTTGGGCAGGTTTTTGTAGGTTTCAATGGCAAAGTCCTCAGCCACGGGGGCTTTGTCCTCCTTGCCGCGAATGCCGATGGTCATAGTGGCATTCTTCTCCACCCGATTTTCATAAATGGGCAGATAGCTGATCACCGCCTGGGTGTCCTGCTGGGTACGCAGGGGATGAAAAGACAGCTTTTCCAGCTGGTCGGCGGTGAGAATATCGCCCTTGCGCAGCACCCGCTTGCCCAGCAAAACCGTGCCGGCAGAGGGGTTTGGCAGATCGGTGATGCAGATACCTGCAAGACCTTCTTCCTCCGGGGAGAATACCTCCGCGGTGAAGCAGTATACGCTGTCGCAATCTACCTCCGCCGCAGTTGCGCCCACACCGAGGCCCAGCAGGCAGCAAAGGGCCAGGGTCAGACAGATCATACGAATTGAATTCATGGGAAAACCTCCTGTTTTTGTGTTCGCAGGTAGTGTTTGCCATGGCATAAAGATTTATACAGAAAAGAGCAGGTAAAAATTCCCTATTGGTGTTGCCACGGAGCGTAAAATACGTTATAATAAGCAAAATAACATATGAAGGAGAACTTTCACTATGAGCGATATTCTTTTGGACATGAAGCCCAGCCACAAGTTTCTTGTGTGTGTAGACTCTGACGGCTGCGTATTCGACAATATGGATCTGAAGCACAAGGAGTGCTTCTGCCCTGCCACCGTAAATGTTTGGCATCTGCAGAGCGTATCCCGCTATGCCCGCCAGGCGGCAGAGTTTGTTAACCTCTACTCCAAGACCCGTGGTATGAACCGCTTTCCCGCGCTGGTCCGCACCCTGGAGCTGCTGGCAAAGCGTCCCGAGGCCATAGAGCGTGGCTACACCCTTCCCGATCTGACCCCCTTGAAGAAGTGGATCGCCGAGACCAAATCTCTCAGCGCCCGGGGCATTCAGGAATACTGCGGGGCCGCAGGTGAGGTAGACCCCATTTTGGAGCAGGCCGCCCGCTGGTCTGCGGAGGTGGATGAGAACATTGAAAGAATCGTTCACGGTGTGACCGCCCTTCCCGGTGTCAAGGAGACCTTTGCCCACCTGAGCCGGTTTGCAGATATCGTGATCGTATCCGCAACGCCTCACGAGGCAATCGTTCGTGAGTGGGGCGCACAGGGTCTGTTGGAGAACATCACCGTGGTTGCCGGCCAGGAGCTGGGCACGAAGAAGGAATGTATCCGTAAGGCCGCTGAGGGCAAGTATGACCCCGGCTGCGTACTGATGGTGGGTGATGCCCCCGGCGACTACGAGGCTGCCAAGGCCAATAATGCCTTGTTCTACCCCATCATCCCCGGTGACGAGGTGAACAGCTGGAAGAAGCTGAAGGAAGTTGTTTCCCAGCAATTCAAGGACGGTACATACGCAGGCGCAGCTATGCAGGAGGCGCTGGACGCTTTCGACAGTGTTCTGCAGGAAGAGCCCAACTGGTAATAAAAATGAAAGCCGCCGAAGTCTATGACTTCGGCGGCTTTTTCTGTCGTATGAAGCACGTTCCGGAGGTTTATCAGCTGCACATCCGCTTACGCAACATTATACTGGGGTAGAGACGGCCAATGGCCGCCCCTACAATTTCTGTCGATGCGCGCGCAAAAACCTGATTGCGGGAGGTTTTCATATCGTAGGGCGGGGGCTTGCTCCCGCCGTTTTTCTATCATATATTGTTGCGGCGGGAGTAAACCCCCGCCCCACAAGCATTATGCAAAAAGCTTCCCTATCAGCAAGTGAGACTCTTGTCTTAGCTATGCTTTCGAGAGGGTTTTACGTTCACATCCGGGCGAATATCTCCCTCAATTTTTCCGTATTTCTTCTCAAATGCTTCGATATTCTCGCGAATCAGAACCAAAATGTGGCTGTTGACACTTCGGCCTTCGAAGTCCGCAATATAACCGATTCTTCTTAGCATTTCCTCTTCAATTCGAATAGACACACTTTTTACAGCCATGTAAACACCCCTATAAGATATATTATGTGTTTATTTTATGCCTATTATGTGCTATGATGTTTAATGTAGATATATCATATATCTACAGAATTTCAGGAGGTGCGCTAATGGAAAGATATAGTCCGACAAATGCGAAAGACATTGTAAAGCAAATCGAACAGGCTGACGAGCTGCAGCTCGTCGAAATTATCAGCGCTGCTATGCGCCGGTATAGCGCGCTGCGCACAGACAGGGAGCTTTCTGTTTTATCGCTCCCAACGAATCCGAAAACCCGCAACGGGGAATTGGAGGAAATCATCTGTTATATTCGCGCTTGTTACAATAAGCAGGAGTCCTAATAGGATTTAGTAGGGCTTATCAATTGTTCGCCTGCAGGCGGTTTCATATCGTAGGGCGGGGGCTTGCTCCCGCCGTTTTTCTGTTTCGCTGCACAAAAATTCCCGGAATGACGCATTCCGGGAATTTTGTTGCTGTATGAAGCTTATGCGTGGTACTCTACCGGCCAAATGCCCTCGGCGTTGATCTTGCCGTACAGCACACCGGCCAGCGCCTCAGCGGTGTTGGGGGTGTTGCCGAAGATAACGACTACGTTCCTGGCATTGTGGGGAATGGAGATCTCCTCATAGGGGTTGGTGGTGATGACAACGATCTTTGCATCAGTTTCAGCCAGCAACTGGATCAACGTGTCCTTGTTGCACAGAGAAGAACGGTCATAGTAGTTGGTGATAACGATCTTATCATAGCTGCTGAGGGCTGCCTTGATAGCTGCCAGATCCTCTTCGCTCCAGTTGAAGTCCACCTCCAAATAGGTCACATTGCTGCTGTAGTTCAGGCAGTTTTCGTACAGGATGCCGGAGTGCCACTTGGGGGTGTTATAGAAATTGTTGCGCTGCTCAATGATCAGCACACGCTCATCGCTCTGCAGGGGGAGCATATTATCCTCGTTCCGGGCGATGATGGTAGAGCGCTTGGCAACGTCCTTGGCAAGCTGGGTCAGCTTGCTGCTTCTGATAACGGCTTCGGGATCCGTATCGTCCTGGGCGTAGTCGTGGAACAGACCGTACTCGTACTTCAGATTCAGGATGCGGTAGATCTTCTTGTCCATCTCTTCCATAGTGATCCGGCCTTCCTCGATGAAGGAACGGATGGCGGCGATGGTATCCTCGACCAAGTGGTCCTGGGCCTTCATCAGTACCAGATCAGCGCCGGCTTCCAAAGCCATAGCGCAAGCATTGGCAACGCCATAGCGCTTGGAGATGCCGCCCATAGTCATACTGTCGGTGGTGATAACGCCATCGAAGCCCAGCTCCTCACGGAGAATGCCGGTGATGATGGGCTTGGAAACGGTAGCCACATTGTCAGGATCCAGCGCAGGGAAGATGGAGTGAGCGATCATAATGGCGGGCAGCAGGTCCCGGTCAATGAGTTCCTTGTAGGGGAGAATTTCACGGGCAAACAGGGTTTCTCTGTCAACGTCAATGGTGGGAACCTCATAGTGGGCGTCCACAATGGAAGCGCCACGGCCGGGGAAGTGCTTTGCGGTAGCGATCAGGCGGCCGTCCTTAAAGCCCTTGCAGGCCTCGATAGCGTACTGGGCAACCTCTTCGGCCTTGTCGGAGTAGGCTCTGACACCGATCTCGGGGTTTCTGGGATCGGAGTTAATGTCCACGTCGGGAGAGTGGATCCAATGCACACCGATGGCTCTGCTCTGCTCGGCGATGGCATTGGCAACCAGATAAGCGATCTTGGGATCATTGGTTGCCCGGATACCCATGGGGTAGGGGAAGGTGTTGGCAAAGTACATATTGGAGCCGATGCTGCCCTCCTGGTCAAAGGAGAAGTGCAGGGGCAGACCCAGAGGTCTTGCCTTGGCAATTTTGCGCAGCTTGTCCAAGGTGGCCTTGTAGTCAGCAGCGGTGCAAACAGGGGCCTTGGAATGGCCGCCGGTCTTGGTAGCGGTAGTGCCGGTCTTGGGGTCTATATACTGCATAGAGGCGCCTGCCTTGGCAACGGGGGTCAGACGCAGACCGCCGCAATGGTACTTGGTGATGTAATCGTAGACGTTTTGAGTGGGGGTAATGCCGGTGAAGGCCAGCGTCAGCACAGCGCCGATCTTCTGCTCCAGGGTCATCCGGGAGATGAGTCCGTCGATAAAGGTGTTTCTGGGTTTGCAGGTTTTCATATAAAGTTCCTCCTTTGTGCTATACACTTATGTATTTCCCATATTATAGCAAAGCCGCACCAAGGAATCAACCCCCGGATGCATTAGTTTGCAAGGGGTTTTCATCTAATTTGACAAAAAATCAGCCGCCGACCATCAGGTCAGCGGCTGTGCTGTAATTGCACTTATCCCCGGTACTTTGTACGATATCCGTGGTTTTCTTCCGGGCGCAGATCGTTGGGGTACATAATGTCCGCGTAAATATCCTTCTGCAGCTTTTTCACAAGCTGAAAAACTTTAGCGTAGTTTGAAATACTGTTGATTTGCAAAGTGGCAGGCATATTCTTGCGCGTCAGTTGATTGGTGGTAATGTGGATGTCGCCTACGTGGAACATCTGGTCAAAGATCCCGCGGTGCAAATTCACACGGGACATCTCTGCAAAGGTCTTGGATTCCAGATTCATAGTAAAAATACCGCTGGAAATATAAATGGCGTGATCCGTAACGATATAATAGGTGTTCTTATACTTTCTGAAGGAGAACACAACGCCGGAAAGATAGATCCAAACGGGCATCATATGAAACAGTAAAAAGGGAGTCAAAACAGCGTTAAACTGGCCGGAGGCAAGCCCCAAAAAGCCCACGTCGATCACTGCCCAAATAATGGCAACGGGCAAAAGAGGGTTAAAAATACTCTCAAAGAGGAAGCATTTTCTGTCAGGCTTTCCTTCGTACAGAATGGTCTCGTCGTTTCCTACCATACTTTTCAGTTCTTCTACCATACCGATAGCTCCTTTCTGCATTTTGCTGAAAATGCAACGAGTGTTCCCTTATTATATACTGAAACACCGTGGAAATCAACCTTTTTGGATTCTCGTAACGCTTGCTGATAGGGTGCAGGGGAGGCGAAACGCCTCCCCTACAAGTTGCAATATACTGCAACGCGTGGTATAATACCCCCGTAAATGTAGGGGACGGGTTCCCCGTCCCGAAAAGCGAGGAAAACCTATGATTAAAATCCTATTCGTCTGCCACGGGAAGATTTGACCCAGCAGCGGCATACCAAGCTATGCTTTTGCTTACCACCCTTTGCAACGGGTTTATGCCATTTGTACTACTCGCATACTACTTTTGAAAATAACCACATTTTGCCCCAACATGACGAAAATAACAGCCGCTGACTATATGGTCAGCGGCTGTTCTATATCCATTCAATTTCTT
>JAFQCX010000019.1 GCA_017416245.1 Oscillospiraceae bacterium | reverse complement strand
GCAGCGGCGCTTATATGGCCCGGTATATGGCAAAGAATCTGGTGGCGGCAGGCCTTGCCGAGCAGGTAGAGGTGCAGCTGGCATACGCCATCGGTGTTGCAGAGCCCGTATCCGTCCGTGTGAATAGCTACGGCACAGGTAAACTCCCTGACGAAGAAATGACTGCGCTGCTCCGCAAGCATTGCGACCTGACCCCTGCAGGCATTATCAAGAAACTGCAGCTGCGTCAGCCCATTTACAGTCAGACCGCCCGCAACGGTCACTTTGGCGTAAATAATCTGCCCTGGGAGCAGCTTGACTTGGCAGAAACCTTCAAAAAAGCTTTATAAACATAGAAAAGGAGTGCGTAATCGCACTCCTTTTTCTTTGCCATTGGCAAGCTGTTTCGCTAAATGTTATCTAAGCGTTCATCGTACATAGGTGTGCCGATGAATGCGGTCTGCCGAAACGCGGGCATATTGTGGCGTATGATGTAATCCATATAGGAGCAGATCACCTTCGCTGTAAAGATATAGCCCATGGGATTCATATGGGAATGCAAACCGTAATTCTCCCAAAATTCCTTTGTATACTCAGGTAAATAGGTATACAGATCTATCACATACACATTGTCAAACAGGTCTGCCAGCGCATACAGAGCATCCCTGTGGGCTTTAAGCAATTCCTGCTT
This sequence comes from Oscillospiraceae bacterium, assembly GCA_017416245.1. Classification (GTDB taxonomy): domain Bacteria; phylum Bacillota; class Clostridia; order Oscillospirales; family Oscillospiraceae; genus Faecousia. The sequence continues at coordinate 62,900 of JAFQCX010000019.1, read as the reverse complement.
TGCCCAATTCTTGTTGTGGTGCTTTGCCATACTCACAAGGAAAAACTTTGCGTGGGGCTGAAGCGCCTTGTATCTTTGAATGATCTGCCCGTAATGACCCATAAAGGTGGGCTTATTGTTTGCGTAGTTCTGCAGGTCAATATCCTGCGCGGTGCCAATTTCCCGCTTGGCATTTAAAATATCATTAACACCTAGGGCGATCACGTATGCCTGACAGGCTTTTTCGGCGTCCCAAAAGCCGTTTGCCGCAGCAAAGCTTTCACAATACTCCTGAGCAGTCATACCCCCGCGGGAGAAATTATACCCTGTGCAGTCGCACATACGGGCAATATACTGCCCCCAGGAATACTCGTACAGATCGTAACCCTTACGCTTACCCTCTTGGTTTACCGACTCAAATTCACCGGCGGAAAGACTGTCGCCCACGAAGGCGATCTTTCTGAAAATTTTCACAAAGCCGCCGTCTTCAACCAGATTCTCCAGGGGTTTTTCTTCCGGGTTTATGCAGTAATAATCCTGTAGCTTCATACTTCCTCCTATGTTTTGATCAGAAACAGGGCCAGCATACCTAAAAATGCCAGCAGGACAGACAGAATCTCTTTTTTAGTGGGCTTATTCTTGCCCAAAAAGCAAATGAGTGTGGATACGATGATCACGCCACCTGTTACCATGGGATATTGCACCGAGGCATCCAGATGGGCAAGGGCGATCACCAGTAAAAAGTTTGCGACTCTGTTCACACTGCCACTGAGGGCGCTTACAGAAAATGCCTTCCAGGTATAGCCGGGCAGCGCCTTTTTTCTGAAAAAGACCAACCATAGCACACCCGAAATGACGGCGGTGAACACCGCAATCCATATGGAAAACCATTGGGCATCGGTTTTTGCATAGGGTGCGGAGGCAAACACCTTGGACAGCACCCCTGCCATACCGTTGAGCACGAAAACCCCTATGTAATAGATCCCGCCCTTTTTTCCTTTCTCACGGGAAACGGTGAACCCCAGCGCCATACATACCAGAATGACGCAAACAATTTTGGAAAGGGTAATGGCTTCTCCGTAAAAGAGAATTCCCTGAAAAAACGGCAGCGCCATTCCACCAAGCATGGAAAACAGGGAATAGAGAGAAAGATTTGCGCTGTCCAGCGCCTTGAAGGAGCAAAAGGTAAAAGCAATACCACTGACGGCAGAAAGGAAGGCAATCAATAAAGTAAAGGGTGTTGCTTGAACAGCAAAGCCGCTTATTATCAGTAGCACCGCAAGACCTGCAAGCGAGCCCACAAATGCGCTTTCCAGACTGCTTGCCAGGTTACTTGTGCGCAGCTTTCTATATACGTCATTCAGGGCAAAACAGCCACCGAACATGGCAACAGAAAGCAAAACAATAGCGTAATACATTTTCCTTATTTTTTCGCTCCCTGATGGAAGGCAGAGCTTCTGTAATTGCCTTCGCCGGATTCACATTCGGTATCCCACAGCTGCTTCATGTGGGCATACACACCGTCATCAATGTCCGGCGTGCCCTTGGAGAAGGTGGGCAGCAGCATATCACCGGCAACCTTGGGGTCGGTGCAGGCGGTATCGTTTCTCCACTGCTCGCGGACAGCTTTATCCCGCAGGTTGGGGATCTCCATGGGAATACCGCCATTTAAAATGGAGCGATAGGCAAACATGCCCGGCAGGAACATATCCATAGCCTCGTAGACGTCGATGGTATCGGCGTCCTTTCTGCCCAGTATCTTTTCCACAAAGAAATACATGGAATAGAAATCAGAGCCGCCGTGGCCGTAGCCCTTGGTGTCGGCCAGTACATCGTAGGTAGGCTCATAGCTTTCCGGATCCTTTTTCACATACTCTCCCGCGTATTCGTCGCAGTTAACGTAGATCCGCTTCACGCCGCCGTTCTGGGCATCCTCACGGGCGCTTTCCATTCTTCCCTTAGCGCCGTACATAGAATACCATACGGAATTCTTATATAAGTTGCCGTGGATGCTCTTGATAATACCGCCGTTTTCCAGGGTTACCATTTCCATGCCAAACTGACCGCCCTTTGCGCCACCACACAGGTTTCTTTCATTTTTGGTGCCCTCAAAGCCTGTTACGGACACAGGACGCAGGCCGGTTGCGTGGATAATGGGGCCTAAAGAATGGGTGCAATAGAAGGTGGAATACATATTATTGCGCCAATGATCCCGTTCGCCGTAAGTAATGCTGTGCCAGATGGGCGCGCAATTGTGGATGTACTCACATTCGCCGTATTCAAACTCGCCGATTTTTCCCTGCTGATACAGCCGTTTCATCTCAAAGGGAGCCGGCATATAGCAGTAATTCTCACCGTAGGCATACACAAGACCTGTTTCCTCCACGGTTTCGATCAGCTCCACCGCCTCTTTCATGGTCTGGCAGGGCAAAACCTCGGAGAACACGTGCAGACCCCGCTTCATAGCCTTTATGGCAAAGGGGACATGCTCATTTGCATAGTTTGCCAGCACCACCGCGTCCATATCGTGCTGGATAAAGTCATCAAAATTGTCATAAAAGGCAATGTTAAGGCCTTCTGCTCTTTGCCGCTGGGCCTCCAGCACCTCGGGCAGCTTGTCGCAAATGGCAACAATTTCCGCATTGTCTGCCCGCTTGCAGTAGTTGATCATACTGCTGCCGCGGTAACCGCCTAATACACCGATTCTTACTTTTTTCATAAAATCCTCTCCTTTTCTGAGAATACAACCATTGTAGCAGAATGAAATCTTTGTCACAATGGATATATTCTACACATTTATGTAATATAGTTGGATTTTTCTTGACATCAAAGCACACCAACCTTATACTGAAACCAAGAAAGGAGGGGCAATTATGGAACAAAATATCTGCCATTTTATCCCGTTTCACAAGGATCTGCACTCCATTCACACCATAAACTTTGTGTTGGAAACCAAACCCCAACAATATGACCGGCTGAAAACCGAATCGGTTTATAAGATGTATTATGTGTGCAGCGGACAGGGCCGGCTCCACACCCCCGGAAAAATCACGCCTCTAAGTCAGGGGGATCTGTTTTTTACCTTTCCGGCCGCCTCCTTTGCCATAGAATCTGTGGAAAATTTCAACTATATGTATATCAGCTTTGTGGGACTGCGGGGCAATCGGATCCTGGACAGCCTTTCCATTCACAGCGGAAATTTTATATTCCATAAAGCCCGGGAGGTGCAAGCCTTTTGGGAAACAGGCATCAAAACAAGCGCCAATGTGACGGAGCTGATGGCTGAATCCGTTCTGCTTTACACCTTCGCCTATCTGGGCAACCGACTCCTGCCTGATGGCGACAAGTGCAAACAGGCCCATAGCGTGGACTTAATCAAAAAGTATCTGGATGACCATTTTTCCGACCATAATTTCTCCTTAGAGGACATCAGCCGGGAGCTTTCCTACAATAAAAAATACATATCCTCCGTGTTCAAAAAGCACTTCGGCATTGGTATTGTTGATTATTTGAACACGGTGCGTATTCAAAATGCCTGCACTATGATCGCCCAGGGCTTTACCAGCGCAAACGACATTGCCGACCGGTGCGGCTATTCTGATGCCCAGTATTTTTCCAAAATCTTCAAGAGGAAAATGGGAATGGCGCCCACACAGTATATGAATACTTTGCAGACAAGAAAATAAAAAGGAGCGTTTTATAACGCTCCTTTTTCTTTGTCATTGTGAAACCGGTGCGCACACTGGTTGTGACAATCCCCTACAAAAGGGAGATTCCCGTACAGGTCAAATCGCTTCCTTTTGCAGATTCAGAGCCATTTGAGATGCGAGCAAAACGCTCTCCGTGAAGGTGTTGGTGTCCTGCACGATCTCGTTACGCAGGATGTCCAAAATGCTCTCCTCCGGCGCAATGCCGGGCAGATCCTCACCCTCGGCAGTACCGCCATTGCGGAATACGTGCACGTTGGGGTCGTTGTAGCTGAACTGCACAAGACCGTTTTCACACCAGAACTTAAAGTTCCAGTAGGTAGGCATAGCCATTGCCTGGCTGGGAGCGCAGTAGGAAACATCAGCGGTCACTCCGGCACCCTTGTCAGTTTCGCCGATAAAGACGGCAGAGTCCTTAAAGTCCGGATGACGGGTGGCAAAGGCGTTCCATTGCCTTGCGCAGTAAACCTTTTCCAGCCGATGCCCGGTCATATAGTGGATCAGATCCAAACCGTGAATGGCAATGTCGTTAAATGTGCCGCCGTGCATACCGGGCTCAAAATACCAGCCGGGCCTGTTGACGTAGTCGATAAAATGCTCGCCGGTGAAGTTGATATTCTTAATAGCGCCCATTTCGCCGCTTTCCAAAATCTGCTTAGCCCGCAAAGAGGAAGGCGCGTAACGCAGATCCAGCATGCAACCCACCTTTAGATTCTTCTCCCGGGCAAGCCGGGCGATTTCCTCCAGCTGGGTCAATTCCGTGCAAATGGGCTTGTCGGAGATGATATGCTTGCCGTGGAGGAGCGCCTGACGGATGGCTTCGCCTCTGTTGCCGTAAGCGCCGGCAATGGCAACCACATCTATGTCGGGATTTTTCAGTTGTTCCAAATAGCCGTCGGATGCCACAGGGTATCCCAAACGCTCCTGGGCCTTGGCGCGGGCATCGTCATTTTCTTCGATTGCGCCCACAATGGTGTAGTCCGGGTGCTCCTTTGCCTGCTGAAACAGGGAAAAGATATGCCCATGACGAAAGCCGTAAAATAAAATATTCATACCTTATACCTCAATGGGCTCTTCCTTGCCGCTCAGGCGAGATTTTTCAATAGCGTTCATAATGTACACGGGAGCAAAGAATTCCTCGTAGCTTTGCGCCTGCGGCTCGCCCTTCAGCAGACGGTAGAATTCCATAAATTCTTTTCCATAAAGACCCGTGGGGTAGAAGACCTCGCCAACGAAATTACCCTTGTAATTTACATAAGCAACGTACTTGCTTTCCTTCCAGGCCTCAATGTAGGTCAGCGTGACGTCCAGATCGTCATAGCGAACAACACAGGTGAGAACGTCCTTTTTCTCAAAGACCTTTACGCTGCGGGGCTGCGTGCCGTAAATGGTGGTCATCATCTGCACCAAATGCTGGGCGTAAAAGAAGAAACCACCGTGCACACTGTTTAAAACAATGGGGGCGCAGAAGAAGCCTCCAATAACCTGACCGGGCTCGGCTTCTGCAACATCCTTTTTCAGCTTTTGGATCATGTCAGCAATGGCAAGTGTAGAGCCGCCTGCCACAGGGATCTTGTTTGCCTCCAACGCAGCGCGAAAGGCAACTGCGTCCTCGATAGAGCAGGTGATAGGCTTGTCGATGAACATAGGGATTCCGCTGCTTAGATAGGGCTTGGCGAATTTGAAGTGGTTATCGCCGTGACGGGCAGTGATAACAATGCCATCAACCTGGCCAACCAGTTCGTCGTAACGATCCATTACAGGCACGCCGAACTTTTCGTTCAGCTTTTCGGAAGCGGTTCTGTCATCGCTGTAAACGCCGATAAACTCTACGTCGTCAACCAGCTTCTCAGTCAAAACCTCGCTCAAAAAAGCATTTGCGTGGGAGTTTTCGCATCCTAAAATGGCAACTTTAAACATAATTGTTCACCTCAAATGAAATGTTGTGATTTCATTATAGCAGATTATTTTGAAAAGTACATTTAAAAGCACGAAAATACAATAAAAAAGCACAAAAATGCAACTAAGCGTGGAAAGCGGCAAGCTTTTTGCACAGCACAAAGGCTCCCTTGTGTAAAGGGCAGTCAGCCGGGCAGGCTGACTGAGGGATTGTTGCTGTCCATAGGACGGCGTACGTCGAAAGGGACTCATTTGCATTTTCGCCTTTGGCGAAAATAAATGTTCCGCTGCGTCTAGCCGCAGCGGGCAACGCTCATCCGCGTTGCATTTAATTGTTCGAGTCCTTTCCATCGCAAAAAAGAAAAGCAGATATCCCAAAAAGGGATATCTGCTTTTCTGGTATGATTGTTCTTATAGGATTTAAGGGAATAGTGTGTATTATCAAGGACTTTTGCATGGTTAATCACGATATTTTTCTTCAAATTCCAAGACTTCTTTTTCCAAAGCGCGGAATCTGTCTGTATCACGAATGGAATCAAAAATTTTCTTTCTCATAACCTCGCTTATATCGCCCCGTGCAGTATAATGGTTGTGGCTGTATTTCAGTGAACGTCCGTAAAAATAGGGAATTTTTGATTCGGTAACGATGTTGTATGTTCTTGCTATTCTTTTCTCATGCTGAAGATACCTCTCAAGCTGATCCATTGCTTCATCCTGTCGTCCCATTTTCATGCACACCATAGCAAGTTGACCGTAGGACGGCATTTCATAAAAAGGAATATCATCCTCTCTGTCCTTCATGATTAGCTCATAAAGGTTAGGGAACAGAGCATAACACTGGTATGCTTCTTCATACTTACCCATACGGTCATAAGAGCAACCGAGGGAATATAGTTCGTACATTAGGTTGTCAAAAGAACGACTGATAACTTGGGCCGTTAGTCTCATAGCTTCCTTGTTGTCATTTTGCCTTGCTTTTACGTGGGCTAGCACGGAATCTCCGTTGGCGTAAGTAGCGATACGGCGTGCGTGTTCTTCCGCTTTTGTTGCATCACCAATATCCAAATAGAAATAGGTAAACCACATATTGGCCTCATTAAGGTGCTCCGAATTGGTACAGTGATTGAGAACAACATTTCCAATGCGAATAAACTCAGAAATATAAGACTTGGCTTCGTCGTTTTTGCCTTTAACATCAAATTTTGAGATAAGTGTATATAGGAATCCCATATAATAGACGAGAAGACGAAAATTAGAGGGACATTCCTTTGTTTTCCTCGATATTTCATCGACACAGCGAATGAAACACTCGATATCATCGGCATTGTGTCGGTTACAGATTTTGTTCTCAATGCTATAGATAAACGCATCGATATTTTCGTTTGTATCACTATTGTTCGTACCGAAAATTGTATCGGTGGTTACACCAAAAACATTTGCAAGTGGTACTACTTGAGAAATATCAGGCAGTCCTGTTTCATTCTCCCATTTAGATACAGCCTGAAATGTTACACCAAGAATTTCTGCGAGTTCTTCTTGGGTTAGACCACGTTCTTTTCGAAGTCGGCGGATAATACTTCCCATAGATTCTCTCATATTGCGTCCTCCAAAATATAAGTTTCGGTACCGTGGCATAATTATCTCATTGGTTGAACAAAAAGTAAAGCGACTTAAAAGCGAGGTTCTTTCAACGGAGCGTTGAATTGTGATGATATATGCTTGATTGCAGCAAAAATAAGGCTCCCTTGTGTAAAGGGCAGTCAGCCGGGCAGGCTGACTGAGGGATTGTTGCTGTCCATAGGACGGCGTGTGGCGAAAGACCATTATTTGCTTTGCAAAAGTACGCCGAAAAGGACTCGATATGCATTTCTGCCCGAAAGGGCAGAAATAAATGTAGCCACCAGTTTTTGAACTGGTGGCAGGAACTGTCCACCGGACAGTTCCACTGCTATCGGTTCGAGTCCCTTCCTTACATAAAAATTAAACAGGATATCCCGTATGGGATATCCTGTTTAATGGTACGCCGAAAGGGACTCGAACCCCCGACCTACTGGTTCGTAGCCAGTCACTCTATCCAACTGAGCTATCGGCGCATACACACTTTTCACAAGTGCCTGCATATAATAGCACATTCAAAATGAAAAAGCAAGCCTTTTTTTCAAGAATTTGCATTTATTTTTCCAAATAGGCACACCTTGACACGGATTTGGAGGTTGTTGTACAATAAACAAAACTGCAGGAGGTGCGCCGTATGGATCATAATTTGCTTTCCTGTCTGCCGGAGGCGCTGCTTCCCTGGTACGATGCAGGTCACAGAGAGCTCCCTTGGCGGGAGGATAAGGACCCCTACCATATCTGGGTGTCTGAAATTATGCTCCAGCAGACCCGTGTGGAGGCGGTGAAGGGTTACTACGCCCGCTTCCTGCAGGCGTTGCCCACTGTTACCGCTTTGGCAGAATGCGACGATGATGCCCTCCACAAGCTGTGGGAAGGCCTTGGGTATTATAACCGTGTGCGGAATATGAAAAAGACCGCCCGACAGATCGTGGACAAGCACGATGGCATATTCCCCGATACGTATGAGCAGGTGCTGGCGCTTCCCGGCATTGGCGCATACACCGCCGGCGCGATTTGTTCCATTGCTTATAATCAGCCTATCCCTGCGGTGGATGGCAATGTGCTGCGGGTGATCTCCCGTATTACTGATGACCACACCCCCATAGACCTGCCCGCTTATAAAAATACTGTGCAGCAAAATTTGGCAGAGATATATCCGGACAGGGCAGGGGACTTCACCCAGGCTCTGATGGAGCTGGGCGCAACTGTGTGCGGACCTAACCGCCAGCCGGATTGCGAGAACTGCCCCTGTAAGGCTTTTTGCTTAGGTTTTGTCCGGAAAACTGCGGTAAATCTTCCGATTAAGCTTCCTAAACGGGAACGAAAAACGGAAGAAAAAACGGTTTTCATCCTCTCTTGCGACGGAAAGTACGCCATTCAGAAACGTCCGGCGCAAGGTCTTCTGGCCGGCCTGTGGCAGTTTCCCAATGTGCCCGGCAAACTGAATACGCAAGCTTTTCTCAAACAAGTGGAGCGATTCGGTTTGAAATCAAAAGAAATTAAACTTAAAGTGGAGCGAAAACACATATTTACCCACATAGAATGGGATATGTGTGGAGTGTATATAGAGCTTGCAGAGTGCGGCGGAGACTTTGTTTGGCTCACGGCAGAGAGGATCGATAAGGAAATTGCACTGCCCACGGCTTTCCGCCAGTTTTGGGAGGAAATCTCCACAGGAAAAAATTAAAAAAATACGAAAATAATGTTTGACAAATGGGACAATTCCCTATATAATACATAAGCACGACTGTTAGGAGGGGGATACTATGCGACTGGAACTGTCTTCTATTATAGACCGTCCCGGTGAGAGTGTAGACTTCTCTGTCAGCGTGGATTTGAGTGACCTCGTATACGGCACAAGCAAACCTGTCAGCGAGCCGGTGCTTGCCAGCGGAACGGTGCGAAACACCGCGGGTGTTCTGGTGATGAAGGGTAACATTACCACCTGTATTCACGGAATCTGTGACCGCTGCGCTACCGATTTCCACCGGGAAATGGATATTCCCATTGATGTGGTGCTGGTGACGGAGCTTGCCAACGAGGAAAATGAAGACGAATGGGTATTTCCCCTGGAGGCAGATACCGCTGATTTGGATGACATCGTCAGAACAGTTTTTGTGCTGAATATGGATTCTAAATTACTGTGTAAGGAAGATTGCAAGGGTTTGTGTTGCCGATGTGGCAAAAACCTGAACGATGGTCCTTGCGGTTGCCAAAAAGAGTTAGACCCCCGTTTTGCTGCTTTAAAGCAGCTTCTCGATAAGTAAACCAAAGAATGCTGCAAAAGCAGAATTACCAAGGAGGTGTCATCCATGGCTGTCCCTAAGTGTAAAGTGTCCAGCGCCCGTCGCGATAAGCGCCGTGGTTCCAACTGGAAGCTGTCCGCCCCCAGTGTGGCTGTTTGCCCCAAGTGCGGCGAGCCCGTTATGCCTCACAGAGCTTGCAAGGCTTGCGGTACCTACAATGGCCGTCAGGTCCTGGCCGCCAAGGCTGACTAAGGCTGGAAAAGAGCGTAAGCTAAGCGGAAGGCGTTTGCCTTCCGCTTTTTCCATATCATTATTTCTTAAAAAACTTGAAACAAAATGTAAATTTACCAAAATTTGCTAAAAATGTTCATAATTATGTGCCATAATAAATGTAAGAGAGGAGTGATCTCCCATGGCAAAACCTCTGGTAGCGATTGTCGGACGTCCCAATGTGGGCAAGTCTATGCTGTTTAATAAGCTCACCGGCCGCAGAACCTCCATTGTAGAAGATACCCCCGGTGTCACCCGTGACCGTATCTACGGCGACTGTGAATGGTGCGGACGGGAGTTTTCTCTGGTGGATACCGGCGGTATCGAGCCGGGCACTGAGAACGATATGCTGAAGTTTATGCGCCGTCAGGCGGAGATCGGCATCGAGCTGGCAGATTGTATCATTATGGTCGTGGATGTCCGTTCCGGCGTTACCGCCGCTGATCAGGACGTGGCAACTATGCTTCGCAAGTCCCGCAAGCCTGTGGCGCTGGCGGTGAACAAGTGCGACTCCATTGGCCTTGTGAATCCCGATGTGTATGAGTTTTACGGCCTTGGAATCGGCGACCTGTTTGAAGTGTCTGCTGTCCACGGTCACGGTACCGGCGACCTTTTGGATTGGTGCCTGGAGCAATTCCCCGAGGCGACAGAAGAGGAAGAGGATTCCGATGTTATCAACGTAGCCATCGTCGGCAAGCCCAATGTGGGTAAAAGTAGCCTTCTCAACCGCATTTTGGGTGAGGAGCGGGTGATCGTATCCAACATTGCCGGCACGACCCGCGATGCTATCGACTCGGAGTTTGAAAACGAAACAGGCAAATACTGCTTTATCGACACCGCCGGTATGCGCCGGAAGAGCAAGGTGGACGATATCATTGAGAAGTATTCCAATATGCGTACCGTTGCCGCCATCGAGCGTGCTGATGTATGTTTGATTCTGGTAGATGCGAATGACGGTGTCACCGAGCAGGATACCAAGATCGCCGGTCTTGTCCACGAGGCAGGCAAGGCAGCCATTATTGTTGTGAACAAATGGGATGCAGTTGCCGACAAGGAAACCAACACCATGCGTGATAAGGAAGCTGCCGTCCGCGATGGCTTAAGCTATATGACCTATGCTCCTGTAGTGTTCCTGTCTGCGCTGACCGGCGCCCGTGTGGATAAGCTGTTCCAGGTGATCCAGGATGTCCACAAGCAGAACACCAGCCGGATCACCACCGGTGCGCTGAATTCTATCCTGGCAGAGGCCACCTCCCGTGTGCAGCCCCCGTCAGATAAGGGTCGCCGTCTGAAGATCTACTATATGACCCAGGCCGGCACCAAGCCGCCCCATTTCGTAATTTTCTGTAACGATGCAAGGCTGTTCCATTTCTCATACCAGCGGTATCTGGAAAATCAGATTCGCGAGGTGTTCGGTCTGCAGGGTACCCCTGTACGCATCACCATTCGCCAGAAGGGCGATAAGGAGGAGTAAAGAATGTTGCTGTCTGTGCTGCTGGCAGCGTTGATAAGCTATCTGTTAGGCAATATCAACGGCGCAGTCATTATTTCCCGGTTGATCGGCAAGAAGGATGTCCGGGAACAGGGAAGTGGCAACGCAGGACTCACCAACTTCCTGCGTATGTATGGCCCAACCACCGCTATTTTGGTAGTGGTTATCGATGTGCTGAAGGCGGTAGGCGCCTGCATTGCAGGTAAGCTTCTGCTTGCGCCCTACGGCTATGGGCAAGAGGGCCTGCTTCTTGGCGGCTTGGCAGTAAACCTGGGCCACGATTTTCCTGCGCTGCTGGGCTTCCGTGGCGGTAAGGGTGTGCTGTGCGGTATTACCGCAGCCTTTATGGCGGATTGGCGCTGCGCATTGCTGGTGATCGTGGTGTTCGCTCTGTGCCTGTGGCTGACCCGCTACGTATCCTTAAGCTCCATATTGGGCGCATTAACCTTTGCCATTACGTTCCCCATTGTCCACAGACAGAATGTGCTGCTGGCGGTGATGGGCGCTACATTAGGCCTGTTCATCGTGTTTATGCACAGAAGCAATATTTCCCGTTTACTAAAGGGCACAGAGCGAAAGGCTACCTTTAGTAAATTCCGCAGAAACAAGTGATCGACCCTCCTGACGAAAGGAAATTTTTATGCTGCAACTGAAAAACATTGTCAAAAATTATGCCGCCGGGGATAATACCGTTCGGGCGCTGCGGGGTGTGAGCCTCCAGTTCCGTCAGAACGAGTTTGTATCCATTTTAGGACCCTCCGGCTGCGGCAAGACCACAATGCTGAATATTATCGGCGGTCTGGACCGATATACCAGCGGCGATTTGGTGATCGACGGACGTTCCACACGGGATTTTAAGGACCGTGACTGGGATGCCTACCGAAATCATTCCATTGGCTTTGTGTTCCAAAGCTATAACCTGATCCCTCACCAAAGCGTTTTGCAGAATGTGGAGCTGGCGCTGACCCTGTCCGGCGTTTCCAAGCGGGAGCGTCGTATGCGGGCTAAGCAGGCCTTGGAGCAGGTTGGCCTTGGCGACCAGCTGCGTAAGCGTCCCAGCCAGCTTTCCGGCGGACAGATGCAGCGTGTGGCCATTGCCCGCGCATTGGTAAATAACCCCGAGATCATCCTTGCCGACGAGCCTACCGGCGCGTTGGATACAGAAACCAGCGTGCAGGTTATGGAAATCCTGAAGGAAGTGGCAAAGGACCGTTTGGTTATTATGGTCACCCATAACCCGGATTTGGCGGAACGGTATTCTACCCGCATTATCCGCATGCTGGACGGCGAAATTATCAGCGACTCCGCACCCCTGGGTGAGGGGGAGTGCAGAGATCTTCGCGAGGAGGAACAGCGGGCGATCTTCGGCAGAAAACAGCGTGTGCGCAAGCCCTCTATGTCCTGGACGACCGCATTTGGCCTGTCCCTGAAAAACCTGTTTACCAAAAAGGGTCGTACTGTGCTGACCTCCTTTGCAGGCTCTATCGGTATCATCGGCATTGCCCTGATTTTTGCCGTGTCCAACGGTATGACCACCTATATCAACGCAGTGCAGGAGGATACCCTTTCCTCCTATCCGCTCACCCTGGAAGCCACAACCGTGGATATCGGCACCTTGATGCAGACCTTTATGGGTGTTGCCTCTGATGAAAACACCCACGAAAATGATGCAGTCTACTCCCAGGCTGTTATGGCTGAAATGATCAACGCCCTGAACAATATGGAGTCTACGGAAAACGATCTGAAAGCCTTTAAGGAGTATTTGCAAAAGGAACTGGAAAACACAGAAAACGGGCTTTCCGATGCCCTCACCGGCATTCAGTATACCTACAATATGGATCTTTTGGTCTATACCAAGGACCCGGATGACAACATCATCTATTCCGATACGCAGGAGATGCTCACCAAAGCGCTCCGTGATAATATGGGCATGGATATGTCTGCCATGATCACCATGGGTGAAAATATGGGCGGCGGTATGGGCGGCTCTATGATGATGCCCGGAATGCAGAGAAATCTGTGGTGTGAGATGCTGCCCGGAAAGGACGGCAAGCCCGTCAATCCCGTGTTGGAAGACCAGTATGATGTGATCTACGGCAGCTGGCCCAACAGCTACGACGAGATCGTGCTGGTTGTGGATAAAAATAACGAGCTGGACGATATGACCCTGTACGCAATGGGTCTGGAGTCCCACGATAAGATCGAGGAAACCTTTGATATTATTCTTTCCGGCGGCGAGATCGATACCACCCAGAAGAAGTGGACCTATGAGGAGATCTGCGCCAAGGAGTACCGGGTGATCCTCAACGGTGATTGCTTCACCAAGGACGAGAATACCGGCCTGTATGTAGACCTGCGGGAAGAGGAGACCGGCCTGCGTTACCTGTATGATAACGCTTTAAAGCTGAAGATTACCGGCATTATCCGTCCCAGCGAAAAGGCATCCTCCACGATGCTCACAGGCTCCATTGCCTACACAAAGGCGCTGACAGAATATGTTGCCCAGAAGAATGCCGATTCTGCTGCCCTTGCTGCCCAAAAGGCCCAGCCCGGCACAGATATTTTCACCGGCCTGCCCTTTAAGGACAACGAAAGCTTGACCGATGCAGATAAGGAGACCGCATTCCGGGATTATATTGCCAAGCTGACCCCCGAGGAGCAGGCAAAGGCCTATGTAAAGATTTTGGGCATTCCCTCTGCAGAGCAGCTGGGCACTATGGTGGAGAGCCAACTGGCGCAATTCAATCGGGAACAGATGGAGCAGACTATGATCGCTGCGCTCAGCCAGCAAGCGGGCTTGAATGTGCAGGAAATGGAGGAGTATATCCTCTCCATGCCGGACGAGGAATTGATTCAGCTGTTCCGGCAGATGCTCACCGAGCAGGTGAAGCAGCAATATGCCGCACAGGTGAAGCAACAGACCGCAGCAATGCCTATGGAGCAGCTGGTGGGCGCATTGCAGATGGCGCTGCCCACCTATACCACGGAGCAATGCGCTGTGTATTACGGCGAGATTCTGGAATTCTCCGAATCCACCTATGAACAGAACCTGCGGAGCTTAAGTGATGTGGATCTGGAGGATCCTGCAACCATCAACCTGTTTGCTTCCAGCTTTGAAAACAAGGACGTGCTGGAAGAGGTCATTGCAGACTATAATAAGTCTGTTGAGGAGCTCAAGCAAATTCGTTATACCGACTATGTGGGCATTATGATGTCCTCCATCACCACCATCATCAATGCCATCACCTATGTGCTGATCGCATTCGTGGCAATTTCTCTGGTGGTATCCTCCATTATGATCGGTGTCATCACCTTGATCTCCGTGCAGGAGCGTACCAAGGAGATCGGTATTCTGCGCGCCATCGGCGCATCCAAACGGAACGTGTCCGGTATGTTCAATGCTGAAACTATGATCATCGGCTTTACCTCCGGTATATTGGGTGTAGGCGTAACCTACCTGCTGTGTATCGTTGTGAATATTATCCTGTTTGCACTTACAGACATTGCAAATCTGAAGGCAGTTTTGCCTCCTGAGATTGCGGTGGTGCTGGTGATCATCAGCGTTCTGCTGACCCTGATTTCCGGCATCATTCCCAGTAGAAGCGCAGCAAAGAAGGATCCCGTTGTGGCCCTGAGAACTGAATAACGAAAACCGGAAGGCAAAAAGCCTTCCGGTTTTGCTTGTTAATTGCCTTCTCCTTGAGGAGAAGGTGGCAAAAATCTTTGATTTTTGTCGGATGAGGTGTTAATAGGCTTCCGAAATCGTACCGCCGCCGACCACCATATCACCTTGGTATAAAACAACGGTCTGTCCAGGCGTTACCGCCCGTTGCGGGGTGTCAAATACCACTTTGGCCTGCCCGTTTTCCAGGGGATAAACTGTAGCAGGCTGCGGAATGTGACGGCTGCGGGCCTTTGCCATCACCTGCATAGGTGTAGTCAGAGCAGGGAAGGGGAACCAGTTCCAATCCTTGGCAATGAGCGTGTTGGTATATAAAGCCTCCTCCGGGCCTACAGTCACGGTGTTGGCATCCATATCCTTGCTGCATACATACACAGGCTCACCCATAGCAAGCCCCAAGCCCTTTCGCTGACCCAGTGTGTAACGGATCGCGCCGTTGTGCGTACCCACTATCTTGCCCCGCATATCTAAGAATTTGCCCTCAGGGTATATTTTGCCGGTGTACCGGCAGATAAATCCCATAAAATCTCCGTCGGGAACAAAGCAGATGTCCTGGCTGTCCTTCTTTTTGGCAGTCAGAAAACCTTGCTGTTCCGCGATCTCACGGATTTCTGCCTTGGTATAGTCACCTAAGGG
Source organism: Oscillospiraceae bacterium (assembly GCA_017416245.1). GTDB lineage: Bacteria > Bacillota > Clostridia > Oscillospirales > Oscillospiraceae > Faecousia. Next base: position 47,372 of record JAFQCX010000019.1, on the reverse strand, counting down.
AAAACGGATATGGGACAGCTGAGCCTGGCTTAGGCAGGCGAGGAAATAGGATTGATCCTTTGCCTCATCTACAGCCTTATACAATAAATACCGTCCGGTTTCCTTGTCCTGCTTGACCTGGGCGTAATGCCCGGTGACAATGTAGTCGCAACCCAGCTCCAGCGCCTTGTCCAGCAAATAAGAGAACTTGATCCGCTTGTTGCACACCACACAGGGATTAGGCGTCAGCCCCTGCTCATAGCAGGAGATAAAATCTCCGATCACCCCGGACTTAAAGGTATCTACCGCGTCAAATACATGAAATTCCATTCCCAGCCGCTGGGCAACGGCTTTGGCGTCTTCCACGCCTTGCAGGTTGAAAGCATCTCCCAGTATGGCCCGGTCGCACATTTGAGCTGTGCCGCCGATGCAGGTAAAGCCCTCTTGCCGGGCTAAATATGCGGCAACAGAGCTGTCAACGCCGCCACTCATGGCGATCATCGCTTTCATAGGCACACCTCCTTTTCATGTTGCAGTTATGATACCACAGTTGACACAAAAATGCAACGAATACACCGGAGCCAATATACGTTAAAAATTATGTAAACTTGTTAAAATAACAAATAATTGGAAAAATATGGAAAAACCTATCATAAAATGTCAAAACTTACAACATTTTGCGGCATAAAACGGTAACAAACGTGTAATAAAAGGGAAAAAAGGGTTGCAATAACACATATATTCTGCTATAATATGCTGGTAATGATTTGGAAAGGAGCAAATACCGGTGAAAAAACGGATTATCAGTTTTTTGATTGCAATCATTATGTTGCTGGGCTTCGTGCCGGTTGGGAGCATTCCCGTCCAGGCAGAAGAAACTGTTCCGGCCACTACCGAAGAGACCGTCTCTGCGGTAACAGAGCCGTCGATTCTCACAGCCAGCGATAATTGTTTGAGTGTCCTGAAGGCTGAAGAAGGCTTCAGTAAGACACCTTATTGGGACTTTACCCAGTATACTGTAGGCTACGGCACCCGCTGCCCTGCGGATATGGTTGAGTATTATACGCAAAACGGCATTACAGAGGCGGAGGCAGAGACGCTGCTTCGCAACCATCTGGCAGGTGTGGAACGTGATATTCACGTTAAGGTGATCGACAGATACGGCCTTGAGCTGACTCAGAATCAGTTTGATGCCCTTGTGCTGTTCTCCTACAATTGCGGTACCGGCTGGGCATATGAAACAGGTGGCACATTCCATCAGGCGATCGCCACCGGCGCAACCGGCAACGATTTGATCCGCGCCTTTGCCCTGTGGTGCAGCGCAGGTAATCAGATTCGTACATTTCTTCTGCGTCGCCGCTTGAGCGAAGCAAATATGTACTTAAATGCTGTGTATAGCAAAACACCCCCCGATAACTACTGCTACGTGCTCTACGATGCCAACGGCGGCAGCACCAGCCCCCGCAGCCAGGGCTACGATTCCAGCTTGACAGCAACACCGTTCCCTGTAGCCACTATGGAGGGGTATACATTCCAGGGCTGGTTTACAGCAAAGACCGGCGGCACAAAGGTGACTGTGCTGGATGCCTCTACAAAGAGCGCAACCCTGTACGCGCAATGGACAGACGCTTCCGGCAATAAGCCCCCTGAAACCGGCGCAACACCTCAGAATCCCGTTACCATTACCGTAACCGGCACCGATGTAAACCTGCGGCAGGGCCCCGGCACCAACTACACCCGTGTGGGTGTTGCGCAAAAGGGTCAGCAGCTTGTGATTACAGAAACTGCCTCCGGCAGCGGCTATACCTGGGGTAAATTTGACGGTGGCTGGATCGCCCTGCAGTATACGAACTACGAAACCGCAGTCAATAATCAGGGCTCTGCAACAACACCCGAGACCACACCTCCCACAACAGAGCCTCCTGTGACAGAACCTCCCGTAACCGAACCCCCTGTAACAGAGCCTCCTGTAACACAGCCGGAACAGCCCAAAGTCACCGGCACCATCAACGTGCAGGAATGGCTGCGTGTCCGCAGTGGCCCCGGTACTTCCTACTCTGTGGTGGGTTACCTGAAACCCAAGCAGAAGGTGGAGATCCTGGAGCAGTCTACCGTTGGCTCTATGAAGTGGGGCAAGATCTCCGATGGCTGGATCAGTATGGACTACGTCATTCTGGACAGCAACAGTTCTTCCAATAACAATAGTAGCTCTACGGCTACCTCCTGGACCGGCAAGGTCATTGCAGACGAGCTGCTGATCCGCAGCGGCCCCGGCACAAATTACTCCATTTTGGGTTATTTGACAGAGGGTACACCTGTTACTATCACCGAGAAGAAGACCAACGGCTCTATGGAATGGGGCAAGATCGCAAAGGGTTGGATCTCCCTGACCTATGTGCAGCTCAATTCCACCGGCGGCAGTTCTGCCACACCTGCTCCCGAACAGAACACCACCACTTCTGTAACCGGCTACGCCAATGTGCAGGAATGGCTGAATGTTCGCGGCGGCCCCGGCACCTCTTACAAGATCGTGGGCAAACTGAAGCCCAAGGAAACGGTTACCATTACTGAGCGCAAGACAGTAGGCGGCACACAGTGGGGTAAGATCTCCACCGGCTGGGTATCTATGGACTATATTGTTCTGAATACCTCCGGCGGCGCAACCTCCCAGTCTGCCACCAAAACCATTACCGCAGATTGCCTCCGCGTCCGTAAGGCCGCAGGCACCTCCAACACCATTGTCGGATACCTGTACTACGGCGCAAAGGTGCAGATTTTGGAAACCAAAACCATCTCCAACGGAGAGATTTGGGGCAGGATCAGCAACGGATGGATCTCTATGGCTTATGCAAAATAATAAAAAGCGTGTGTCAGTTTTGACACACGCTTTCTTTTTCTTTAAATAAAAAAAGAAACGGCATTGCTTTACGCAATGCCGTCATAAATGCAGGGGAAATTAGATAGCCCGTTCAACCTTGTTGGAACGGAGGCATCTGGTACAAGCGTACACATGGCACGGAGTACCGTTCACAATAGCCTTGACCCGCTTAACATTGGGCTTCCAAGTACGGTTGGAACGTCTGTGGGAGTGGGAAACCTTAATACCAAAGGTAACGCCCTTGCCACAATAATCACACTTCGCCATTCAACTGCACCTCCTATCTGCATAATCAGTAAATTTATGGACGCCCATATAGGCGCTAAGATATGATAACAGAGTTTGCGGCAAAATGCAAGTGTTTTTTTGCAATTTTTTTCGTTTTTCAAAATATTGTTGCTATTCTGCCCTTGGGCAGTTATAATGTTTCCTATATGGATGAAAGAGAGGTGTGGTAGAGATGTTCAACGTATACAGTGTACCCCTTACCACATTGGTTAAGGAATTCGAGCTGGAAGTGGCATATAGATCCAGCGATTACGAAAATATCCAGCTGACGGTTGCAGACGTGGCAAGACCCGGTATGCAGCTTGCAGGCTATTTCGACCACTTTGAGCCTATGCGTTTGCAGGTTATGGGCAATGTGGAGATCAGCTACCTGCAAAAGCTGTCTGAGTCCGAACGGGCTATGACCCTGGACCGCCTTTATTCTTACAAGCTGCCTGCGCTTTTGGTGACCCGTGATAATCCGCTGGAGCCTGTGTGCCTGGATTTGGCGAAGAAACACGATATGACGGTTTTGCGCTGCAGTGAGGCCACCAGTACCATCGTGTCGGCCATCATTGCCTACCTGTCTGCTGCGCTTGCCCATAGAATTACCCGCCACGGCGTACTTATGGAGGTCTACGGCGAGGGCATTCTCCTTTTGGGTGAGAGTGGTATGGGTAAAAGTGAGACCGCTGTGGAGCTGTTAAAGCGTGGCCACCGTTTGATCGCTGACGATGCAGTGGAGATCCGCAAGGTTTCCGGCAGTACGCTCATCGGCAATGCGCCTGCCCTCATTCAAAATTATGTGGAGCTGCGTGGCATCGGCATTGTGAACGTGGCAAAGCTGTTTGGTATGGGCGCAGTTAAGTCAGAAAACGAGATCAATCTGGTTGTGAATATCGTTCCGTGGAAAGAGCACGAAGCATACGACCGTCTGGGTCTGGAGGATCAGCATATGGAGATCCTGGGTGTGCAGGTTCCTATGTATACCATTCCCATCACACCGGGACGTAACCTGGCGGTGATCCTGGAGGTAGCAGCTATGAACAACCGCCAGAAGAAGATCGGCTACAATCCCGCCAAGGAGTTCACAGAGAAGATGGATAACCATTTTCGCAATCTGGGATAAGCGGGGGAAGCATGAAAGAATTTACCATTGGCGCCAATGATAGCGGTCAGCGGTTAGACCGCTTTTTAAGCAAGGCTGTTCCGCTGCTTCCGGCATCTTTGGCGCAGAAGTATATTCGCCTCAAGCGGATCAAGCTGAACGGCGCCCGTGCAGAACGGGATACCAGATTGCAGGTGGGCGATGTGCTGCAGATGTATATCAACGATGAATTTTTCGATAAGCCACGGGAGGAAAATGCCTACCTGACGGTGGCCACCCCAAAGCTGAACATCGTATATGAAGACGAGAACATCTTGCTGGTGGATAAGCGGCCGGGCCTTGCGGTGCATCCCCACGACGGGGCAGAATACGGCAGGACCCTCATCGACCATATCCAGGCCTACCTCTACCAAAAGCGGGAATGGAGTCCGAGAGGGGAGAATGCCTTTACACCGGCGCTGTGCAACCGTATCGACCGGAACACCGGCGGCATTGTGATCGCGGCAAAGAACGCAGAAACGCTGCGTATTCTCAATCAAAAAATCAAGGACAGGGAACTGGACAAGCGGTACTTGGCCATCGTGGAGGGAACGCCGAAGCTTCAAAAGGGAAGCCTGAAGGGATACCTGTTTAAGGATGCCAAAAAGAATCGTGTGTTCGTCACCGATACGCCTCAGGCGGGGGCGAAAACCTGCCAGACAAATTACAAAGTTTTGGGCAGCAGCCACGGCCTTTCCCTGGTGGAATGTGAGCTGATCACAGGTCGCACCCATCAGATCCGCGCCCAGTTTGCCCACGCTGGACATCCCCTGCTGGGAGATGGCAAATACGGCAAGCTGAATAAAAAATATGACCGTAACTACCAAGCCCTCTATTCCTACAAGCTGACATTTCAGTTTACCACCGATGCCGGCTGCCTTGCCTATCTGAACGGCAAGAGCTTTCAGGTGGAGCAGGTGGACTTTGTGCAGGAATATTTCCCCAACATAAAGATATAAAAAATCCCTCGGATACATCCGAGGGATTTTTGTTATTGAAATTAACCTTCAAAATCGGTTTCTTCTGCCTGCACAGTTTCGCAGCAGCAATCGTCATCGTCGCAGCAGCAGTCATCACCGCAGCAGCAATCCTCCCAGCAGATGGTGCTGAGCAGCTTTCTGGACCAGGCAACCAGCTTGTCGCCGTAGGTTGCAAGCACATAGATAGCGCCGGCGATAGCAGCCAGTGCAGCAAGAATCTTCAAAACAGTCTTCATAATCATAACCTCCTGTTGGGTTTATTCTACTTTCAGTATAACCAATAAAAGGGGAAAAAGCAATAAAAATTTATAGATAGCCGTACATTCCCCGCACGCTGACCTCGCCGGATGTGACAACTTTCTCACTTCCGTCGGAAAATCGCACCACCAGGCCCCCGTCTTCGTCCAAATCCAGCGCAGTGCCGTGGCGAACGGATTCACCCCGTAAAACGGATATCTCCTTGCCCAAAGTGATGCATTTTTTGCGATAGGCATCCATAATTTCCGCCTTTTGGGATAACAGAGCCTTGTCCATTTCCCAAAGAGCCTCAATAAGCGATGCGGCTAATTTAGCAGGAGAACAGGCATTGCCGGTGACAGCTTGGACTGACGTAGCAAGTTCTCGAATCTCCTCGGGGAAATCTTCTGATTGCTGGCAGCAGTTTATGCCGATGCCTACAATGGCATAATCCACAACACCGACGCCATTTAAAGCCAATTCCGTGAGGATCCCGCCCAGCTTTTTTCTGCCCACGACCAAATCGTTGGTCCATTTCACGTCGGGGCTGATCCCGCAGGCATTTTCCACAGCCTTGCAGCCGGCCACCGCCGTAGCGCAGGTCAAATGCATTAATTTGTCAGGGGTGCAGGCAGGCCGTAAAATCACCGACAGATACACACCGCCGGTGGGGGAGAGAAAGCTTCTTCCCATCCGTCCGCGACCGCCCGATTGCTTCTGTGCTACCAGTACCGTACCGTGAGGCACGCCGTCCTTTGCCAGGATTTTTGCCTGGTTATTTGTGGAATCTATGGTTTCATACCACAACAGAGTGTCCCGCCAGGGACACTCTGTTGTGATTTGGGATACAATTTCGTTTTTCATCAGTCAATATCCTGCATAACTTCCTCGGGAGGAAGATCCAGCTGTTCAGGGTGATGCATAACCCGCTTGAAGTGCTTGAAGAAGGCTGCATAGTAGAAGCCGTCTGCAATTCTTTCGTCCATAGAGAACTTAAAGTCCAGATACTTCTTTTGCACCACAGAGCCGTCCTCCTGGACTTCCAAAGCCCGCCGCTTGCAGCCAAAGGAGCAGAAAACCGGCAGGTTGCCAAAGTCATACAAATGGTGGAAGATAGGCGGAATGCCCAGGCTGCCCATGGAGGTGAAGAACACGCTTCCGTGGAAGGGACTCAGCTCCAGCAGGAACTTGGGAAGCAAGCCAAAGTAATCCAATACCCGCAGCAGCCACACTGTAAACTTCAGGATCAGTCCGGGGATCAGCATAAATGCGTGAGCCAGATTATCAAAGCCGGAATCCAGCGGGGTGTTCTTTACGTTCTCAATTTCCTTGTTCAGCTTGTTGTAGACATCCTCAGCGGTGTCTGTGGGGGCAAGATGCACCTTGATCACCGTTTCGGGGGAGGTGGAGGTCATCTCCTTTTTCACGGTCAGACAGAACTGAATATCGTTTCCGTGGGAGTAGATCTTCTGACCTGCAATAAACCGGTTCAGCGCAGGATATCTGCACAGGGTGCGGCAGTAGCAGGCAAGCAGCACGTGCATCAAGCCAAAGGAGGTCATACCCTCACGGCGCTTTTGCCGGATGTACCGCTCCACATTGGTGATCTCAAAGGACTCCTCAAACAGATTCATAGAGCTGCAGCGGGTCCACATCACGTAGGGAGATACCTGATTCATAGGCGGCTCAGTGCGAATGCGCCGTCCGTCGGTGCGGTCACCCCAGCTGGGGTGGTATTCGTTGGCAGGGTGGATGCGAATGGCAAATACCACCAGCAGAAGGCCCAACGTAACCAGAGCATCCGGCAACAGGAAACGCAATGCCTGCCAGTCTGCAGCCAGCACCAATTCCCGGTTTAAGTACAAAAGGGCAGCCAGGGGGAATGCGGCAACAGGCCAAATCAGAAATGTAGCAGCCACTTTCCCGCAGGTGATCTGGGTATAAAGCACACCGCAGAAAACCATAGCCACCGCAAACAGGCTGCCGATCATAGCATCGAATTTGCCGAAATCGTAGCCGAAAAATACGAAAGCATAATAGGCGCATAGCATCCAAACGGGGATCGCGGTTTTGTAAAACTGTTCCTTACCAATAAGAAGGCACATAAGGCCGTACAGTAGGGCTGCTGCAACAGGCAGAACGATTTGGCTCCACACATCGGCTCCTCTCACACCGACGAATAAAACGCGGGCCACTGCCGAGCAGACCATACAAAGGGCCACCAGCCAGGTCAGCGCATTTTTCACGCTGACATAAAAACGTGTTTTCTTTTCCATAACGACTACATTATAACAAAATCGACCTTACTTGGCAATAAAAAATTCACAAATAAGTCATTTAACATCCTGAATGCTAAGATTTTCCTGATAGATCCATTTTTTATATGCGCTGGGGGTGCAGCCTATGTACTGTTTAAAAATCTTGTTGAAATGCTGCACAGAGGCAAAACCGCAGGCGTATGCGGTTTCTGTAATATTGCAATTGCTGTATGTCAGCAATTCTTGAGCCCGACGCAATCGGACAAAATGGATATAGTCTACCACAGTACCGCCGGTAATTTGCTTAAAGCGGCGGCACAGCCGGTATTTGTCACAGGAGATCAGCGTGGCAAGCTCCTCTAAAAGCAGTTTGCTTTTGTAATTTTGACCTATATATTCTACTACAGGACGCAATTCCTCCAGCCGGTGATACAAATGCTTTTGAGTAGGTTCCATAAAGCCCTGCCGGTACAAAAAAGCTACCAACTGATGGATAGCTGCGTAGATGTAGCTTTCAAACGCGATCTCCCGCCGCTGGCTTTCCTGCACCATTTGAGAAATGATGCCGAATAGCTCTGCGTTGTTTTCAAACAGGGCATAAGGCCTGGTGTGCAGTTGAGTAAAAAACGCCAAAAAATCGCTGTTCATTTCGCTATCGGGCTGACGGATATACTTCTCCAGATCGATCTGCATATAGGTCACCTGGCATAAGCTGCCTGCGGATAATCTGTGAATGGTGTTGCTGCCTATGAGCAGGATCGTGCCGGGGGTGATAGAAAGGGTTTCTTCCTGGATATGGCAGTTAAGCACACCCTCTGTAACGAAGATAAGCTCCACCGCGCTATGATAATGAATATTGCGGTAGTTAACCTCAGGACGCAGTGTACGGGAGGTGATATAAAATGCCAGATTGGGAATGGTGTAGCGTATTTGTTCTCGTTCCATAATACACCTCTTGCGCAAGAAAGTTTCAGTATTTGCCAATATTAGCCGTTGAAAAAGACAAGATTATTTCTTATTATTATAACAGTAAGTGCAGAAATGTCAAATCTGCAACCATAAAATCATAAGGAGGAACGGATCCGTGAATAAAAATGTTGGATTTGTTTGTTTCGGAGAAGTAAATACCCCTATTGAACGGCTTCAAATGAAACACGATGAGGCCTTGGCAGCTCTGCAAAAAATGGGCTACAATCTTCTGGACGGCGGCTTGGTTATTGATGACCCTGCTTATGAAACTGCGGATGCAGCCATCAGAAAGCTCCACGGCTTTGAAATGTCCAGCCTGATCGTGTGCATTGCCGGCTGGATCCCCACCCACGCCGTCATTCGGGTAACAGACTGCTATAAGCACATTCCCATGGTTTTGTGGGGCCTGTGCGGCTGGAAGGAAAACGGCAGAATCATCACCACCGCAGAGCAGGCAGGCACGACTGCGCTGCGCCCTGCATTTGAAGCGCTGGGTTACGATTTTAAGTATATTTACAACATTATCGGCAAGCCCTTCCCCATGGAAAAAATCGATAGCTTTGTAACCGCTGCCGCTGCAAAGAAGGCTTTGCGCTCTGCCCGCGTGGGCACTATGGGCTACCGTGATATGCTGCTGTACGGCACTCAGTTTGAGGGTAACTCCATGCGCCGGGATATCGGCGTAGAGGTAGAGCCCTATGAGATGCTGGAAATGGTGCAGACCATGGAAAAGCTGGAGCCTGCACAAATTGCAGAGGGCGTAGCCTTTGTAAAGTCCAACTGGCGCTTTGAAAAGCCCTGCGCCGAGGAGGTCATTGAAAACGGCGTAAAATATGCCCTTTCCATTGCTGTGAAGATCAAGGAACGGAATTGGGATGCCATTACCCTCATTGACGTTGACGGTATGAAGAAGCTGCTGGGCTTCCCTCCGGCAATGGTGTTTATGCTCCTTGAGCACTACTGCAGCATTATGACCATTCCCGAAAACGATGTAATGGGCGCAGTGACAGAGCTGATCATGCACTATCTGTCCGGTCAGCTTGTGCCCTATATGGAATACTACGAATTCTTTGAGGACAGTATGCTCATCGGCGTGCCCGACTATGTTCCTCAGGCGATCACAGACGGTGATGTTACCGTTCTGCCGGCAGCATTCGGTCTGCTGAACACCTCGCTTCTGAACGTATCCAAGGTAAAGCCCGGCTTTATCACCTGCGCAAGACTTGTGTACCTGAACGGCAGCTACAAGATGCACGTTTACACCGCAGAGGCAAAGACACCTATGCCCTGGAACGAGTACGGCTGGGACGATCCTGCGCCTCAGCTGCCCAGTCTGCAGGTATTCCCCACCTCCTGCACCGTGGAGGAATTTGCCCAGAACGTATCTTCTCAGCACGTGATCTTTGCCTACGGCGACCACACAGAAGCCATTCGCGATTTCTGTAAGCTGATGAATATTACCCTTGTAATGTAACGCTGCATTCAGCAAAAAACTGAAAGGCGTTATATGAAAACCAAAATTAGAGAACACTACCATTGGGTGATTGCCGCCCTTGCATTTTTAAAAATGTTCTTTTACGGTGGCATGATGAACAATCTGACAATGTTCCTGGTTCCCATCACGGAATCTCTGGACATTTCCCGGGGCAGCTATTCGATTGCTATGAGCATACGCGCCATAGTGAACATTTTGTCCAATTTGACCATAGGCTTCTTCTTTCAGCATTTCGGATACAGAAAATCCACACCCTTTTTCATAACAGTGACGGCCCTTGGCCTGTTCCTGTCTGCCGCCGGCAAGGACCTGCTCACCTTGTGTCTGGGCGCGGCCCTGATTGGAACGGCAAATGCCTACTGCTTCAGCAACGGAAGCTCCTACATCCTCAGCAAGTGGTTTCACAAGCACTATGGCCTTGTGATGGGTGCGCTTTCCTCTGCAACGGGGCTGGGTGGCGGCATATTCGCTGTTGTCCTGGCTAAAATTATTACGAATTATGGTTGGAGAACGGCCTATGTGACGATGGGCTGCTCCATCATCGTAATGGCTGTGGTGGTCTTCCTGCTTGCGAGGAACGATCCTAAGGATATGGGACTAAAGCCTTACGGTGAAGGCGTAATATCCAAAAAGAAGGCAAAACAGCAGTGGGAAGGCTTCGGCTTCGACACGCTGAAAAAGATGCCCAGCTTTTACCTTATGCTGCTTGCCACATTCCTGGGTTGCCTGTGCTATTATACGGCGTCGTCGGTCCTGACGCCCTATTTGCAGGACAGCGGAATGGATTTGACGGCGGCAGCCTCTGTAAACAGCATTCTTTTGTTTGCTTTGGTGGGCACCAAGTTTGGATGCGGCTGGCTAAGTGATCGCCTGGGCGCGAAAAAGGTGATAACGGCCTGTGTGATTGCTGCCTGTGCCAGCTTGCTGATGCTGGCCAATGTAACCAATTATCTGACCGCTTGCTGTGTGGCGCTGATGCTTTCGGTAGCTGCGCCTCTGACTGGTTTGATGGCGCCGCTGCTGGCGCGGGAGCTGTTTGGCTATCAGGTGACCGGCACGGGAACAGGCATCATAATAGCATCGATTCCTGCCTCCAATATGGTCGCGCAGACCCTTGCGAATGTGTTGTACGACACATTAGGCTCCTACAAGCCCATTTTTTGGATAATGGCTATTGTAACCATAGGCTGCGCAGGATTGTATCTTGCGCTGTTTGCCATGGCAAAACGGGATAGAATGAAGTTTGAGAGCCAATCTCAACAGGAAATTGAACCAGCAACACAGAATTGAATCACAGAAAGGATTTTGAAAATGGATAAGCAAAAACTGAAATTCGGTTGGGCTGAAGTGAATATTACACCTGACAAGAAAATCAAGCTTGCCGGACAATTTGCCGAGCGCATTTCCCAGTATGTGGAAAAGCCGCTGACCGCAACGGCAATGGCAGTGGAGGCAGGGGATGACCAGATGGTTATGGTGAGCGCAGATCTGGTAGGCATTGGGCATAACTTGCTAATGGCTGTTCGCGAGAATCTGAAAGGGAATGACCTGAACCTGGATCCAGAGAAAGTTATCATTTCCGCGATCCACACCCACACAGGCCCTGTGTACATTCAGCAAAATCAGTATAAATCAAGAAGCACGTTCCGCAGCCTGCTGGAGAGTGAGCTGCCCAAGGATAAAAAGTACGTAGAGGCAGTAACTCCTGCGCAAGACGATCAGGTAGCAACACCTCAGGAGGTGCTTGACTTCCTGGTTGACCGGCTGACGGAGGTGATTTTGACCGCTTGGAAGAATTGCGCTGTCGGCGCCTACAGCAATGCCTTTGGCAGAGCAGTGGTGGGTATGTGCCGCCGCGCCACCTACTCCGATGGTTCTGCTCAGATGTGGGGCGATACCAACACCGCTGTGTTTGAGGCGTTGGAGGGCGGTAACGACTCCGGCATCGAGCTGCTGTACATCTTCAACGAAGCTAACAAGCTCACCGGTATCGTGGCAAATTTGGCATGTCCTGCCCAGTGTGTCCAGCATAGACTTTTTGTTTCCCCCGATTTCTGGGGTGAAGTGAAGGTCCTGCTGCGGAAGCGCTTTGGCGAGGACCTGTTCCTGCTGCCTTTGTGCAGCGCGGCAGGCGACCAGTGCCCTGTGGATTTGATTCGCTGGGTAGAGCCGGAGAGCGACATCAATGACCCCAACTGCAAGCGCAACAATCCTCCCAAGCGGAAGGCAGACCCCTCTATGTTTGACCTGGCCGGCATGAGAAAGACCGGCAAGCGCATTGCAAACGAGTTGATCGATGTCTTTGAAGAGGGCCTGGATACACCTGTTTCTGAGGCGGAATTCTGCCACCGGGTACAGCTGATGAGTCTTCCTCTGCGCCGCACGACTCTGGCAGAGGTTGCCCAGGCCCGGAAGGCAATTCGGGAGTATTTGCAGAACAAAGAGGGCGACGTGGACTTTAACGATGCTGCCAACCTGCAGGTTCACCTTGGCATACTCAGACGCTTTGAGTTTCAGGAGCAGAGGGATATTTGGGATACCGAGGTACATATTATCCGTATGGGTACAGTTGCCTTTGCGACCAATCCCTTCGAGCTGTTCCTGGACTATGGCAATCAGATCAAGGCCCGTTCCAATGCAGAGCAGACCTTCCTTGTACAGCTGGCCAATGGTGTTTCCGGCTATCTGCCCACAAAGAAGGCAGAGGAGGGCGGGCACTACAGCGCCTTTATCTCCAGCGGCAACGTGGGCCACGTGGGCGGCGAGCAGCTGGTGCGCCAGACCCTTACTGAGATCAGAGATATGTTTGCCTAAGCGACAACACACATCAATTAACCGTAAAAACAGAGCTTCCGTCGGAGGCTCTGTTTTTTGTTGTAAATATACGAAAGATATCCTTGCAATTTTTGCTGTTTTCCAGTATAATAAACTGATTGATTTTAACTTTTTGACAAGAGGTTTTTGCTGTGTATTTAAAAAGTTTGGAAGTGCAGGGCTTTAAGTCCTTCCCCGATAAGACCGTCATTCGGTTTGGCGACGATATTACCGCCATTGTCGGACCCAACGGTTCGGGCAAATCCAATATTTCCGACGCCATTTTGTGGGTCATGGGCGAGCAGAGTTCCAAGACCCTCCGTGGCGCCAAAATGGAGGACGTGATTTTCGGCGGCACACAGAAGCGCGCGCCTGTGGGCTTTGCCGAGGCGACCCTGACGCTGGATAATTCCGACAGAGCGTTGCCCTACGATTCCGACGAGGTGATGATCACCCGTCGGTACTACCGCAGCGGCGACAGTGAGTATTACATCAATAAGCAATCTGCAAGACTTCGTGACATCAACGAGATGTTTATGGATACGGGTCTTGGCAGAGAGGGCTATTCCAACATCGGCCAGGGCAGAATCGATGAGATCCTGTCCCTGAAGAGCGCTGACCGCCGTGAGATCTTCGAGGAGGCGGCAGGTATCTCCAAGTATCGCCACCGCAAGGAAGAAACCGAGCGGAAGCTGGCTCACACCGAGGATAACCTTATGCGAATCGGCGACAAGGTTGCCGAGCTGGAGCTGCAGTTGGAGCCCCTGCGTGTCCAATCAGAAAAGGCCACGAAGTATCTGGCGTTGCGGGAGGAACTGCAGGGCGTGGAAGTGGCCGTGTGGATGGACAAGCTGGAAAAGCTCTCTGCTGATGCAAAAAAAGCAGAGGAGGACTATACCTCCGCCGCCTTTGTGCTGGAACAGGCCCACGAGGAGCTGGAAAAGCTGTATCGCTCCACCGAGCAGATGAGCGCAGACCTGCGCCACCAGAACAGCACCGTGGATACGCTGCGTGAAAATGTTTCTATGCTGGAGGGAACTCGCCAGCAGATCGAAGGGCAGATCGCCATTCTCCGCAGCTCCATTGCCCATAATGAGGAAACCATTGCCCGTAATAAAGAGGACCTGCAAGGGCAGGAGAGCCGCAGCAGCGGCATTTCCGTCCAGCTGGAGCAGGCCAATGCCCGTATCGGTGAAATTGATGCAGTACTGACCCAAAAGGCAGGGGAGCTGGCAGAGCTTCAAAAGAGCCTGATGGCAATGACAGCCGATGCCCAGGGTCTTACCCGCCAGTTTATGGAGCTTCGCACCCGGGAGGTGGCTCTGACAGGCGATCTGTCTGCCCGTGAAGCAGACACCAAGACGTTGGAGATCAATATGGCGGAGAGCCAGGCAAGAATCGCCCAGATTCAAACAGACCTGCAATCGGGCGAAGCCCGCGAGCAGGAGGCCCGTGACAAGCTGGCAGAGAGCCAAAAGCAGCTGCGCACTGCCCAGGAGGAAGTCACCGCCAACAAAAATATGATTTCAGGCTATACGCTGCGGCAGGAAAGCCGCGGCAAGAAGCGGGACGAGCTGGCTCAAGAGGTGCAGAAGCTCCGCAACCAGTTGGATACCGTGTTAAACAAAACCCGGGTGTTCCGTGCTATGGAGCAGGATTTTGAGGGCTACCAAAAGTCCGTGCGTACGGTTATGCAAGAGGCAAAGCACGGCGCGCTGCGGAATGTTCACGGCCCTGTTTCCCAGCTGATCCGCACAGAAGACCGCTATACCGTTGCCATTGAGATCGCCCTGGGCGGCGCGTTGCAGCAGATCGTTGTAGGCAACGAGCAGGACGGTAAGGCTGTCCTTTCCTTCCTGAAACGTACAAACGGCGGCAGAACAACAGTGCTGCCTATGTCTGCGGTGCAGGGAAGAGCTCTGCAGGAAAAGGGCTTGGAAAACTGCCGTGGCTATGTGGGCATTGCATCCACACTGGTGAAATATGATAAGCCCTATGCAGGTATTATGGAAAACCTGTTGGGCAGAATTGTGATTGTGCAGGATTTGGATGCAGCCATTGCAATGGCGAAACAGTACTCTAACCGTTTCAAAATTGTCACGCTGGACGGCCAGGTGATGAATGCCGGCGGCTCTATGACCGGTGGCTCTGTGAATAAAGAGGCAGGCATTTTAAGCCGCGCCAACGAGCTGGACAAGCTGGCTGCCCAGGAAAAGGAATTGACCGAGAAGCTCCAGGAGGCAGAAACCCAATTCCAGGAAGCCCGCCGCCTGGCAGATCAGGTGGATTTCCAGCTGAACACTGCCAAGGAGCAGTTGCAGGAGGCAGAAAAGCAGGTACTTACTGCCGAGGGCTTGGTGCGCCAGCACGAAATCTGGCTGCAGGCGATCTGCGATGCGAAGGCATCTGCCAACGCGGAGCTTACCAATTTGAAAAACCGTGAGAATGCGGATAAAGAGCAGCTGTCTGCCATTGCTGCGCAGATCCAGGTGTATACATCCCAGCTGGCCGAAACCCGTCAGAAAATTTCTGCGCTGGAGGGCACACAGTCTGAAGCTGATAATGCCGTGGCAGTAATTACCGACCAGATCAACGGTCTGCGGACGGAGTCTGCTGCGCTGGAGGCAGAGAAGAATACCGCCAATGCCCACATTGCTGACCTGCGTGTGCTGCAGGCAGCCACCGAGGGGGATAAGAGCAGAAAGCTGGCGGATATCGATGCGATTCTGGAAGAGAATCGCCGTCTGGAGGAGGAAATTACCCGCCAGCAGGTCCGCTTGGAGGATAATCAACAGGAAATCGCCAAAATGCGGCAGTCTATGCAGGACGCTTTGGGTGAGTATGCCAACATTGAGGCAGCCAAATCCAAGGCTGAGGGCGATATTCAAGAGAAAAATAAGTCCATTCTCACAATGGAACGTACCTGCGCCCTGTTGCAGAACAAGAAGGAAACCATGGAGATCGAGGAGCGAAACACCATCGATAAGCTGTGGGATACCTACGGTCTGACTCCCGGCACTGCGGCAGAAAAGCGCGGCGAAATCGAATCCGTGGCGGCAGGCAACCGCTTGATTGCAGAATTGAAGCGGAAGATCTCCGCCCTGGGCACACCCAACCTGGGCGCTATCGAGGAATACGCCCGTGTGAACGAGCGTTACACCTACCTAACTGAGCAACGTGACGATGTGCTGGGCGCCAAGAAGGATCTGGAGGGCATCATTAAGGAGATTACCGGCCAAATGACCGAGATCTTTGTCACAGAGTTTGCCAAGATCAACACCTATTTCGGCCAGGTATTTGAAGAGATGTTTGGCGGCGGTAAGGGTCAGCTGTTGCTGGAAGACCCGGAAGAGCCGCTGACCTGCGGCATTGAGATCCGCGTACAGCCTCCCGGAAAACAGGTGAAGACCATCACACTGCTGTCCGGTGGTGAGAAGGCATTTGTGGCAATCGCTCTGTACTTTGCTATTTTGAAGGTGCGTCCTACGCCCTTCTGTATGCTGGACGAGATCGATGCCGCATTGGACGACAGAAACGTGGAGCGTTTCTCCTCTTACCTGCGGAACTTGAGCAGCAAGACCCAGTTTATTGTTATCACCCACCGTCGTGGCACCATGGAGGCGTCCGACGTTCTCTACGGCGTGACCATGCAGGAGCAGGGTATCAGTAAGCTGATTCGCTTGGACTTAAACCAAATGGAAACCTATTTGGGCATTATGGAATAATATTCACTGTGTCATTGCGAACCAGTCCGCAGACTGGTGTGGCAATCCCCGTTGAATGAAAGGAAACGACTATGGGCTTTTTCGATAAAATCAAGGCAGGTCTCAGCAAAACGAGAGATGCCCTGTCCGACACCTTAGGAAATGTGTTTTCCGGCTTTTCGGAAATTGACGATGATTTCTATGACGAGCTGGAAGAAAGTCTGATTCTTGCGGATTTGGGCGTAGATACTGCCGTGAAAGCCACAGACCGCTTGCGGAAAACCATCAAAGAACAACACCTGAAGACCACCGAGGAAGCCAGGCAAGCGCTGAAAGAGATCCTTGTGGATATGCTGAACGTGGGCGATACCGCGTTGAATCTTTCCACAACACCGTCTGTGGTGCTGGTGATCGGTGTCAACGGTGTAGGCAAGACCACTACCATCGGAAAAATCGCCACCGGGCTGACCAAGCAGGGCAAGAATGTACTGCTTGTGGCGGGAGATACCTTCCGCGCAGCCGCAGCCGACCAGCTGGAGATCTGGGCGCAGCGCTCCGGCAGCAGTATTGTCCGGCAGAACGAGGGCGCAGACCCTGCGTCTGTCGTGTATGACGGTATCCAGTCCGCCAAGGCAAAGGGCGTGGATGTGATCCTCATCGACACCGCAGGCCGGCTTCACAACAAGCAGAACCTAATGAACGAGCTGAATAAGATCAGCCGTATTGTGGAGCGGGAACTGCCGAATGCCGCCAAGGAGGTTTTGCTGGTGCTGGACGGCACAACAGGCCAAAACGGTCTGATCCAGGCAAAGCAATTTAAGGAAATTGCAGGCGTGACCGCCATCGCGCTAACCAAGCTGGACGGCACTGCCAAGGGTGGTATTGTGATCGCCGTGGCAGACAGCCTGCAGATCCCTGTGAAATACGTGGGCGTCGGCGAACAGGCAGATGACCTGATGCCCTTCGATGCGAAAGAATTTGTGGAGGCGCTTTTGTAAATGAAAGTCGTATTGGCAAGTAAAAATAAACACAAATTAGAAGAAATCAGTAAAATCACCGAGAAATTCGATATGGAGCTGGTGCTCCAGTCTGAGCTGGGCGTGGATATTGATGTGGAAGAAAACGGCACGACCTTTGAGGAGAATTCTCTTATTAAGGCAAAGGCAGTTATGGAAGCCACAGGTCTGCCTGCCTTGGCAGACGATTCCGGCATTGCGGTGGATGCGCTGAACGGGGAGCCGGGTATCTACTCCGCCCGCTATGGCTTTGATGATACCCTGGACGACAGAGGCAGATTGGAGCTTTTGCTGAAGAATACAGAAAATGTCCCCGACGGTCAGCGTCAGGCACAATTCGTATGTGTCATTACGATGATCACCCCCGACGGCAAGACCATTCAGGCCCGTGGAGAGATCCACGGCGAGCTGCTTCGCGCGCCGGTAGGGGAGAATGGCTTCGGCTACGATCCCATTTTCTACTATCCTCCTATGGGCAAGTCCACTGCGGAGATGTCCCCTGAGGATAAGAATCAGGTATCTCACCGGGCAAATGCGCTGAAAGTATTTTACGAGAAACTAAAGGAGGCAGGCTATGCTGACAAGTAAAGAACGGGCTGAGCTGCGTGGCCAGGCTACCACCATTGACACCACTTTGATGGTTGGCAAGGGGGGCGTGACCGATGCGGTGATCGCCGAGGCAGAAAATCAGCTGATCACCCGGGAACTGGTAAAGGGCAAGGTGCTGGAGGGCGCTATGATGACTCCCAGAGAGGTATGCGACGAGCTATGTCAGGCTACCGGAGCGGAAGGCATTGCCGTCATCGGCACAAAGTTTGTTATCTACCGTTTCAGCGAAAAACTGCAAACCGAGCGCAATCAAACCGGCAGAGCCAAGCGTAAGGATACACCTGCCGGCAAGAAAAATCCCGTCCGTAAGGGCGCTCAGGCTCGTCGGCAGGCAGCCCGTAAGGTGCGGGAGCAACGGAATGAATACTTCCGCCAGCAGGCTATCGACAAGGCCATTGAACGGGAACGGGAAAGACAGCTTAGAGAATCCAACTAAGGAAAAGGGGCATAGCAGTGGAGAGGATCGGCGTATACGGCGGCACGTTTAATCCGCCTCACATAGGACATATCCGTGGGGCGAAGTACGCCATCGATGCGTTGCAGCTGGAGCAGCTGTTGCTGGTTCCCACCTGCATTGCGCCTCATAAAGCTATGCCCGAGAATTCTCCCACCCCCGACCAGCGGGCGGAAATGCTGGAAATATCAAAAGGGGAGAATATGCAGGTCTGCGATATGGAGCTACGCCGTGGCGGCGCAAGCTACACCTATGAAACCTTAGAAGCTCTTTCCCAAATGTATCCGGGCAAGGAGCTGGTGCTGCTGATGGGCACTGATATGTTCCTGTCGTTTTTGACGTGGAAAGAGCCCCGAAAAATATTGAATATGGCATCCCTGGGTGTAATGTATCGGGGCGATCAGGATGAGCTGGAGCAAATTGCGCAGCAAAAAGAAACGCTTGAAAAGCTGGGCGCAAAGGTGTACCTCGTTGAAAATCCTGTGACTGCCATTTCCTCCACCCAACTGCGCAGACTATTGCTGTTCAGGTGCGCAGATAGTTTCCTTTCCAGGGAAGTGGGACAATATATTCAGTACCATAACCTTTACGGTGTGGCAAAGAATTACAGGCATCTGCCGATGGAAGCGTTGGAACAGGTGGTTGTGAGCCTGCTAAAGCCCAACCGGGTAGCTCACGTGCTGGGCTGCCGGGATACGGCAGTTGCGCTTGCAAAGCGCTGGGGCGCTGATCCGACGGATGCCGCCCGTGCAGGCCTCTTGCACGATGTTACCAAAGCGTTGGATGGTCACCTTCAATTGACTTTGTGCAACGAATATGGTATTGTACTGGGTGAATTTTCCAAAAAATACACCAAAACCCTCCACGCTCTCACAGGCAGCCTGGTAGCGGAGCGTATTTTTGGGGAAAATGAACGTGTGGTGGATGCCATCCGCAGCCATACCACAGGAAAACCCGCTATGAACACCTTGGAAAAGATCCTGTATGTTGCCGACTATATGGAGCCCAATCGGGATTTTCCCGGTGTGGAAAAGCTGCGGCAGCTTGCCTATACGGATTTGGACAAGGCGCTGAAGCTGGGTCTGGAAATGACCGTAGCCATGCTTCAAAAGAACAACCAAGAAATTTCTCCGGCATCTGCGGAGGCGCTTGCCTTCCTGGAACAAGCCGGTGTATAAGAACAGGAGAAAGAACGATGTTAAGTGCAAAAGAAGTTGCCTACGAAGTAACAAAGGCTCTGGACGATAAGAAGGGTCTGAATATTAAGCTTTTAAAGATCGACGAGGTAAGCTCCCTTGCGGATTATTTCATTATCTGCACCGGCACGTCCAACACCCACGTCAAAACCCTCTGCGACCACGCAGAATACACCCTGGAGCAGCTGGGCGAGCCTATGCTGGGCAGAGAGGGACACCGTGGCAACACCTGGGAGCTGCTGGACTACGGCAGCGTGGTGATCCACGTGTTTACAGAGGAAGCAAGAGAATTCTACTCCCTGGAGCGCCTGTGGGCAGATGCCCAGCAGGTGGATATCCGGGATATTGTGACAGAAGAGTGAGGAAATGGCAATGATTTACGAGCATGATAAAGTAGAAGCCAAATGGCAAAAATACTGGGAAGAACACGATACCTTCCATACGGACGTGTGGGATTTCTCCAAGCCTAAGTATTATGTTTTGGATATGTTCCCGTACCCCTCCGGCGTAGGTCTGCACGCAGGTCACCCGGAAGGCTATACCGCAACGGATATTATGTCCCGTATGAAGCGTATGCAGGGCTATAACGTTCTGCACCCTATGGGCTACGACTCCTTTGGTCTGCCTGCGGAGCAGTACGCTGTGGATACCGGTAACCATCCCAACGGCTTCACCCAGAAGAATATCGAAACCTTCTCCAAGCAGCTGAAGGAGCTGGGGTTTGACTATGACTGGTCCAAGGTGATCGCCACCTCCGACCCGGATTTCTACAAGTGGACCCAGTGGATCTTCAAGAAGCTGTATGAGAAGGGCTACGCCAAGCGGATCGAAATGCCCGTAAACTGGTGCGAAGAACTGGGTACCGTGCTTGCCAACGACGAGGTTATCGACGGCAAGAGTGAGCGCGGCGGCTATCCTGTTGTAAAGAAAATGATGATGCAGTGGGTTATCGACCAGCCTGCCTTTGCTGAAAAGCTGCTGGAGGGCCTGGATGAGATCGACTGGCCCGAATCCACCAAGGAGATCCAGCGGAACTGGATCGGCAAGTCCACCGGCGTAGAGGTAGATTTCAAGCTGGTAGGCGGTGGTGAGTTCTCCATCTATACCACCTGTATCGAAACCATCTACGGCATCACCTTTATGGTGTTAGCCCCCGACGGTAAGATCACCGAGAGCCTCCTTGACCGTGTGGAAAACCGGGCAGAGGTGGAAGCCTATATTGCCGAGGCTGCCAAGAAGAGTGAGATCGACCGTACCGATGCCAGCAAGACCAAGACCGGCTGCCCCTTAAAGGGCGTTTATGCTATCAACCCCGTCAACGGCAAGGAAGTGCCTGTGTTCATTGGCGACTTCGTTCTGGGTAACTACGGCACCGGCGCAGTTATGGCAGTTCCCAGCCACGACCAGCGTGACTTTGAGTATGCCGTTGCCCATAACATTCCTATGATCCAGGTCATCGAAGGTCGCGATGTGAGCAATAGCGCCTTTGAAAAGCAGGATTACTTAGGCAAGGGCTGTAAGCTCATTAACTCCGAGGAGTTCACCGGTTTGACCGTGGAAGAGGCTAAGGAAGCTATCACCGTCAAGCTGGAGAAGATGGGTGTTGCCAGAAGGAAGATAAACTACCACTTCCGTGAGTGGATCTTTGCCCGTCAGCGCTACTGGGGCGAGCCTGTTCCTTGTGTGTATACCGAAGACGGCAAGACCGTGTTCCTGCCGGATGCCGAATTGCCCCTGATTCTGCCGGAGCTGGAAGACTATAAGGGCAAGGGTGGCAAAGCGCCTTTGGAGAACGCAGAGCAGTGGAAGCACTACGACCAAAACGGCATCAAGGGTCTGCGTGAAACGTCCACAATGCCCGGTTCTGCCGGTTCTTCCTGGTACTTTATGCGTTACATCGACCCCAAGAACGAGAACGCCTTCTGCGACCCGGAGCTGCTGAAGCACTGGCTGCCTGTTGACCTGTATATCGGCGGTCCTGAGCACGCTGTGGGCCACCTGATCTACTCCCGTATCTGGACTCGTTTCCTGTACGATAACGGTCTTTCTCCCGTTGCTGAGCCCTTCAAGAAACTTGTTCACCAAGGTATGATTTTGGGCGAAAACGGTATTAAGATGGGTAAGCGTTTCCCCGAATTCGTGGTCAACCCCAGTGATGTGGTTCGTGAATACGGCGCAGATACCCTCCGCCTTTACGAGATGTTTATGGGCCCCCTGGAGGTTTCCAAGCCCTGGAGCACCACCGGCGTTGCCGGCGCCAAGAAGTTCATCAACCGTGTATGGAACTTCTTCACCGAGCCTGCTAACATTACCGACACCGATGACGGCAAGCTGACCAAGGTCTACCACCAGACCGTCAAGAAGGTGACAAGCGACTTTGAACAGCTGGGCTTTAATACCGCTATTGCCCAGATGATGGTCTTTGTGAACGAGGCCTATAAGAATGGCACCTGCCCCAGAGAGTATGCCGAGGGCTTTATTAAGATGATCTCCTGCATTATCCCCCACGTAGGTGAGGAGATCTGGCAGGCACTGGGTCACGACAATACCATCGCCTACGAGCCTTGGCCCACCTATGATGAAGCCAAGTGCAAGGATAGCGAGGTAACCTTCGCTGTGCAGGTCAATGGTAAAATGCGTGGCACAGTGGTAATGGATGCCGATTTGGATAACGATACTGTGCTGAATAACGTTCTTGCTGACCAAAAGATCGCAGCCTTCCTGGAGAAGAACGGCGGCAGTATTGTAAAAACCATCGTTGTGAAGAACAAGCTGGTCAACCTGATCGTAAAATAATTTTTTGTGTCATTGCGAGGAGCGAAGCGACGTGGCAATCTCCTGAAATGACAAAACCATAAGAAATACCTGAAAAACTGTCAAAAAGGCAGAAAAGTGGCTTGACAAATAATGAAATTCAGCATATAATAGTCGAGCCGATATGGCCCTGAAAGTGTCCAGGATTTAGCCGGACACCATCGGAGGGAGGGAAAACAATGTCTGAAATTCGCGTTAAGGAAAACGAATCCTTGGAGAGTGCTCTGCGTCGTTTCAAGCGTAGCTGTGCCAAGGAGGGCGTTATCGCCGAAGTGAAAAAGCGTGAGCATTACGTCAGCCCCAGCCTGAAGCGTAAGCAGAAGTCTGAAGCTGCCCGTAAGAACAAGAAGAAGTTCTACTAAGATTCCCTCTTCATATGCGCAAATATCCCCGCAGGCATTGCCTGCGGGGGTTTTTTATTGCCGACACAGCTCCTGATATAACCCAACCACTGCCTTGACACCCAATCCGTAAGCCTCTGTGGCAAGCGCTGCCAAATCCTCACGGGTGCGGCTTATGGTAAAAACAGCGCGATCATCTTTTACTGCCACACTATAGTGACAATGCAGCCGCTTATCTTCCAGCGGTAGATTATGTACATTGGGTAATGACATTGCGCTGCAGCCTTTTTCCGTGACGGTGAATTGCGCCGCTTCACTCCCAAGCTCCAAATAAATATCTTGCTCCCGCCACGGGGAGAGATAGTTGCTTAGCGCCTTGTTGACAGGGGGCGGTGACAGAAATACGGGGCAGTGAAGCGCTTTTGCGTAGCGCTCTGTGACCGCAACAGGGCAGGGAAGCGCCTGTAAAATACACGATGCCATATTTTCGGTGCTTTCACTATACTCTCCTTGAAAATCCAGCAGGATTGCCTCTGGAGCAAACCGATTGACCAAATCCTGCAGCTGTCGGGTGACAAGCCCTGTGTCGTGATGGGTTACCTGCATACTGTCATCCAGCAGTAATATGCTGTGCTCGGGAAGCTGTTTGGGCGCATTGGTCAGCCCTTGGTCGTAGGGGGAGAAGTGTAGCGCCATATAGGCGAGGTTTTTTGGGAGAAATTCGGCCATTTCCCGTTCTGTCTGGGCAAGAAACACCTTTGAAAACATAGACAAATCTCCCTTCCTGTGGTATAATTATATCGTATTTTATGAAAGTAGGTCTGCGGATATGCGTTTTTCTCTGTTGCCCGACCTGATCGCTGAAAGTGTGCTGGACCTGACCCCTCAGCTTTTGCAGCAAAGGGGCATCGCTCTTCTGATGCTGGATTTTGATAATACCATTGTGCCCTACACCACCAACGAGCCTACGGCCCAAATGGAAGCGTGGCTGAAATCTATGCTTGCATCGCCTGTTAAACTGTGCGTGGTGTCCAACAGCAAACGGGATAGAGTGAAGTTTTTCTGCAAAACCTATGGGCTGGACTGTATTACCCACGCGAAAAAACCCTTTTCCAAGGGAATTGCAGCTTGCCTGGCAAAGTATAACCTGCCAAACGAACAGTGCGCCCTGTGCGGCGACCAGATCTATACAGATGTATTGGGTGCAAATAATGCCAAGATACAATCAATTTTGATTAAGGCCATCGATAACCATAATTTTTGGCTGAAGGCACGCCACGTGCTGGAATTGCCGTGGATTTTTATTGCGAGAAAAAGGAGAATCGAAAATGAAAAATCTTGAAAAGTACCTGTCTTTGTTAAATGAAGAAGTAAACGGCCTTCTGCTGACCAGCCGTTACAGCCGCTATTACGGCGCAGAATACGATATTGCCGAGGGCGTAGCCATCGTCAGCAAAAAAGGCTGCCGCTACTTTACCGACAGCCGCTATATCGAAGCTGCCCAAAAGGGCATTAAGGGTTTTGAAGTAATTATGGTGGATAGAGAGCACCCCTACACCAAGCTGCTGAACGAGGCCATTGCGGATTTTGGCATCACCGCTTTGGGCTATGAGGAGCACTACCTCACCGTTGAAGAGATGGATACCTATGAATCCAAGCTGAATGTGAAGGGGTTTGTTGGTATGAACGCCCAAATCAGCGGCTTCCGCGCTGTAAAAGAGGAGTGGGAGCTGGATCATATGCGCAAAGCCCAGGCAATTACCGACAAGGCATTTGCCGAAATGTGCACCCGTATCAAGCCGGGTATGACCGAAAAGGAACTGCAGGCAGAGCTCATTTACTGCCTGTATAAAAACGGTGGCGAGGGCCTGTCCTTTGACCCCATCGTGGTGTCCGGTCCCAATACCAGCCTGCCCCACGGCGTAGCAACCGACCGGGTAATCCAAAAAGGTGATTTTGTCACCATGGACTTTGGTGTTCTGTATAATGGCTATTGCTCCGATATGACCCGCACCGTAGCGGTTGGCTATGCCACCGAGGAGATGGAAAAGGTGTATAACACCGTCCTGCAGGCCCAGCTGGCAGGTCTTGCCGCAACCCGCGCAGGCGTCAAGGGCAAGGATATCGATGCAGCAGCCCGAAAGGTTATTGCCGACGCTGGTTATGGCGAATACTTTGGTCACGGCTATGGCCACAGCCTTGGTTTGGAGGTCCACGAAGCGCCCAACCCCAATCCCGGCAACGATAATCCGATGCCTGCCGGTGCGGTTGCATCTGCAGAGCCGGGCATCTATTTGCCGGGAAAATTCGGTGTCAGAATCGAGGATGTGGTGATTTTTACAGCTGATGGCTGCGAAAATATCACAAAGAGCCCGAAAAACTTGATAATTGTCTAAGAAAATTCTGTTTTCCTCTTGCAATATAGGCAAATTTCGGTTAGAATATACCAGTTAACATATTATAAAACAGCCCCACCGGGGCATACACTTAGGAGGATATACAAATGATTTCTGCAGGTGATATCAGAAACGGCGTAACCTTTGAACTGGATGGCAAGGTTATGCAGGTTATCGAATTCCAGCACGTTAAGCCCGGTAAGGGCGCAGCCTTTGTTCGCGTTAAGATGAAGAACGTGATCACCGGCGGCGTAACCGAAACCAGCTTGAACCCCTCTGCCAAGTTCCCCACTGCTTTCATTGAGAGAAAGAAGATGGAGTACTCCTACAACGATGGCGATCTGTACTACTTTATGGACGGCGAGACCTACGAGCTGATCCCCATCAACAAGGATGCGCTGGATGATTCCTTCGCATTCGTAAAGGAGCAGGATGTCTGCACCATTATGAGCTACAAGGGCAATGTGTTTGGCGTGGAAGTTCCCAACTTTGCTGACCTGGTTGTTACCGCTACCGAGCCCGGCTTCGCTGGTAACACCGCTACCAACACTCTGAAGCCCGCTACCGTTGAGACCGGCGCGCAGGTTAAGGTGCCTCTGTTCATCAACGAGGGCGACAAGATCCAGATCGACACCCGTACCGGTGAGTATCTGGGCCGTTCCAAGGCATAATTTTGTAATTAAGGAGAATTGCTATGACTATTTCTGAGAAGTCCGCATATATTAAAGGCTTGATGGACGGCCTGAATCTGGACACAGAAAAGGCCGAAGGCAAGCTGATTTCCGCGCTGGTTGAGCTGATGGGCGATGTGACCAAGAAGCTGTCCGATGTGGAAGATACCACCATCGCAATTTCCGATGAGCTGGATGAGATCGAAGAGGATCTGGACGCCATTGAGGACTACATTCTCGAGAGCGAGGATGACGACTACTATGACGACGAGGATGACTTCGACGATTTCGACGATGATGACTATGAGGACGAAGGCTTCGACTACGGCGACGAGGACTCCACCATCTACGAAGTGAAGTGCGCTTGCGGCAACGTCATCGCTTTTGACGAGGATACTCTGGAAGAGGGCAGCATCGTTTGCGACGAGTGCGGCGAAACCTTAGAGTTCACCTTCGACGACGAGGACGAGGACGAAGAATAATCCAATACAACAAAAACGGTGTGCTTTGGCACACCGTTTTTGTTGTCATTACGAGCCAGTGCGCACACTGGTGTGGCAATCTCCGGGGTATGGATCACATCAGTAGCCTAACTGTCAGCGATGCCATAAAGAAACCCACAAAGTCTGCAAACAAGGCAGCAGGGAGAGTGTAACGGGTCTTTTTGATGCCTGCAGCACCAAAATACACGCTGATGGTGTAAAAGGTGGTCTCCGTAGAGCCCAGCATCACAGCAGTAGTTCTTCCAATAACAGAATCCACACCGTACTGCGCCATCAGATCCGCGCCAATAGCCAGCGCCGCGCTCCCGCTGATTGGACGGATTAATACCAGCATAGCCGTCTCCGGGGGAATCCCTACAAACCGGAAAGCCGGGGAAAGAAATGTACTGATTGCCTCCATAGCGCCCGATTCCCGGAGCATAGTCACGGCGGTCAACAGCATCACCAATGTAGGCACAAGGGTGACCAGTAATTTCAGCCCGTCTGCTGCGCCGGACAGAAGCAGATCATAGCTATTCTCCTGTTTGCGAAGAGCAAAGGCTGATGCGGCAAGCAGAAGAATTGGAACAATGTAATCTGTCATTTCTTCCACAGCCTTCCAAGACCCCAAGCCATGACCACACCCAAGCCTGCAGAGCATAGGCTGGTGATCCACACCGCCGGCAGAATGTCAAAGGGCGTATTGCACCCAAGAGAGGAGCGCACTGCAGCCACATTGGCAGGGATCAGCTGAATGGAAGCAGTATTCAGTACAATCAGCTTGCACAGTTCATTGCTGGCGATTCCATTGCATCCCATTGCCATTCGTTGTGCGGCTTGTATCCCCATAGGTGTGGCGGCATTGCCCAACCCTAAAAAATTGGCGCACACATTGGCGCTGAGATGGTTTTCCAACACGGAATCAGTTTTAATGGATGGAAAGATCCTCCCCAGCAAAGGGCGGAGCAATTTGGAAAGCTTACCTGTGAGTCCAGCCTTTTCCATCAGCTTGCCCACACCTGTCCACAGACAAATCGACCCCGCCATAGATACCGCAAGGGTGACCCCTGCCTGCGCCCCTTTGGGCACGGCGGCGGATAAGGCAGACATATTCCCGGAAAAGGCCGCTGCAATAATGGAAAGGGCGACCATTCCCGTCCAAATCCAACTCATAACCATAAAAATCCCTCCCGAACCGACCATAAACACAACCAATGGTCATTGCGAACCAGTGGGCACACTGGTGTGGCAATCTCCAACCGAATTGGTTAAAGTCTATGCGGCTCTCGGGAGGGATATTTATTTAGATGTTCAGCGCAGCATCGTAAACCACATTTTTGGGCAAATGCAGCTCCTGCGCAGTCTGCTTAATGGCGTCCTTGCGGCTCATACCGCCGTCCATCAGTTCTTTCACTCTTGCCACCGCGTCATCTTCCGTGGCAACCTTTTCTTCCGCAGGCGCTGCGCCTGCCACCACCAGCACAAATTCGCCCTTAGGGGGCTGCTGATTGTAAAGCTGGATGGCACCACCCAAGGTGGTGCGGATCACTTCCTCGTGGAGCTTGGTCAGCTCCCGACACAGGCTGATGGGCCTGTCTTCTCCGAAGACAGCCGCCATATCCTCCAGGGTGTTCAGCAGCTTGTGAGGCGCCTCGTAAAAGACCATGGTGCGCTGCTCATTTGCAAGGGATTCCAAATGCTCCCGGCGGCTCTTTTTGGCGGTGGACAGAAAGCCCTCAAAGCAGAATCTGCCGGTGGCCTGTCCGGAAATACTCAATGCAGTGATCACAGCGCAAGGACCGGGGATGGCGCACACGGTAATACCCGCCTCAGCGCATTGCTTTACCAGCTCCTCGCCGGGGTCGGAAATGGCAGGGCTGCCTGCATCAGATACCAGGGCGCAGGTCTCACCTGCGAGGATCCGACCCACGATCATCTCGCCTTTTTGCGACTTATTATGCTCAAAATAGCTGACAAGGGGCTTTTTAATGCCCAAATGGTTCAGTAGCTTCAAGGATACACGGGTATCCTCAGCGGCAATAAAATCTGCCTTCTCTAAGGTCTCCCGACAACGGATAGAGATGTCAGAGAGATTGCCAATTGGAGTTGGCACCAAATATAACATACCGGCCATCGGGTGTCCTCCTAAATATGATATAGCCTTCGGTAATATTCCGAGGGTTTTCCGGCTTCGTCCTGCAATGCTTCCTCTTCAATGGTCAATCCCGGCTTTGCGCCCTTGCGGCATTGCAGCAATATTAGCGCAATGGGGTCACCGGGGCGGTGACGTAACAGCAGCAACCGTTTTGGCTCTAAGGAATGCTTTGCAGCGCAGGCACAAAGCTCAGCAAGACGCTCGGGCTTATGCACCAGAAAGAAATCTCCGCCAAATTTCACAGCCCATTGGGCGGCTGAAAACAGATCATCCAATGTGCAAAGCTGTTCGTGCCGTGCCACCCCGTTGGCGCTTTCCTGCCGGGCAGAGAAGTAGGGGGGATTGGACACGCAGCAGTGAAAACTCCCTGCCGCAATAAAAGAGGGGACGGTTCGCAGGTCAGTGCATATACTGGATAGGCGGGAGGTTAAACCGTTATTTTCAATGTTGCGCAAAGCCATTTTGTGGGCATGTTCGTCAATTTCAATGCCGGTAACTTTGCAAGCGGGATCCTTTGCGCATAGGTATAGCCCCAACGTGCCGCAGCCTGCGCCCAGATCCAGCACCTTTGCCTGTTTGGGCAAACGGACAAAGCTACTGAGGGCGATAGAGTCTGTGCTAAGGGGAAATGCCCCCTTGGATAATGCCAAAGTAAATCCGTTGTATAGCTGTTCCATAAACTTGTCCCCCCTAGGGTTCAGATTTATCGCTCTGCCCTAATTAAGAAAAAATCAGCCTGCGTAACCAGTACGCAGGCTGATAGCAGAATCGGAGAATCAGCCTTCTACGATTGCTTCTACAGGGCAGTTGTCAGCGCAGGTGCCGCAGTCAACGCAAACATCAGCGTCGATCACGTACATCTCGTCGCCCTCAGAGATAGCTTCTACGGGGCAGTTGTCTGCACAAGCACCGCACTTAACGCAAGCATCAGTGATTTTGTAAGCCATGATATTCCCTCCAATATGTTTGTTATGTTGCATTCCACAGGAGTGCAACACTATTTTAGCACATTTTTTGCAAAATGCAATGGCTTTTTATAAAACAGCCGTATATTTTTCTTCACCCGGGGGGAGAATCTTCCGAGGTAGGAGGTACTTATGCGATACAGCACACAATCACAGAGGATTTTACTGTCCGCGGCGCGGATTGCGCGAGACTTCGGACACGGCTATGTGGGCAGCGCCCATCTGCTGATCGCAATGGCTGAGCAGACGGATGCGGCGGGGAGATTATTACAAGCGGCAGGTGTAGAGCCAAAACTCACGGAACAAATATCCGCAGTACTGTATGGCGTGGGCACACGGGGATTGCCGCTTCCACAGGGGTTTTCTGCGCAAATGCAGAGAATTCTGAAAAATGCAGGGCAGGAGGCGGGTTTTCAACACAGCCTGCAGGTTGAGCCGCTGCACATTCTGCTGGCTATGCTGCGGCAGGAACGGACGGCGGCAAGAGAACTGCTGATACTAAACAGCGTGGATACGGAGGAACTGTTCAGCCACACAGTGGAGACCCTCCGTTGGCAACAGGGAAAAACGGAATGTAGGGAGGCGACTTCAACGAAACTACTGGAACAGTTTAGCGAGGATTTGATACAGAAGGCGGCCACAATGGAGCCGGTGATCGGACGGGAGCAGGAGATCGATACGGTGATTGGCATCCTCAGCCGAAAGAATAAGAACAATCCTGCCCTGATTGGGGAGCCGGGTGTGGGAAAGACCGCCATTGCCGAGGGGCTTGCCCAACGGATGGCAGCCGGCGCAGTGCCGCCGCAGTTGAAGAATAAACGGCTTTACAGCCTAAATATGGCGAATCTGGTGGCGGGAACGAAATACCGGGGCGAATTTGAAGAGCGTTTGCGGGATGTGCTGGCAGAGATCCGCCGCAGCGGCGATGTGATTTTATTTGTGGATGAAATGCATACCATCGTGGGCGCTGGCGCAGCAGAGGGCGCTATTGACGCGGCTAACATCTTCAAGCCGGCATTGGGCAGGGGAGAATTGCAGATGCTGGGGGCAACCACCCTGCAGGAGTATCGGAAATTCATCGAAAAAGACCCGGCATTGGAAAGACGTTTCCGCCCGGTTATGGTGGAGGAGCCGGATAAAGAGGCGACCCTTGCTATCTTGCACGGCTTGCGGCCCAGCCTGGAGCATCACCACCATATCCGCATTTCCGAGGAGGCAATACAGGAAGCGGTGAAGCTGTCTGTGCGATACCTGCCGGATCTATACTTGCCGGATAAGGCTATTGACCTTTTGGATGAGGGCGCATCTCACGCCCGTATGGAGGAGCTGTATTCGGGCAAAACCACCCAACGGCAGGAGCTTGAGGAGGAGCTGCAGGAGGCGGTGCGGGAGAGCCGCTACGAAAAGGCGGCGCAGCTGCGGGACAGGATGCAGCGTTTGGCGGCAAAAGGTATAGAGGGGCGGCGCAGCAAAACGGTCACGGCAGCAGATGTGGCGTGGGCAGTATCCGCTCGCACGGGAATCCCCGTAGGGCGGCTCACCGCCAATCGAAAGGAACGTATGCTGCAGCTGGAAGCTATTTTGCAGAAGCAGATTATGGGACAGGATAAGGCAGTCTCTCAGGTAGCTGAATGTGTCCGCCGGGGCTTAAGCAGCCTGCGGGAGGAGGACCGTCCCGTGGCAAGCATATTGCTGACAGGTCCAACAGGCGTGGGAAAGACCGAGCTTTGCCGCGCCTTGGCAAGAGAACTTTATGGCAGTAAGGACGCTATGATCCGTTTGGATATGACGGAGTTTATGGAAAAGCACACGGTTGCGCGGCTGCTGGGTGCGCCTCCGGGTTATGTGGGGTATGAAGAAGGGGGCAAGCTGACCGAGGCAGTGCGCCGCAGACCTTATTGTTTGGTGCTGCTGGATGAATTGGAAAAGGCGCACCCGGATGTATCGGGAATTCTGCTGCAGATCATGGAAGAGGGCGTTCTAACCGATTCCACAGGCAGGCGGGTAAGCTTTCGCAATGCCATTGTGATCATGACGTCCAACTTAGGAGGCAATTTAAAAGGGGACGGCCTGGGCTTTCAGCCAACAGGCAAAGCGGGGCAAATGGAAGAAGCCTTGCGTCAGCATTTTACGCCGGAATTTTTGGGCAGAGTGGATGCGATCGTACCCTTTGCGCCTTTAGGTCAGGATGCAATGGAGCAAATTGCCCGGAAATATCTGCGGCAGCTGCAGGCAAGGGCAGAGGCAATGGGCATTCAGCTTGGACTTCCCGAGGAGCTGGCAAGCCGGTTGGGAAGCACAGGAAAAGAAAAAGGCGGCGCGCGGCACATCCGACGCTTGGTGCAGGAGCAGGTGGAAGGACCGTTGGCGGTCTTCTTGCTGAAGTGCCCGAAAAAGCCATCGAAAATAAAAGGAAAGCTGGAAGACGGAAAACTCGTTTTTCAGAGTTAAACAGGACGCTTGTTCTATTTTATTAGAACAAGCGTCCTCAGAGCGTCAAGAAAGCCGCCAACCGTCAAAATACGAGAAAATGATCGGGGCGGCGCCCCGAAGCCTTCCCCCTGGGGGGAAGGTGGCAAAAATCTCTGATTTTTGACGGATGAGGGGTAAAATGCTTGCTGCGCAAGGTATTTTGACTTACTGCACAACTGACCCTCTACCGTACCACCTGTACGCCGACGAGTGTCAGTTGTTTGTCTTGCCGGCTTTCGTGACCTCTGTACGTCTGTCAAAAATGTGTTTTGACAGACGCAGAACGCTTGCTCTATTTTAGAACAAGCGTTCTAAAATTAGAAAAACACAGTAAATTTGTCGTAATTTTTTGAAAAAAACCGCAAAAAAAGTGTTGATTTTTGAAAAACCATGGTTTATACTATCAGTAAATGGAGCAAAATGGTAGTAAAGTGGAGCAAAATGGAGTGGAGGTGAACGCAAATGATCGGAAAGTACCCTGCAAAGCTGGACGAAAAGAACCGTCTTTTTGTGCCTGCAAAGCTAAGGGCAGAACTGGGTGAGGATTTCTATGTCACCCTGGGCGTCAATTGCGGTCACCGCTGTCTGACTGTCTACACCGCTAAGGACTGGGACACGTTAAGTGAGAATTATAACACCCTGCCCATCTCTCAGCGTTCTGCTGCTACCAGCTTGATTTTTATGAACGCTACCCAGTGTAATCCCGATAAGCAGTTTCGTTTCACCCTGACTCAGTTTCTGCTGGACTATGCAGGTATGGGAAAGGATGTTATGATCGTTGGCCGCGCAGGGCAGGCAGAGATTTGGGACGCTGCTGAATTTAAGCAGTTCGAGGCAGAGAATCTCACACCCGAAAAATTGCTTGCATCCTTGGAGGCAATCGGTCTATGAGTGAATTCCACCATATTTCCGTATTGCTCCAGGAGTGCCTGGACGGCCTGGCCATTCGGCCTGACGGCATCTACATTGACGGCACCTTAGGCGGCGCGGGACATTCCTCCCAAATTGCAAAGCGCCTTACAACCGGCCGGCTCATCGGCATTGACCGTGACCCCATTGCATTAAAGGCAGCAGGGGAGCGGCTGGAAGCATATAAAGACAATGTGATCCTGGTCCATTCTAATTTCTGTGAAATGGCGCAAGTCGTAAAAGACTTAGGCCTTTCCGGCGTGGATGGAATTTTGCTGGATTTAGGCGTTTCCTCTCCTCAGCTGGATGAGGTAACAAGGGGCTTCTCCTATATGGCGGATGCGCCGCTGGATATGCGGATGAACAATGAGGATGCATTAACGGCGCACACAGTGGTCAACACCTGGTCACAGGAAGAGCTGAAACGGATTTTGTATGATTACGGCGAGGAACGGTATGCTCCTCGTATTGCAGCTGCCATTTGCAGACGCAGAGAAGAAAAGCCTATTGAAACCACCTTGGAACTGGTGGATGTGATTCGTTCTGCAATGCCTGCCCAGGCGTTGCGGGAAAAACAGCACCCCGCCAAGCGGAGCTTTCAGGCGATCCGCATTGCGGTGAACGATGAGCTTGGCTCTGTGGAAAAGGCAATGCAGGATGCGATCCCGCTTTTGAATCCGGGTGGACGGCTGGCGGTGATCACCTTCCATTCCCTGGAAGACAGAATTGTAAAAAATGCAATGGCGGAGGCAGCAAATGGCTGCACCTGTCCGCCCAGCTTTCCTGTATGTGTCTGCGGAAAGAAACCCCAGGTAAAGCTGATCAGCAGAAAGCCCATCGTGGCAGGCGACGAAGAACTGGAAGTGAATCCCCGTTCCCGCAGCGCAAAATTGCGGGTATGTGAAAAGCTATAAAGGAAAGGAGCAGGTACAATGGCACAGAATGTGGATGTCCGGTATGTACAGTTTTATACCCACGGCAGCGCAGCAAAGCGCATTGCACCTGCTGCGATCCCTCTGATCAGCAAACTTCCCAAGCCCAAGAAGCGCAAAATCCAGCGCATCTATGTAGACCCCGTTGCTACGTTGGGCATCGTGGTTGCAGTGAGTATGCTGATTATGATGGTTGTTGGTATCAGCCAGCTCCGTGTTGAGCAGCAAAAAACTGCCCAGATGATAAGCTACGTGGAACGTCTTCAGCAGGAAAACGATTCTTTGCAGGCAGAATATTTGGCAGAGTGCAATATGGAAGAGGTGGAAAAGACCGCATTGGCATTGGGTATGATTCCCCGTGAGGATGCGCTTTACACACCCATTGAAGTGGAGCTTCCCCAGCTGGAAAGCGCTCAGCAGGCAAGCATTTGGCAACGTATCGGAACATTTTTAACAGGTCTTTTTGCATAAAGTTTGTCCCGACCAATACACTTAAATAAGGCTGCGATGGGCGGCGAGGGATTCCCTTGCTGCCCATTTTTAGGAAAGGTCGGAAGTGTAATGGCAGGAAGAACAAAAAAGCAGGAGTACAATCGGATTCGCAAGGATACGGGGCAGCACAGGCGCATTACCCTGACGGCTCTGTTCCTGGGTATCCTTGCCTTTATTCCTGTGGTTATGCAACTTTATACCCTGATGGTGCGGGATTACGATTATTATGCGCGTCTTGCCCTGCGTAATCAAACCCGAACCACCCCTGTCACCGCGGATAGGGGGATCCTATACGACAGAAATATGAATATCCTTGCTTGCTCCCAAAGTGTGGAAAATGTGTACCTAGATCCCCACGAATTGAAGCAGTCCAAGGCAGATATCCCCGCCATTGGGCAAAAACTGGGGGAAATTCTGAATCTGGATCCCCAGTGGATCTGTGAGCAGGCAAAAGACACCAAAATGCGGTACAAGCAAATCGCTGCCCGCATTGACGAAAAAACCGCCGCATTGGTGCGGGAATATATCAACGAACAGGGGATTCTGGGAATTCATATAGAGCCCAACTCCCAGCGTTACTATCCCTACGGCAATTTAGCAGCACAGGTGATCGGCTTTACCAATGCCTCCAACACCGGCTCGGAGGGTATCGAGGCGGCGTATAACAGTTATTTAGAAGGTTCTGCAGGCAGCGTGATCACCACCAAGGGCAACAACGAAATGGATATGCCCTTTTCCTATGAAAACTACATTGCCTCCCGACAGGGCGACAGCGTAGTTCTTACCTTGGATGTTACCGTGCAGGCTTGTTTAGAAAAACAAATGGAACAGGCCATTGCCCGCTATGATGTGCAAAACGGCGCATTCGGTATGGTTATGAATGTGAACACAGGGGAAATACTGGCAATGGCGACCCTTGGCAGCTATGACCCCAACAATTATTTGGAGGTGGCTGACCCGAAGGCGGCATATGAGCTGGAAAAAGTGAAAACAGAATACCTGCTGAAGCCTGCAGATTCACAAGCCTTTCTGGATGGAAAAAAGGCCTACCAGCAGGCGCTGAATGCGGCGCTTTTAAAGCAGTGGCGCAATCGGTGTATTTCTGACGGCTACGAGCCGGGGTCTACCTTTAAGGTGATGACCATGGCAGCGGCATTGGATTGCGGCGCAATCGACTTGGAAACCAATTTTCACTGCTCCGGCTCAGAGCAGATCCCCGGCCGCGCCCAAAGGCTGCACTGCTGGCGCTCCACAGGCCACGGCTCACAGAAAACGCCCCAGGCCCTGCAAAATTCCTGCAACCTTGCATTTGCCCATATCGCTCTGAAGCTGGGCGGGGAGCGATTTTATGAATATGTAAAAAACTTCGGTATCACGGAAAAAACGGGCATCGACCTGGCAGGTGAGAGCAAGGGTGTTTTCTTCTCCAGGGAGCTGGTAACAAACACAGATAAGTGGGGTACAGCCTCCTTAACCTCAGGCTCATTCGGTCAGACCTTTAAGCTGACACCTTTGCAGCTTGTGCGGGGTATCGCAGCGGTGGTAAACGGCGGTTATTTGCTGGAGCCATATCTGGTATCCCAAGTGATGGATACAGATGGCAATGTGGTGTTGCAGCAAGAGCCAACGGTTTTGCGACAGGTGATCAAGGAGGAAACCTCCAAAACAATGTGTACCCTTTTGGAGTCGGTGGTGACTGAGGGAACGGCAAAAAATGCGCAGGTTGCAGGCTTTTCCATTGGTGGAAAAACTGGTACCAGCGAAAAAATTGATGTGTTTGACGAAAACGGTCAGCGGGTGCAGGATAAAATTGTATCCTTTGTAGGGGTTGCGCCAATGGACGATCCGGAGTATATTGTACTTGTGGCGTTGGATACCCCGTCCCGCAGCACCGGCATCTATATTTCCGGCGGTGTTATGGCTGCGCCTACCGTGGGGGCGGTGATGGCAGACATTCTGCCCTACCTGGAGGTAAAGCGGAACTATACCCAGGAGGATGCAGCCGGCAGGGAAGTGACGGTGGAGGATTTTACAGGTCTGTCCCTGACCGATGCGCAAAAAAGCCTGAAAGCTTTGGGCTTGACCGCAGAATTCGTGGGGACAGGAGAAACGGTCACTGGGCAGATCCCCTTGGCGGGCAATGTTGTGGCGGGCAATAGCCAGGTGCTGCTATACTTAGGGGAAGAACCCGAAAACAGGCAGGTCGTAGTTCCCGATTTTACGGGGATGACCCGTCAACAGGCCAGCGATGCCGCAGGCTTGTTAGGATTATACATACTGGTGACAGGAAACAGCGCAATGGACGCGGTGGTTACTGCCCAATCAGAAGCAAAGGATACACAAGTTCCTGTGGGAACGACCATAAAACTGGAGCTTGCCGATATAAAAGCGGCAGATTAGGCTACAAAGGAGATCATTATGAAATTAAGTCAGTTGCTTGCAGGTATCAATGTGCTTGATGCCAATGTGAATATGGATATGGAGATCACCTCGGTGGTCTATGACTCCCGCAAGGTGACCCCCGGCAGCCTGTTCGTGGCGATCACGGGCTTTGCAACCGACGGCAACAAGTATATCCCTATGGCGCTGCAAAGCGGCGCTGTGGCGGTTGTGACCGCCCAGCCTCAGGCAGAGGAAGTGCCGTACGTGCAGGTGGATTCTGACAGATTGGCGCTGGCTTTGATCGGCGCAAATTTCTACGGCCATCCGGCTAAGGCTATGAAGCTCATCGGCGTAACCGGCACCAACGGAAAAACCACCACCACATTGCTGCTCAAGCACGTGCTGGAGCAGGTGCTGGGGGCGAAGGTTGGCTTAATGGGCACCATGGAAAATATGATCGGCGATCAGGTGATCCCCACAGAGCGCACTACGCCGGAGAGCTTTGATTTGCAGGCGCTCCTTGCCCAAATGCGTGATGCCGGCTGCGGGTATGCGATTATGGAGGTATCCTCCCACGCCATTGCGCTGGATAGAGTTGCAGGGCTACACTATGAAGTGGCGGCTTTTACCAACCTCACGGAAGACCATTTGGATTTTCATAAGACCATGGAAGCATACTGCGATACCAAGGCAGAACTGTTCCGCCGGTGCAATAAAGCCGTTGCCAATACAGACGACGCGTGGTTTGAAAGAATGACCCAAAATGCTACCTGTCAAATGCTGACCACCTCTGTAAAGGGAAATGCTGACCTGCAGGCAGAGGATTTAGAACTCAAATCAGACGGCATTTCCTTTGTCGCGGTATCTGGTAAGGAGCGTGTACCTGTAGAATTGCCCATTCCCGGTAAATTCACGGTTTATAACGCCCTGTCTGTGCTGGGTTGCGCGATGCAGCTGGGTATCTCCCTTTCTGATGCCTGTGGCGCATTAAAGACTGCTAAGGGCGTCAAGGGCAGGGTAGAAGTAGTTCCCACACCGGGTAAGGATTACACGGTGCTCATCGACTATGCCCACACCCCCGATGGCTTGGAGAACGTGCTGACCTCTGTAAAGGGCTATTGCCGGGGCAGACTCATCGCGGTATTTGGCTGTGGTGGAGACCGGGATCCTGTAAAACGGCCCATTATGGGCAAAATCGGTGTGGACATTGCAGATCACGCCATTATCACCTCAGATAACCCCCGTACGGAAGACCCGGGAAAAATCATACAGGATATCCTAAAAGGGGTAAATTCGTCAAAAAATAACTACGAAATAATTGAAAATCGCGTAAAAGCCATTCATCAAGCTATGGACATCGCGAGAAAAAATGATATAATAGTACTTGCTGGAAAAGGCCACGAAACCTATCAGGAAATCTGCGGTGTGAAGCACCACTTGGATGAACGGGAAGTGGTGGCCGCATATTTGAAGGAGAATAACGGATAATGGGCAGAATCACATTACAGCAAGCGGCGCTTTGGTGCGGAGGTAAAGTTGATCCTAAGTACAAAGATGTCACCTTCCTGGGCGCTAACAATGATAGCCGTAAAATAGAGAAAGAGCAGCTCTTTGTCGCCCTGCAAGGGGAGCGTGACGGACACGATTTTATTCCCGCAGCGCTCCAAAAGGGCGCAGCAGCTGTGCTTTGCACCCATTGTGAGGCCGAATACCCTGCTATCGTGGTGGAGGACACCCGCATTGCGCTGGGCCAGATCGCCCGTGGTGAGCGGGAGCGCATCGGTATGAAGGTGGTGGGCGTCACAGGCTCTGTGGGTAAAAGCACCACAAAGGAAATGATCGCTGCAGTACTGGAAAGCAACTACCGGGTGGCAAAAACCCCTGCAAACCACAATAACGATATCGGTATGCCCATGGCAATTCTGGCAATGCCCGAGGATACGGAGATTGCCGTTTTGGAAATGGGTATGAACCATTTCGGGGAGATCGCCTATCTAACATCTATCGGTAAGCCGGATGTGGCAGTGATCGTAAACATTGGCACGATGCACATTGAGCATTTAGGCTCAATGGAGGGCATCTTGCGGGCTAAATTGGAGATTCTGGAGGGTATGCCTGCCGACGGCAAGCTGATCCTCAACGGTGATGACTCCCTGCTTTGGAACCAGCGAGATGCCATAGATAAAAAAGTAGTGTACTTTGGTGTCCATAATTCTGACAGCTACGTGCAGGCAAGAAACATTTGTCAGGAAGATGGCGTTTTGTCATTTGATGCTGAAACGGCTGATAATACACTGAAAATTTCTCTGCCTTTGGAGGGTGAGCATTACGTTCCCGATGCCCTGGCAGCAATTGCAGTGGGCAAGGAACTGAATGTCGATGATGCAGCTATTTGTCAGAGCCTGTCACATTTTCAAAATATGGAGGGCCGCCAGGAGATCTATAAAAAAGGCGGGTATACCATTATTCAGGATTGCTACAACGCAGGCCCCGAGTCTATGAAGGCTGCGCTGACGGTGCTGGGTAATCAAGAGGGCCGACGCATCGCGGTACTGGGAGATATGCTGGAGCTTGGCGTTTGCGCGGCAGCCGAGCATTATAAAGTTGGACGAGTGGCTGCCCAAAAGGCAGATGTAATGCTGGCCTACGGACCGCTCAGCCAGCGTGTGCTTTACGGCGCGATCACAGGCGGAATGTCCCAAAACAATGCAAGAGCATTCACCGATAAAGAGATTATGGTACAGGCGCTGCTGCAGCTTGTAAAGCCCGGAGATACCCTGCTGTTCAAGGGCAGCCGCGGTATGCGTATGGAGCAGGTGCTGGAGAAATTCATAGAAGCAGCGCAGTAAACTACGGAGGAAAAGCTATGATTAGAGTTTGTTTTACGGCTTTGGCATCGGCAGCGCTTACCGGTGTTATCGGATATGTTTTGCTGCCTGTGTTGCGGGCATTAAAGGCAGGCCAGTCCATTCGGGAGATCGGCCCAACCTGGCATAACAGCAAAGCCGGAACACCTATGATGGGTGGCTTGATGTTTATTCTCTCGGCTATCATTTGCCTGTTGGTAAGCATTCCCTCTATGGTGGAGAAAACTGTATTTTACGTGCTGGTTTTGGGCCTTTGCTTTGGCTTTGTAGGCTTTTTAGATGACTTTTTTAAGCTGAAATTCAAGCGGAATCTGGGCCTTACCGCAATTCAAAAGGCAATGCTCCAGCTGGCGGTTTCCGCACTATATCTGTACCTTTTGTATTTAGAGGGCAGCCTGACCTGCGCCCTGTACATCCCCTTTACAGATATCACCCTGACCATTCATCCCATGGTGTATATTTTCTTCGCTATGTTTGTAATGGTAGGTTGTGTAAACGCAGTAAACCTGACGGACGGGGTAGACGGCTTGAGCAGCTCTGTGACTGTGCCTGTTATGCTGTTCTTTACGGCAACTGCCGTGGCTCTGAAGCGGTTTGATCTGGCGCTGCTGCCTG
The DNA here is from genome assembly GCA_017416245.1 of Oscillospiraceae bacterium. GTDB lineage: Bacteria > Bacillota > Clostridia > Oscillospirales > Oscillospiraceae > Faecousia. The sequence continues at coordinate 6,876 of JAFQCX010000019.1, read as the reverse complement.
CCGCGCTGATAGGCGGTTTGATCGCATACCTGTTTTATAACTGGCATCCTGCCAAGGTGTTTATGGGCGACACAGGTTCGCTGTTTTTGGGCGGCATCGTCTGCGGCCTGGCCTTTGCATTGGATATGCCCTTGGTGCTGATCCTTGTGGGCATTGTGTATATTGCAGAAACCCTTTCTGTAATTTTGCAGGTGGGCTATTTTAAGCTGACCCACGGCAAGCGCCTGTTCAAAATGTCGCCCATTCACCACCATTTTGAGATGTGTGGCTGGAAGGAAGAAAAAATCGTGATTGTATTTACCGCCGTGTCTGCAATTATGTGCGTTGTGGCATGGTTTGCGGTAGCAGGATATATCGGCTAAGGAAGGAGCCAGTATGGCATTTCAGAAGCTTCTGAATGCCAAAGAGAACCGCCGTTTGCGGAATGATCGCCACGGCGAAGGTGTTGACCTGATATTTTTACTGTTACTACTATTGCTTTTAGGCGTTGGGCTTGTGATGCTGTATTCGGCAAGCTATGCCCAAAGCCATTATGATACCGGCTATACGGTATCCACCCGCTACCTGCAAAAGCAGGGCCTGTGTGCGGTGATCGGCTTAGGCGCTATGGTGATCCTTAGCCGCATCCCGCCGGAATTCTGGCTGAAATGGGCGTGGGTGCTGTATGGCGTGAGCATTTTGCTGCTGCTGTCAGTGCTTCTGTTTGGCCAATCTGTCAACGGCGCGCGGCGGTGGATCAATATTGCAGGGCTTCAGTTTCAGCCCTCGGAAATTGCGAAATTCACGCTGATCGTCCTGTTTGCCAAGCTGACCAAGGATTTTGGCAAGCGGGCGCGGGAGTTTCGCCGGGGCGTGCTGGGCTTTGGCGCAGCGCTGCTGGGGATTTTGGTGCCCTTGGCGCTGGAAAAACATCTGTCTGCCATTATGCTAATGGGTATGGTGGCGGTGGTTATGATGTTCGTAGCCGGAACCCATCCCAAATGGCTGCTTGCAGGCGCAGGACTTGCTGCCTTGTTCGTTTTGGTATATGTAAGCTTTATGGGCTACGCGGGGGACAGAATCACCGCCTGGCAGCACCCGGAGCAAGACCCCTCGGATACGGGCTATCAGATATTGCAATCGTTGTACGCCATCGGCTCCGGGGGACTGTTCGGTTTAGGATTGGGCAAAAGCAGACAGAAATACCTGTACCTGCCCTTTCAGTATAACGATTATATCTTTGCCATTATTTGTGAAGAATTGGGCCTTGTGGGAGCTGTTTTGATCATCGCTCTGTTTGGGTTGCTGATCCTCAGAGGCTACTGGATCGCCCTTCACGGAGCAAGCCGATTCCAAACGGTTTTGGCGGCGGGGCTTGTAACCCTGATTGCCGTCCAAACAGTGTTAAATTTAGGTGTTGTGACCAATTTACTGCCATCCACCGGCATCGCATTACCCTTTTTCTCCTATGGAGGAACGGCGCTTGCGGTGAATTTGGGGGAGATGGGAATTGTGCTGAGCGTTTCCCGCTATCGGAACGCTACAGCGCAGCAGGAGGAACTTGTATGAATGTGATATTTACCTGCGGCGGCACGGGAGGACACATAAACCCTGCCATTGCAGTTGCCAATACCCTGAAAGAACGATGCCCGGATTGCAATATCCTGTTCATTGGCGGCGAGGGTTATATGGAGGAGGAGCTGGTCCCCAAGGCCGGTTACCGGCTGGAGGTTATGCCTGCCTACGGCTTGGAGCGAAAGCTCTCTCTTTCGGGGATCCGCAACAATTTGCGCGCAGTAAAAAGCGTGCTGTCTGCCATTGGAAAATGCAAAAAGATCATTCGCGCCTTTCAAGCGGATATGGTGGTGGGAACCGGCGGATATGCCAGTTTTCCGGCGCTGTATGCGGCGAAGCAGTTGGGCGTACCCACCTGTGTCCACGAGGCCAATGCAATGCCCGGTCTGACGACCCGTATGGTGTCAAAATGGGCAGATAAGACCCTGGTGTGTTTTCCGGAGAGCGTAAAGTACTACAACCAGCCTGAAAAGGTAGAAGTGGTGGGAATGCCTGTCCGTCGGGAATTCATCTATACCAAAAAAGACAATGCCAGGAAAGAACTGGGCTTATCAGATAAACCGCTGGTGGTAACTGCCTTTGGCAGCCAGGGCGCAAAGGCTATGAACGAAGTAACGGCAAAGCTGTTTGCCTTGGAGCAGGCAGCAGGCTTTCCCTTTCAGCATATTCACGCGGTAGGAAGCTACGGCTGGAGCTGGATGCCGGATTATGTGCGCCGGCAGGGTGTGGATTTGACAAAAACCGCTGCGATCACTATGCAGGAATATATTTATAATATGCCCACCGTTATGGCAGCGGCAGATGTGATCATCAGCAGGGCAGGAGCGTCCAGCTGCAGCGAGATTGCAGCCTCCGGCACACCTTGTGTTTTGATTCCCTCACCCAACGTAACGGACAACCATCAGGAGAAGAACGCAAGAGCACTGGAAGCAAACGGCGCTGCCATCGTGCTTTTGGAAAAGGATTGCACAGCCCAAGGCCTTTTTGATTGCATTACCGGCCTTTTGGCTGACACAGATCGGTATCAGGCAATGACAAAGGCTTTGTACGGGATGGCTGTGCCGGATAGCGCAGAGCGCTTGTGTGATGTGTTGGAGCAGCTGGCAAAGATAAAGGAGAAATAGAATGGTAACCAAGGATAGAAACAGAGCGCACCTGGCAGGCAAGACCGCAGGTCGCAAAGCCGCCCGCCGGAAAAAGGAATCTGAGGTGCAGATCCAGTATGCGCCTGCGAAACCCTTTAACAGAAACCGTTTTCTGCTGCATATGGCAACGGTTTTGGCAGTGGTCTTGGCAGTGGTGCTGGGTATGTCTATCTTTTTTAAGGTGGATCAGGTGATGGTCTCCGGCAGTGAAAAATACACGCCCTGGGAGATCAAAGAAGCCGCCGGTATTCAAAGCGGTGATGCGCTGCTAAGCCTCAGCGAGGCAAAAATCACGGCAAATATTCAAAAAAAGCTTCCATATGTTGGCGATGTGCGCATAGGAATAAAATTGCCCGATACGGTAAAAATTGAGATTGTAGAGCTGAAAGTGGTGTATGCCGTACAGGATAGCAATAATGCCTGGTGGCTTATAGACAAAACAGGCCGCATAGTGGACAGCACCAATGCTGCTGCGGCGAAGGATTATACCGGCATTGCAGGCGTAAGAATTCAAGAAGGCGTGATCGGTCAGCAGGCGGTTGCATACGAAGAAGTGAACACAGAAGCAACGACAGGGGAGACGGAAGCAGGCCCCACGATTCCTACACTTCCTCCCACACCCGCAGCGCAGCTGTGGGATGCAGCTATTCAGATCCTGACTGCTCTGGAAGCCAACGGCGTGATGGGCGCTGTGGATACTGTGGATGTGTCCAAAATCGCAGAGCTGACGCTGAAATATGACGGCCGCTATCTGGTTACCCTTGGAGATGCGTCCCGTTTGGAATACAAGATCGGCGCAATGAAGGCATCCATCCAGAAAATGGGCCAGTATCAAGCGGGATATCTGGATGTTAGCTTCACAATTTGGCCCGATGAAGTCGGTTATCGGCCCTTTGAAGAGGGATTCAGCATAAAAAATTGAAATATTTTGACGAAAAATAAGAATTTCTATTGACCAAATGGAATTTTCGCGGTAGAATATACAAGTACTATTGTAATTATGGCAGATTGGAAATTTCGGTCTGCAAAACGGATACATAGGAGGAAATGCATAATGGCAGATTTTCAGGAGCGCGTGGTAAAAATTAAAGTAATTGGTGTCGGCGGCGCCGGCAACAATGTTATCAACCGTATGATTAATGCCGGTGTTCAGGGCGTTGATTTTGTGGTTATCAATACTGATAAGCAGGATTTGAATAAGTCCAACTGCAAGAACAAAGTGCAGATCGGTGAAAAGCTCACCGGCGGTATGGGCGCAGGCTCCAAGCCTGAGATCGGCCAGAAGTCTGCCGAGGAATCCAGAGCGCAGATCGCTAAGATTTTGGAGAACACCGATATGGTGTTCATCACCGCCGGTATGGGCGGCGGTACCGGCACCGGCGCTGCACCTATCGTGGCTGACCTGGCCCGCGAGGCAGGCTGCCTGACCGTTGGTATCGTAACCAAGCCCTTCAAGTTCGAGGGCGCAAACCGTATGCGCCAGGCTGAGAGTGGTATCGCTGCTCTTCACGAGAAGGTGGACTCCCTGGTTATCATCCCCAATGACCGCCTGAAGTACGTGACCGATCAGAAGATCACCTTTGCCAACGCTTTCGGCATCGCTGACGATGTACTGAAGCAGGCTGTAACCTCCATTTCCGAACTGGTTGGCTACTCTGAGCGTGTGATCATCAATCTGGACTTTGCTGACGTTTCTGCTATTATGAAGGAAGCCGGCCGCGCACATATGGGCGTTGGCGTTGCTTCCGGCCGCGAGAAGGCTGAGCAGGCTGCATTGGCTGCTGTTGCAAGCCCCTTGCTGGAGACCTCCATCAACGGCGCTACCGGCGTGCTGGTAAATGTTACCGGCTCTGCTGACTTGACCCTGGATGATGTAGAAACTGCTGCAGGTATTGTGCAGGAAGCTGCAAATCCCGATGCAAACATCATCTTCGGCGCAACCTCCTCCGACGATCTGGAAGACGAGATGCGCGTTACTGTTATTGCTACCGGCTTTGAGCAGAAGGTAACCGAAGAGACCGCTGCCGCTACCGGCAATGGTGCAAAGGTGAGCGACGATATCGACGATATCTTCAGCATTTTTAACCGCTAACGAAATTTAAAGGGCATCCCGGACGGTTTGTCCGGGATGCTTTTTTGTGGAGAGAATACTATGGATGCATACCGTGAACTGGCAGCCAGCTACGACCGGCTGACCAACGATGTGGATTATAGAGCAGTTGTTGATTTCTATTGGCAGTTGCTTAAACGGGAAAATTTGCAACCCCGTACCGCAGTGGATCTGGCCTGTGGCACAGGCTCTGTAGCGGTCTTGTTAGCCCAAAGAGGCTTGCAGGTAACCGGTGTGGATATGTCGCCGGAAATGCTCTGCATGGCGACCCAGAAGGCTGAAAACATTGAAAACAGACCAATGTTTGTGTGCCAGGAGCTGCAAAAGCTGCATTTGCCCCGTGGTGTGGATCTGGCGGTTTGCGCCTTGGATAGTATGGATTATATTATAAACCCTGAGGATTGCCGGGAGGCGATCAGACGGGTGTATAAATGCTTAAATCCCGGTGGCTGCTTTATTTTCGACGTCAACACACCCGAGAAGCTCCGCGCCATGGACGGACAGGTCTTTTTGGATGAGGACGACGATGTCTATTGTGTTTGGCGGGGCGAGTTTGACGAAGCTACAAATATCTGCACCTATTGGATGGATCTGTTTCAGCGGCAGGGAAGTGTGTGGCAGCGCAGCTATGAGGAGCATAGAGAATATGCCTACAGTGCAGCCCAGCTTGTTGGTTATCTAAAGGATGCTGGTTTTACAGGAATCGAGGTCTTTGCAGACCGTAAATTAACACCTCCCGAAGCAGGAGAGCAGCGAATTTACTTAAAGGCGAGAAAGGGTAGAATCAAATGAACGATTATTTGGTGCGTGGAATGAGTATGGACGGCTTTGTAAAGGTGGTGGCCATCCGTTCCACTGAAATGGTGCGCCGTGGCGCAACCATTCATAAAACCGCGCCTAATGCCACAGCGGCCTTTGGACGGGCGCTTACAGCGGCATCTATGATGGGCAATATGCAAAAGGTGGAAAACGGCTCTATGACCCTGCAAATTAAGGGAGACGGCCCAATTGGTACCATTGTTTGCGTGTCCGATCCCGTTGGCAACGTGCGCGGTTACGTGTATGAGCCCAATGTCCCCCTGGTAGAAAAACATCCCGGTAAGCTGGACGTAGGCGCAACTGTTGGTATGGACGGTATGCTGACGGTGATTCGGGATCTGCAGATGAAAGAGCCTTATGTGGGCTCTGTGCCGCTGGTTTCCGGCGAGATCGGCGACGATGTGACCGCCTATTTTGCCCAATCCGAGCAAACACCTACCGCTTGCGCATTGGGTGTACTGGTGGATACGGATTGCAGCGTTAAGGTGGCTGGTGGCTATTTGATCCAGCTGCTACCCGGCGCGCCGGACGAAACCATCGACAAGGTGGAAGCCGGCATCAAGCGGGCAGGCGCAGTTACCGCTATGCTGGAGGCAGGTCTTACCCCCGAGGATATCCTGGGACAGGTCTGCGGAGATTTGGGCGTGGTGTTTATGGAGACAACGCCTGTGGAATACAAGTGCTACTGCTCCCGCGAGCGGGTCGAGGTGGCGCTGATCAGCCTGGGTAAAAAAGAACTGATGGAGATCAAAGACGAGGGAAAGGATTTTCCCGTGGAGTGCCAGTTCTGTGATGAAAAGTATCTGTTTACACCTGATGACATTCAAAAGCTGCTGAATACGATTGAAAAATAGTGATATTTTTTAGAAAAACACGGTGGGATAAGGGAAGAAAAAACCAGAGAAAATTCCCTGCAAAAAAACGAAAATAATGCTTGACAAATCAGCTGTCTATGTGTATAATAAACCACGTCGCTGAGGTATGTAACCTTGCGATCAAGTGTATGGGAGCATAGCTCAGCTGGGAGAGCATCTGCCTTACAAGCAGGAGGTCACAGGTTCGAGCCCTGTTGTTCCCACCATATTTGGCCCGGTGGTGCAGTCGGTTAGCACGCCAGCCTGTCACGCTGGAGGTCGACGGTTCGAGTCCGTTCCGGGTCGCCATATAAAGCATCTGAGCAGAGCGTTTGCTCTGCTCAATATGCCTCTGTAGCTCAGTTGGTAGAGCAGTGGACTGAAAATCCACGTG
>JAFQCX010000018.1 GCA_017416245.1 Oscillospiraceae bacterium | reverse complement strand
GTGCTCTCCAGACCGCAGGCCTGGAAGTCGTTATGATCAAGGACGTCACCCCCATTCCCCACAATGGTTGCCGTCCCCCCAAGAGACGTCGCGTCTGATTTTGCAAGGAGGAATTTGAGTTATGGCTAAGAATATGCAGCCTGTGCTGAAGCGTTGCAGAACGCTGGGCGTTTCTCCTGCCGCAATGGGTTACAGCAAGACTTCCAACAAGAACCCCGGCGGTCAGAGAAGAGCGAAGAAGTCCGAGTATGCTACTCAGCTGACTGAGAAGCAGAAGGTAAAATTTGTTTATGGTATTCAGGAAAAGCAGTTCCGCAACTACTACGAGAAGGCAGCTCGTCAAGAGGGTAACACCGGCGACAACCTGCTGACTCTGGTTGAGCGCAGACTGGACAACGTTGTCTACCGTCTGGGCTTTGCGAACTCCCGTCGTCAGGCTCGCCAGCTGGTGAACCACGGCCACTTTACCGTGAACGGCAGCCGGGTAAACATCCCCAGCTACCTGATCAAGACCGGTGACGTGGTTGCTGTTTGCGAGAAGAGCGTTTCCAACGCTTTCTTCAAGGCACTGAAAGAAGCTGACACTTTTGTTGCTGCTCCCAAGTGGTTGGACCGCGATAAGAACACCCTTACCGGTAAGGTCGTTGCTATGCCCACGCAGGCAGATATCGACTTCGACATCGCTGTTCACCTCATCGTCGAGTTGTACTCTAAGTAATCGGCCCCCTAACCGTTCGCATATTGCTTTTGTGGTGTGCATTCTACACCCCACACATTTCATAAGGAGGGTTAAGATTCATGGTTGAAATTGAAAAGCCTCGCATTACCTGCTTGGATACTCCCGAGGATATTTCCTACGGCAAGTATGTCGTAGAGCCTCTGGAGCGTGGCTACGGTATGACACTGGGCAACTCACTGCGTAGAATTATGCTGTCGAGCCTGCCCGGCTACGCCGCAACTTCCGTAAAGATCGCCGGCGTACTGCACGAGTTCTCCACCATTCCCGGTGTTACCGAGGATGTGACAGAAATCGTTCTGAATGTAAAGCGTATGATTATGACGCTCCACAGCCAGGAGCCCAAGACTGTATATATTGATGCAGTTGGTCCCTGTGAAGTCACCGCCGGTGACATCAAGGCTGATGGCGAGGTTGAAATTCTGAACCCCGAGCTGCATATCTGCACTCTGGGTGATGGCGCTACTTTTAATATGGAAATCACCCTGTCTCAGGGTCGCGGCTATGTACCGGCTGACCGGAACAAGACCGCCCAGACCTCTATCGGTGTGATTCCCATTGACTCCATCTATTCTCCTGTTACCAAGGTGAATTACACGGTGGAGCCCACTCGTGTTGGCGATAAGACCGACTTCGACAAGCTGACTCTGGAAGTTTGGACTGACTCTACGATTTCCGCCAAGGATGCAGTTTCCCTGGGCGCGAAGATCATGTCCGACCATCTGGAAGTGTTCACAAGCCTTTCCGATACGGTCAGCACCGGTTCTACCGTTGTGGAGAAGTCTACTGATCGCCCCGATACCAAGCTGGCAATGACCATCGATGAGCTGGATCTGTCTGTCCGTAGCTTCAACTGCCTGAAGCGCGCCAATATCAACACTGTTGCTGATTTGATCAGCAAGACCGGTGAGGATATGATGAAGGTGCGTAACATGGGCAAGAAGTCCCTGGACGAGGTACAGAAGAAGCTGGAAATGATGGGCCTGTCTTTGGCCAGCGAGGATTCCGGCAGCAACAACTAATTATAGGAGGAAACGTTCATGTTCGGTACTCGTAAACTGGGCAAGACCAGCGCACAGAGAAAAGCGCTGCTGCGTCAGCAGGTGACCGATCTGCTGGAAAACGGCAAGATCGAAACAACTTTCTGCCGCGCTAAGGAAGTTCAGCCCGTTGTTGAGAAGATGATTACCCTGGGCAAGAAGGCTGGCCTGGCTAACTATCGTAAGGCTCTGTCCTTCATCACCAAGGAAGATGTGGCAAAGAAGCTGTTTGATGAGATTGCTCCCAAGTATGCTGACCGTAACGGCGGCTACACCAGAGTGACTCGCACCGGCGCTCGCCGCGGCGATGCTGCTGAGATGGCAGTCATCGAGCTGGTTTAATCCAGTCAATTGTAAATAAAAGAGCGTATCGCATTTGCGATACGCTCTTTTTATGCAAACTGTTATTGTCATTGCGAGGAGGGCGTATGCCCGACGTGGCAATCCCCCTGTATATCTGTAGGGGCGAGCATTGCTCGTCCGCAAGCCTTCCCTTTGAGGAGAAGTAGGGACACCCCTCCCGGGGTGTCCGTTAAAAGATTTGTGCTTTACGGACACCCGAGGACGGGTGTCCCTACAAATAAAAGATGACGGCAAGCCTGCAAAACAGACATTGCCGTCACCCAATGAAAAGGGGTAATTACGTTAGCCAATAGATTTCGTTTTCCCGGGCCATAATGCCGCAGGCGATCATTTCACGGCGAATGGTGCAATGGTCATCGTGGAAACGGTGAATGATCTTGTTCACTTCATTTTCGCTGTAATGGCGACCTGTCTCAAAGCTCTTTGCAATTTCTGCAAGGACGATCTCCCGTTTCTTCCGCTGGGTGGGAATTTGCGTTAGCTTTCCAAACTTAAAAAAGTGGGATAAAACTTCCGTCTTGTATTTCTCCTCACTGTCAACGGCAGGGGAGTCCTTTTTAATCAGCTCGAAAAGGGGCTTATCAAAAATCTCCCGATTCAGTGAGTAGATAATATAGAATTGGGAGCGGGAACAGTTGACCACGCCTGCTGACTCCAATTTTTTCAGGTGGTAGCAGATGGTCGCCGGGGTAAGGGAGAGCTCGCAGGCGATTTTTTCCACGTAGGAATCTTCCCGCAATAAAATATTGAGAATCTCAAGCCGTGTTTCGTCGGCAAGCAGCTTCAAAAGCCGGAGTTTTTCTTTCATTCAAAATCACCTTCAAACATATGGGGGAAAACATTGTTTTCCACGCGCCACTGTTCCCAAGCGGCAAACATATTCTTCACAGCACCCAGCTGGATCGTTAATTCAAAAACACTCTTCGCGTCACCGGCAGCGGTGGCTGCAGTAAGCTCGGCTTCTTTCTTATTCACCCATTGATCCCGGATGAACAGTTCCGGGTGCAGTGCCGCAATAAAACACCATTTTTTCTCAGTGTCAAGGGTTTCGTAAAGACTGTTCATTTTAGGGTATTTCGGCAGCAATTTGTCATAAACCAAAGAGTGAGGTTGCTTTCGGAGTGCTTGCTGTGTCCGAAAGGCGTTAAACAAACCGCTTGCGTTGCAGAATTTGTACATAGCATATTCCAACTGCACAGCTTTTCTTTCTGTGCTGTTTTCTTTCGTAATAGCGTCCAGTCTTGCTCTACATTCGTCGCACATATTTTGGTTAATGGCAAGAAGTGCGTTGTAAATTTCAAGATAAGTCATAGGGATACTCCTTCCGTAGGATTTGTAGCTACAGTGATATTATATACATCTAATCACTTTTTGTCAATAGTAATTTGATAAATATCTAATTAAATAAATGTAGGGCGGGGGTTTACTCCAGCCCTATATGCAAACAAAAAGAGCGTATCGCATTTGCGATACGCTCTTTTTACGTTGTTTTGACTTACTTAATATCCACGCCGCCGAACATACTAAAGCCCTTAATGTAGATGGTGGGCACATCCGGCTGGGCGGAGGTCTCATTGGAGAAACCACCGAAAATGCTGACGGAGTTGACCACCACATTCACATTGGCAGGAACTAAGATGTCGATACCGCCGAATATGGCGGTTGCCTGAATGCAGCAGTCCTTTTCAATCACTGCCTTTTTCAGGTTGCAATCCACACCGCCGAAAATAGCAGTAACATTTCCACCCTTAAATACCTGACCGTCGTAGTTCAGATCACGACCGCCGAAAATTGCACTGGCGATCACAGGCCCATTCTCGGGGATAGCCGGCATTGTTTCAGGCTTCTTATCGAAAAATGCGCCAAACACCATCTTGATGCCGATGATGAAGATGATGGCAGGCAGCAACAGCTTCCAAACCATAGAAAAGTCCAAAATATCCCGGCTGCAGAGCAGGAGGAATATGCCTACCAGAATACCGATGATATTGCCGGTTTTCTCCCGTTCTGTGAACAGACCCACAAAGCTGGGAATGAGGATGAACAGTGTCCACCAACCGTCAAAGAAGATGTCGATTTTGGTGATTTCCAACGCGTTCAGCGCAAACAGCACGCCGACTGCTGCCAGAACGATGCCCCAAATCACACGATTCAATTTCTTCATAGCATTTCCTCTTTTCTATAGAATTTACAGGGCTTCTATTTACAGTATAGCATAAAGTTGGAAAAATGAAAAGGGTGTGTTGTAAATACAACACACCCTTTCTTTTATACTTCCTTGCTCTTGGTGGCGATTTCCATCAAGCACTTGGCGGTGAACTCCTCGGGAGTCATTGCGCCCAGATCCTCACCCTTACGGGTACGGACGGAAACAGTGCCGTTTTCCATATCCCGGTCGCCGATGACCAGCATATAGGGGATCTTCTGCAGCTGCGCTTCACGGATCTTGTAGCCCAGCTTTTCACTGCGGCAGTCGGTCTCCGCGTGGATATTCACAGCGTTCAGCTGCTCAGCCAGCTTCCTGGCGTGGTCGTGTGCCCGGTCGGTGATGGGCATAACCATAACCTGCGTGGGCATCATCCACAGAGGCAGGGCGCCGGCATAGCGCTCGATCAGGTAGGCGAGGGTACGCTCGTAGCAGCCGAGGGAGGTTCTGTGAATGATATAGGGGGTCTTCTTCTGACCGTCAGCGTCGGTATACTCCATACCGAACTTCTGGGCCAGCAGCATATCGATCTGAATGGTGACGATGGTATCCTCCTTGCCGAATACATTCTTATACTGAATGTCCAGCTTGGGGCCATAGAAGGCAGCCTCGTCTATGCCGATGGAGTATTCCACACCCAGATTGTCCAGAATGGTGCCCATAACCTTCTGCGCCTCTTCCCATTGCTCGGCAGTACCTTCGTACTTAATGCCGGCCCGGGCAGGATCCCACTGGGAGAAGCGGAAGGTGCAGTTTTCCAGCATACCAACGGTGTCCAGGCAGTACTTGGCCAGCTCCAGGCAACCCTTGAACTCCTCTTCCAACTGGTCGGGACGGAGCACCAGGTGACCCTCGGAAATGGTGAACTGGCGAACACGGATCAGACCGTGCATCTCGCCGCTGTCTTCGTTACGGAACAGGGTAGATGTTTCGCCCAAACGCATAGGCAGATCCCGGTAGGAACGGGCGCGGTTCAGATAGACCTGATACTGGAAGGGGCAGGTCATAGGACGCAGGGCAAAGCACTCCTTTTCCTCATCGTGGGGGTCGCCCAGAATGAACATACCGTCCAGATAGTGATCCCAGTGGCCGGAGATCCGATACAGATCACGCTTTGCCATAAGGGGAGTCTTGGTCAGCAGGTAGCCACGCTTCTGCTCCTCGTCCTCCACCCAGCGCTGGAGAGTCTGAATGACTCTTGCGCCCTTGGGCAGCAATATGGGCAGACCCTGGCCGATCTCTTCCACGGTGGTGAAGAATTCCAGTTCACGGCCCAGCTTGTTGTGGTCGCGCTTCAGCGCCTCTGCCTGTGCTTCCAGGTAAGCATCCAGCTCGTCCTTGGTAGGGAAGCCGATGCCGTAGATACGCTGCAGCATCTTGCGATTGCTGTCGCCACGCCAGTAAGCGCCGCAGGCCTTGGTCAGCTTGAAGCCGTTGTGACGGAGGCGGCCGGTGTGATCCAGGTGAGGGCCTGCGCACAGGTCGGTAAACTCACCCTGGGTGTAGAAAGAGATCACCGCATCCTCGGGCAGATCCTGAATCAGTTCTACTTTGTAGGGCTCATTCATAGACTCCATGTAGGCGATGGCCTCTGCGCGGGGCTTTTCGGTGCGCTCCAGGCGGATACGCTCTTTGATGATCTTCTTCATCTCAGCCTCAATTTGGGCTAAATGGTCAGGCGTGAAAGAGAAGGGGGCATCAAAGTCGTAGTACCAGCCCTCGTCGATGGCAGGGCCGATAGCCAGCTGCACCTCTGGCCACAGGCGTTTCACAGCCTGCGCCATTACGTGGGAGCTGGTGTGCCAAAAGGTTTTGCGGTATTCGGGGTTTTCAAAGGTGTACAGATTTTCTTCGGACATAACATTTCCTCCTTTTTATTGGGGAGAAGGTATAAAAAATACCCACCCCCTGACAAAATCAGGGGTGGGATACAAAGGTATTCCACGGTTCCACCCTGGTTGCGGATCGCTCCGCCACTCATTGGCACGATAACGGGTGCGCCCGACCGGCTATTTCCAACCGATGGCTCGGAAGTGGTATCGTTACGGTGAGCATACAAGACCCTTGCACCAAGGTGGATCTCTCTCTGGGAAGCCCTGCCGGAACGCGTGTCTTCGTCACAGCTTTTAACACACAAAAATATAACACATTTTTGAAGCCTTGTCAATCCTGATACCCAAAAAGGGGAGAAAGTGGAGGAGACCGCCGCGAAAAAACGGAAAAATAAAATACGTGGGGAGGAAAAATGCAGAAATAGTTTACCATAATATGGAAATAATTTGGTTTACACATTCCGTAACATTATTTCCACAATATGTCAAAAAATGTTACTATTTCTACCATATATTGTGGTAGAATCTACCAAAAAACACGAAAAATTGACAAGAAGTTGACATAATCTGTAACAATTATTTTTTAGAAAAGTTGTCGTTTTTTAGCTTTTTTAAGGAAAGACTTGACTTTTTTAAAAATTTTGTTATAATGGTCTAGCAATCTGATTTCAGATTGTATTTCTTTGTAACTTTTTGATACCAACTAAATGTGGTGTCGTGCTCAAATTATGTGAAAGGAGGTACCTACGATGGATTTTATTGCACCCTTTGTGCTGCGCAGAAAGAATAACGCAATAAAAGCAATTGCGCTTCTTTTGGCGCTGATTTGTCTTGTAGGTTCCCTTTCCCAGACAGCACAGGCAGAAAACACCTTCGTGATCACCGATGGCGATGATGTCACGGTCCACACGACCTACGCTTCCGACCCTGCTACGGTCTTGAAGGAAGCAGGTGTGAATCTGTCTGCTGAGGATACATACACAACCGAGTCTGTTGACGGCGTGTCCGAGATCAAGGTGCAGCGCTTGCAGACGATTACGGTTTACTATGGCGATGAGGTCATCGAAACCACCAGCTATGGCGAGACCTTGGATGCCTTGTTTGTCCGTCTGGGAATTTTGATTGATGAAAATATGGTGGTGTCCCTGCCTTTGGACACCCAAACCTACTCCGGCATGGCTGTCCGCGCAGACCGCGTGCTGGAAACCACCGAGAGCTACACGATGGAGCTGCCCTATGAGATCGGCTACTGTGACGATCCTACCCTGCCTGTGGGCGTGGAGAAGGTTTTGGTGGAAGGCAAGAACGGCCAGATGCTGTGCACTGCCAACGTATCCTACCTCAACGGAGCTGAAAACAGCCGTAATGTGTATCAGCAGACCGTAACCGTAGAGCCTGTGAAGCAGGTGGTTGCAAGAGGTACCGGCGAGCAGGTGGGTCAGACCGCAACCCAGCCCTTGATCGGTGACGGCTTTATCGTGCTGCCCACCGGCGAAGTACTGACCTACATCCGCAAGGACACCTTCCTGGCAACTGCCTACACCCATATGGATGACGGCTGTGACGAATTTACCGCCAATGGCGCTCCTGTAAAATGGGGCGTTGTGGCTGTGGACCCCAAGGTAATTCCCTATGGAACCCGTATGTTTATCGTGTCCAACGATGGCGCATACATCTATGGACTGAGCACTGCAGAGGACTGCGGCGGTGCAATCAAGAATAAGCGGCTGGATCTGTATATGCCCACCCTGGAGGAGGCATTCCAGTTTGGTCGTCGTAACTGTACGGTCTATTTCCTGGGCGATGCCGATTGGAAGCACAGCTAAACACAGAAACTTGCAAAACCGCCTTTTTTCTGCTATGATAGCAGGAGAAAGGCGGATTTCTTTTATGATAAATGTATGTGATATTCAAATTATGAAGCCGCTCCTTGCCCAGCACGGATTTCATTTCTCCAAGGCCAAGGGGCAGAACTTTCTCATCGCCAATTGGGTGCCGGAAAGAATTGCCGAGGACGCAGGGGTAGATGAAACGGTGGGCGTGCTGGAGATCGGACCGGGTATTGGCCCACTGACCCAGCAGCTTTGTCTGCGGGCAGGGAAGGTCTGCGCGGTAGAGCTGGATAAGCGGCTGGAGCCGATTTTGGATTTGACAGTAGGGGAGTTTTCCAATTTGGAGATCGTCTGGGACGATGTGCTGAAGCAGAACATCCCCGCCCTGGTGCAGGAGAAGCTGAATGGCCTGCGCCCTATGGCTTGCGCCAACCTGCCGTATTATATCACCTCTCCCATTCTCACGGCTCTGCTGGAAGCAGAATGCTTTGAGGCGGTAACGGTAATGGTGCAAAAGGAAGTGGCGCTGCGGATCGCAGCAAAGCCCGGCACGGCGGATTACAGTGCCTTCACGGTGTTCTGCCAGTTCTATGGCGAGCCGGAGATCCTCTTTGATGTGCCTGCCCACTGCTTTATGCCCCAGCCGAAGGTGACCTCTGCGGTGGTGATGCTGAAGATCCGCAAGGAGCTGCCCTGGGAGATTCTGGATAAGGCGACCTTTTTCCGTACAGTCAGAGCAAGCTTTGCTATGCGCAGAAAGAAGCTGCAAAATGGCCTGGCGGCGGGCTTCCCCGAGCTGGGCAAGGAGGGGGCAGGGCAGGTGATCGCCTCTTGCGGTCTGCCTGAAAATGTGCGGGGGGAAACCTTGAACATTGCCCAGTTTGCCGACCTTTCCAACGAGATTTTTAGGAGGAAACACAGTGATTGAGTTTTTGTTCTTAGATTTGGATGACACGATCTTGGACTTTCACAAGGCGGAACGCCTGGCGCTGGGAAAGACCTTTCGATCCTTTGGCTTGGAGCCCACAGAAGAAGTGCTGACCCGCTATCATCTGATCAACAAGGCTCACTGGGAACGCTTGGAGCGAAAGGAGCTGACCCGGGAGGAGGTTCTGGTGGGCCGCTTTGCGGCGCTGTTTCAGGAATTTGGCCTGCAGGTGGATCCCGAGGCCTGCGCAAGAGCCTACGAGAACAATCTGTCCATTGGTCATTATTTTCTCCCCGGCGCTTACGAGGCAGTGGAGAGCCTTAGTAAAAAATATAAGCTGTACTTAGCTAGCAATGGCACAGCCAAGGTGCAGGCTGGCAGATTAAATAGCGCCAACATCAGCCACTATTTTCAGAAGATCTTCGTATCTCAGGAGATTGGCGCCAATAAGCCGGATATACTGTACTTTCAGCGGTGCTTTGCAGAGATCCCCGGTTTTGATGTTACGAAAGCTATGATGGTGGGTGACAGTCTGACGTCGGACATATTGGGGGGCATCCAGGCGGGTATGAAAACCTGCTGGGTCAACCCCAACGGCAAGGTAGCCCCTGAAAACATCCAGCCGGATTATGAAATCAAGGCCCTTTCCGAGTTGGAAGGCTTGCTGGATTCCTTGTTGTAATAGGCGTAGGGACACCCCTCCCCGGGTGTCCTTTTCTGTACCTGTGGACACCCGGGGACGGGTGTCCCTACCAAAACTATAGTGGCGCTTCAGTGTGGATATGGATTTGCTATGTGGAAAGTCACGGAGAATATGGTACAATGACCATACAAAAGCGCTTTTGAATATCAATAATGGAGGCAGATGCTATGTCTATTGGCGCAACTATCAAAAAGCTCCGTCGTGAACGGGATATGACACAGGAGCAGCTAGCAGAATTCCTTGGCATTACCGCCAACGCCGTTTCGCAATGGGAATGTGACAGAACCGCCCCGGACATTTCCCAGCTACCCGTCCTTGCCAATATCTTTCGCGTCAGCGCAGATGTGCTGCTTGGCATTGATGTGGAAACCAAGGATGCACGAATCGACGAAATTTACCAAGAAATCCGGGAGCTTTGGTGTGCGGGGCAGCGGACTGAGGCAGAAAAGGTCTGCCGGGAGGGTCTTGCCCAATTTCCCGATTCTTCTATTCTGATGGGGAGTTTGGCTTACTTCCTAAGTTGTTCCAACAACCAAGCCAAACAGGATGAGAGCATTTCTTTGTTTGAACGTATAAGAAATTCTACAAACGATGACAAAACAAAAAACTTTGCAATCGGCAATCTTTGCCAACTTTATATGCAGGTTGGCAAAGAAGAAATTGCTAAGCAACTCGCAGAAAGTGTACCTGATCCGATATATACAAAAGTGGATTTCCGGTTGATGACTCTCCGTGGTGAAGATTGGGCTTATGAACTGCGTAACCGCATTCAACTCGACTTTAATTCTTTTATTTGGAAACTGCGGAATCTTATACTTTCGTTTAAGGGAAAACACCCTTTGTTTACAGAAGAAGAGAGGCTTGTGCTTTGGCAAAAATCCATCGATATGGTAAAAGTGTTCTACGAAAACGGGGATTACGGTTTTGACGAGCAGCTTCTCATTGATGCGCATTTTAACAAAGCCTGCATATTTATAACACTGAATGACCTGGAATCAGCACTGAGCGAACTGGAAAAGATGCTTTCACACATTCACCAATTTGATCAATTCAGCGCAGGCTTACTGGGGGGCCTTGTTGTTGTGCCAGCGGATAAGTGGCCCACCTCTCTTTTGACACGTCCTCGGGATGAAAATGATCCACAACTTACCCAGACAATATCAACTGCATCCACAGAAAATGCCGCAATGGAGTATCTAAAGAAACTATCTGACAGTAAGTTCGACCCCATCCGCAATCATCCCCGCTTTGCTGCTGTGGTGGAGGAACTGAAAAAAACAGCCCACGAATAAACGCATATAGGGAACGGCCTGTGTGCCGTTCCCTTTTTTGTTTTTGCTCAAGGGGAACGACACATAGGCCGTTCCCTACAAGATGTAATGCGCTTTTTTAAGACAATGACAACAAATGTATATATCAGGGGTGTAAAAACGGGGGCTTTACCGCCTTTTAACCAAAAATTGTGGCAAAAGTCTTACTATGACCACGTGATTCGCAATCAGCAGGACTACAACGAGGTTTGGGAATACATGGAGAACAATCCGACGAAACGGATGGAATCACACAGTTGTGAGACCGGAGGCAAAACAGACACGAAAAAAGCATAAGAGAAAATCCCGGTATCGTTTGATACCGGGATTTTCGCAAAAGGGAGATAAGAAAATGAAAAGGGAGATATTTATATTGTTATTATAGCACCGAAAAAAGATTTTGCAAGAGGGTTTCTGTGAAAAAAGAATGATAAATGTAAAAATATCAACATTAAAACTGTGCATAATGCACAAAACGGAAGCGTAAATGCCAAAGAAAATTGCAAAGAGGCGGCAGTTGCCCTATAATAATAGAAGATTTGAATACCTTATGCCCTTAGCGGCAGAGCAAAATGCACAGAGGTGATAGGCGTGTATAAAATAGGTGTAGTTGGCGCAGGCAAAATTGCAAGCGCGCACAAAAGAGCAATTTTGGAGCACGAGCAGTGCCGCTTGGTGGCGATCTGCGATACCGTGCAGGAAAAAGCTGAAAAGCTGGCAGAGAGCACAGATGCCCGTGTTTATGACAATTATGAAACTATGCAGGAAAGGGAAGAGCTGGATGCGGTGATCCTGAATCTTCCTCACTTTCTCCACGAAAAGGCAAGCGTGTACTTTTTGGACAGGGGCATCTCCGTGCTGGTGGAAAAGCCTATGGCTATCACTACTGCCGAGTGTGACGCGATGATAGCCGCAGCCAAAAGAACCGGCGCAAAGCTGGCCGTTGGCCACGTGCAAAGATACCACAAATGCTACCGCATCGTGAAGAGAATGATCGAAAACAAACAGCTGGGCAGGCTTTGCGGAATTCGCGAGGTGCGTAACGTAGACTATTTCACCAACCGTCCGGCGTGGTTTTTGGATAAGGCCCTTGCAGGTGGCGGCATTCTGATGAATTTTGGCGCCCACACCATGGACAAGGTGTTTTACACCACCGGTCTGAAGGTGAAGGATGTGTTTGCCTCCGGCAACAATTTTCTGACGGATGATTCGGTGGAGGCCATCGCCCAGCTGCTGGTCACCTTTGAGGGCGGCGTAAGCGGTACGTTCTGCTACTGCGGCTGCAAGGGCGCCCGGGAATACCGCACAGACTTTTATTTCACAGGTGGCACTGCTCAGATCAGAGACGGATGGGATCTGTGGGTGTGTGAGGCCGGCGGGGAATTCACCCGGGTGGAGGGCTGCAACGACAGCGGGCTGATCGAAGCCCAGATGGTGGAATTCGTAAAGCTGCTCAGCGGTGAAGAAAACGAAATGGTAACGCCGGAATACGGTCTGGAAGTGATCTCCGTTCTGGAACGGGCATTCGCGCAGATTTAAAATGGAAAAGACGGAAAGCTCTAAACTTTCCGTCTTTTTTGCACCATTGGCCCCTTGAACGCATAAACTGTCCCATAAGCGTTGGCTTATTCCCAAAACTTTTTCGGAGGTAATACTATGCGTGAGTTTTGTCAGGGGAGCGTGCGCTGCAATATAGAGGATTTGCAGGAGGCTCTCTCCATTCACACCAGGAAGATCACTGACAGCTGTCGGGATAAGGACTGCATCGAGGATCTGCGGGTGTATCTGACCACTGCATCCCAGAACATTCTGGATACCAGCAACGGGGCAAAGGTACGTTGCGCAGAGCTGCTGTATACTTATATAGATGTAGAGCCTGTGGCGTTCGACCGCAACCATTACTGTGTGGATGCTACATTCTACTATCGCATACTGGCGGACGTTGTGGTGGGGACCTGCAGACCTGTGACACTGACAGGTCTGGCTATGTTCTCCAAGCGGGCGGTGCTTTGCGGAGAGGACAGCCGCGCCCATATCTTCACCAGCACCACCTGTCTGAACGGGCCGGACGGCATCACAAAGGTGATCGCCAACAATCCTACGGCAGTGGTAGAGGTCACTGCCCACAATTCGCAAGGGGGGATGTAGAATAATATGGCTTTGGGCGCTATCATAATGCACAAGAAAATGCAGAAAACTCAAATGCTTTTTTGCTATATTTTACTTGATTTTCAAGAAGGTTTCCTGTATAATGTAAGCACCATATATGTAAATTGGGGGAGATTCCGATCAGTTTACATAGCTATAGCGATATCTATCTGTGCTATTTGTAAGCGCATAGGACTTGGTCTGCTTACGATTACAGAGGATTATACAATAACGTGCGTACTTCGTTTGTGCCTGCGCCTTAGAGCCTGCGCCTTGTATCGCTTAACGCGATCCGTGGCGCATACTTTTTTGCCGTTGAACAGGATGGCAGTTACAAACATAAGGAGAGAGGAAATTGGAAGAAACGATACGCACAAAAATGGAAGAACGAAGACGGTTTTTGTGTCCGGAATGCGGAAAACATACGGTACTTTGGTTGCTTCCCACTACTGAAATCAAGGACTTGCCCATCAAGTGCAAACGATGCGGCAAGGAAAGTATTGTAAGCGTAAAACCTGAGCCTGTGCCCTTGGAGCCTGTGCCCTGTCATGAATTGTGAATTTGGTGCATAATCTCTCAAACGGCACGAAGGGGTTCCCGGCAGGCCGTATTGAGGCCTGCGTAAGAATTACTTTTTAAATCCATCATTTTCGGCAAACGCAACGCGTTTGCAAAAATTTGGAGAAAAATGTAGCAAACATTTACACGCAGGAAGGAGTAGCAGATTATGAGGCAGGATGAGATCCGTCAAAAGTTGATTGACGGCACGATCCGGGTTATCGCCAGAGATGGTTTAGACAAAGCCACAACCAAACAAATCGGTACTGAAACGTCCGTCAACGAAGCGTATATCTACCGTTGCTTTGCAGGTAAGGAGGATATGTTCGCAAAGACCTTTGACTGCTTAGATGCAGAGCTGGCAGAGCAGGTGTTTCAGCATATACATGTTATGGACATGACGGAATTGGACTTTGAGCAGCGCTGCCGCCGCTTCTTCTTTGCGGTTTGGGCGTTCTTGCTCGGCAACAAAGAGAAATGTCTGGCCTATGTCCGTTACTACTACTCCCCCTATTTCAAAAAGTATTCTTGCCGTATCCACGAAGCCCGGTTTAAGTTGCTGGTTGAAACATTTAGACCGGCCTTTATAGAAGAAGCGGATGTGTGGATGATTCTCAATCACATATTAAATGTAATGCTTGATTTTGCGGTAAAGGTTCACAACGAACTTATGTCGCGCAGTGACAATTACAGTGAGCACGTGTTCCGGGTCATTTACGTCTCGGTCAAGCAATACTTCAAAAGAACATTGGAGAGAGAGGCTTAATATGAAGAATGCACTGAAAATTCTAAAAACGACCCTTGTATGGCTGGTTGTTCTGCTGGCGGTGTTTATGATGATCTTTACAGTCGTTTCCGTTACCACCTTTAACCGGAACGACCGCAGCCTGTTCGGCTATAAGATGTACATTGTCAATTCCGATTCTATGGCGGCCACCGATTTCAAAGCCGGCGCGCTGATCCTGACAAAGGAAGTGGATCCGTCTACCCTGAAGGAAGGGGATATCATTACCTTTATGTCCCAGGATGCCAACAGCTTCGGGGAGACGGTCACCCATAAGATCCGTCGCCTGACTACCGATGCCGAGGGCAATCCCGCCTTCGTTACCTACGGCACCACCACCGGCGTGGACGACGAAACCGTTGTTACATACCCCTATGTGCTGGGCAAATATCAAAAACAAATTCCCGGACTTGGTACATTCTTTAATTTCCTGAAGACCACTCCCGGCTATTTTGTCTGTATTTTCACGCCCTTTATGCTGATTATCATATATGAGGCGGTGAATTTCTTCAATCTGTTCCGCAAATACAAGCAGGAGCAGATGGAGCAGATGCAGGCCGAACGGGACAAGCTTCAGGCTGAAAAGGAAGAAAATGCCAAAATGCTGGAAGAGCTTATGGCTCTGAAAGCGCAGCTGGAGGGCGCTTTGCCCGCGGAAACTGCTTCCGGGGAGGAAAAGAATTTATAAAGAGAGAGTTAAGATGGTTCCTTTTATTTTGGGTTTACTGATTGGCGTGGCTTTTGGCTTTGTCGTCTGCGCGGTCTTGAGCGCATCCAGACAGGAAGAGAAGATGTTTGATCGGATGCTGAAAGAAGAAAAAGAAGAAACAACGGATAACGAATAAATCTATGCCTATGAACTTCCTTATGAATCTTTTTGTTTGCGTCTTTTTCGTCTTGGTGATAGGTGCGTTGATCGCGTTCTTTGTAGCGTTTTCTCGAGAGCTACGCAATATCAATGAGAAAATCCAATATAACAGCGGCCTTGAACGACAGTATTGGATCCGCAGACGGCGGAAATTGTGGCTATCGCTGCTGCCGTTTGTGAAATACTGATTGCTCCAATAAGGAGCGTTACTTACATTGCTATTCGTCTTTTCATTGAAAGCCGTTCCACCCTTCGGGGTGGGCGGCGATCAAAGGACACAAAGGCCGACTATGTCGGCAGTGAAGAGTGAAAAGTGAAAAGTTTCGGTGTGCCGCCACAGCGGCACAGCTTATAAATTTGTTTCGCACAGCGAAACACCGATTCTTTTCTCTATTCTCTCTTATCTTTTCTCTCGCGTTAGCGTTTGTGTCTTTTGATTGCCGAAAGGCAAATGTAAAAATTAACCTTCTCCCGCGTTGGGTCAACGGTCAGCGTGAGGATGGTTTCATCATTTCCCAACGTTGACGCATTACATTAAGGAGGTCATAAAAAATGACAAAGCGTAAATCTACCAAGCGCGCTCTGCTGTTAAGCGCCTTGTCCTTGCTGATGTGTGTGTCCATGTTGATTGGCTCCACCTTCGCTTGGTTTACTGACAGCGTTACTTCCGGCAGCAACAAGATCCAAGCCGGTAATTTGGCGGTCGATCTGGAGCTGTACAACAAAGAAACAGATCAGTGGAATTCCATCAAGGAAAACAATGACCCCATCTTTACCTATCAGAATTGGGAGCCCGGTTATGTGGATGCCAAGCTTCTGAAGGTTGAGAACGAAGGCAGCCTGGCTCTGAAATGGAAGGCAGCATTTGTTTCTGACACTGCGCTGGGCATCCTGGCTGACGTAATCGATGTGTTTGTTAAGCCCGGTGCTACTGAGGCAGAGTTTGAGGCCCTGACCCGCGATGATCTGGCAACCTGGACCAATGCAGGTACTGTTCGTCAGTTCCTGGGCGGCATCGAGGCTTCTACTTATGGCACCCTGACTCCCAAGGGCACTGCCGGTGCAACCGCTAATCTGGGTATCGCTCTGAAGATGCGTGAGACTGCCGGCAACGAATATCAGGAGCAGACCATCGGCTTCTTCGATATCAAGATCCTGGCTACCCAGTACACCTACGAGGAAGACAGCTTCGACGAATTCTACGACAAGCTGGCTGACTATGACGGTGAAATTTCCAATGCTGCATCTATGCAGGCTGCTTTCAACCAGGGCGGTAACTTCAAGGTTACCGAGGACTTCATCATCCCCAACGACACCACCCCCATTATTCCCGAGGGCAAGACCGTTGCTTTGGACCTGAACGGAAAGTCTATCACTGCTGAAGACGCTGCCAACGACTATGCTATTCGTAACTTGGGCGAGCTGACTCTGTATGACTCCAAGGCTGCTACCACATACAGCCTGAGAAGCACCTCTGCAGGTTCTATCAATGCCCGCGGTATTTACAACGGTTATAATCCCGATGGTGAACATGTTGCTACCGCTAAGATTACCGTCCTGAACGGTGTCTACAACGCACTCGGTACCAACGGCGGCGCTGCTATCTTCAATTACGGCATCGTAGATATTAAGAGCGGCACCTTCACCTCTGTAGGCGGCTATTCCCTGAACAATCAGGCAGGTGGTACTATGACCATTGAAACCGCCATTGTTACCGGCGGTATCTACAATGTGGGCACCTTGACCATTGAAGATGGTGAAATCGCAACTAACAGAGGCGGATTTACTCACGCTATTTATCATGCAGGTCCTAACTTGATTGTTAACGGTGGTAATTTCTCCGGTAACGGTAATGAGGTTATCAACTCCAACAGCTCCCCTGCAACCATCAACGGCGGCACCTTTACCAAGGTTGAGAAGACCTCCTATTTGATGGCCGGTTCCCAAATGGTCATTAACGGCGGTGTATTTAATGCACACGAGAGCAACCCCGCAGGTCATCCCGTTCGTCCCGACGTAACTGTTAAGGGCGGCACCTTCAACTACAAGCACACCAATGTTGCAACCGGCTATCAGGCTATGGATATGGGCAACGGCACCTATGTCGTTATGCCTGATGGTTACGAAAAAGTAGCTGACGGTGTTCTGACGGATGCGGCTGGCAACTATTTAATTTACAACGCCAATGGTTTTGTATGGGTAGAAGCACAAGCAGACAGCTATTTTGCAAACAAGACTCTGAAGCTGATGAACGATATTGATTGTGCCGATGTTGCAATTAAACCCATTAGATTCTGGGAGCCTGAAATGAAGACTACCTTTGACGGTCAGGGTTACACCATCAGCAACTTGGACATTAGCAGCAATTCCGGCAGCGATAATCAGGCACTCTTCAATGGTACTGTTGATATTAAGAACGTAACCATCGACGGCGCTCGGATTCAGGGCAATGGCCGTGTTGGTGCGCTGGGCGGTACTATTTACGGTACCATCACCAACTGCCATGTTAAGAACTCTATGATTTTCAGCTCTTATTGGCAGGCAGGTGGCCTTGTTGGTCTTCACAACAGCGGTAATGTTATCGATTGTTCCGCAGAGAACACCGAGGTCTATGCTCCCTCTGCTGCCGGTGCTATCATCGGACTCACCAACGAAAACGGCAACCGTACTTTTGAAAACTGTTCCGTAAAGGACTGTGTAGTTGATTTCAATGGTAGCTTTGGTGGCGTATACGACAATCTGATGGGTGCTATTACCGGTGGTTTGAATGTAGATGGTACAACCTACACATTCAACGGATGCTCTATCGAAGGTACTACCATTAAGGGAGTTGCTTCCAATGTTGCTACCGACTTTAGCATGACCACATCCAATGTCTATGTAGACGGTGTACAAATTCAGTAATTATTAAGACCGACCTATCCCCTTCGGGGGATAGGCGGCAATCAAAGGATATAAAGGCTTCCCCTTGAGGGGAAGCTGTCACCGCAGGTGACTGATGAGGTGTAGGCTGCAAGGCAGCCGTAATTGGAATGGCACCACCTCATCCGGCTCTGCGAGCCACCTTCTCCTCCGGGAGAAGGCTTTGGACTTTATATCTTTTGATTGCCGAAAACAAGAAAGGAGTTGATAACTTGGTCACTACTGCAAAAAAGATTTGGAATGTGGTTTCCACAATTTTGGTGGTGCTGATCGTGCTGTGTGCGGTGTTTCTGATGGGATCCCGTTTGTTGGGATTTCGGTGCTTTAACGTAATTTCTCCCAGTATGGAGCCGGAATATTGCGTTGGTGATCTGATCTATGTGAAATCCACAGATCCTGAATCCATCAAAGAGGGCGATGTTATCACCTTCCTTGTGAACGAGGATCTGGTAGTGGGTACTCACCGGGTCGTCCGGGTAGACCGGGAGAATAAGCGATTCTACACCAAGGGCGATGCCAACGAAATAGAAGATGGTGATCCGGTGCATTACAACAATGTCATCGGTGTTCCCAAGTTCGCGATCCCCATGCTTGGCTATGTATCGGATTTTATTCAGCATCCCCCCGGCACCTATATCACCTTGGGCGTGGGTCTTGCGCTGATTTTGATCGTATTTCTGCCGGATATGCTGCGCAAGAAAAAAGAGGAAGATGACCCGTTGCCGGAGGATAATGCCACCGCTGAGGAGAATCAGCGGCTGAAGGAAGAAATCGAGAAGCTCCGCGCAGAAATGGCGGAGAAAAACGACCAATAACCATTTTGTCATTCCGACTAAGTCAAAGCCGTATGGAGGAATATCTCAATGCAAGAGGGGCTTCTGATTCCGCGAGATTCCTCGACAGCGCTCGGAATGACATACGTAGGGGCCGGCGTCCTCGACGGCCCAGTGTGGAAGGACGGTGTGGGGTTTCCCCTTATCCGACCTCGCTGACGCTCGGCCACCTTCCCCCAGGGGAAGGCGTAGGCTCGCAATGACATACTTACAACGGTTTTAGGATCGCGTTTGCGAATGGCATGCCCGTAGGCGTGATTTTGAAATAATATTTATGAAAGGAAGAAAAACCATGAAACTCAGCAAGAAAAAGGTAGTCGCGCTGGCTCTGGCAGTATGTTTGATCGCCATCCTGTCCATGGGCTCTCTGGCGTGGTTTACCGCAGAAGATGAAGTTACCAACAATTTCCTTGTTGGCGACTCCACTACCGCACCCGACAAGGTGTTCGGCATTGATTTGGTGGAAAAGGTTGATCCCGACCGTGACGGCAATAGTGACCTCATCGGCGAAGGCGTCGGCAACGACAGCGGCGCTAAGTACGAGACGATCCTGCCCGGCGAGATCCTGCCTAAGGCACCTTATCTGGTCAACACCGGAATCCATCCCCAGTTTGTACGCGCCATCGTCACTGTCACCCCTGCAAGCGTTCTGAAGGACGCTATGGGCGATGACTGGAAGAAGGTCGACCTGTTCCTGGCCGGCACCGATTCCACCAAGTGGGCACTGGATAGCATCAGCTACTCCAACGATGGCACCAACAGCAAGTTCGTTTATGTCTACTACTATCAGGAGACGTTGCCCGCTGGCGGCACCACCGCTGATCTGTTTGACGCAGTTGTCATTCCTACCGGTCTGACCACCGATCAGGCAGCTAAGATGGGCAACTTTGAGGTCAACATTGTTGGCCAGGCTATCCAGTCCGAGCATCTGGCTGATCCTGCCACCCCCGGCGCTATGATCAGCACCGCTAAAGCTGCTTTCGAGACCTACTGGCAGGGCGTTCCCGTGTATACCGGCGCTTCCGACCTGTACTACACCGGCGATTTCGCTGCTCCCATTGCTACTCCCGAAAACCAGAAATACACTATGATGTATGTTGAGGATGCCAATGTGACCGGCGAGGCTGTTGTCAATGGTGAGAACACTGTTGCTACTGTTTATTTGTCCAATGTGACCGGCGATGTTGACAATGTTGTCGTGACCGATGCTCACAACACCATCATCATCGAGAACTCTAAGTTCACTCTGCCCGCAGGCGGCAAGCTGGTTGTTGACAACTCTGGCGAGATCACTCAGATCATTCTGTACAATGTAGAAATCAATGGCGTGCTGATTGATGAGTCCAACTATGCCCAGTATGTGACTACCACCAACGGCTTTGTGGAAATCTACCATTAATTGACCAACCATAAAGATCTGAATCAATTTTGGAGGATTTATTAATTATGAAAATGAAAAACACAAAGAGAGCGTTGCTGCTGAGCGCACTGTCTTTGCTGCTGTGCGTTTCCATGCTGGTAGGCAGCACCTTCGCTTGGTTTACTGACTCTGTTACCTCCGGCCAGAACAAGATTGCTTCCGGCAATTTGGATGTACAGCTGTTCTACACCTACGATCCCGCTGTTGCTGCTGATGCAACCAGCACTGCTTGGGTCGAGGTTGATTCTAATACCGATGTTTTCGGTTACAACCTGTGGGAACCCGGCTACACCAAGGTTGCTTACTTCAAGATCGTGAACAACGGTTCTCTGGAACTGAAGTATCAGCTGGCTGCTGATGTTTACACTGAAAAGGCCGGCAAGAATCAGGCAAACACAGAATTCCTGCTGTCTGATTACATCAAGACCGCTTTGGTTTCTACAACTGCTACCCGTAACGACATCCTGGCTCTGGTTGGCACACCCTTGAAGAACAGCTACGATATGAGCGAGGGCACTTTGGCTTCCAAGGGGAGTGCTGTTGTTGGTATGGCTATTTGGATGCCCACCTCTGTCGGCAATGAAGCTAACCACAACGGTACCGATGTTCCCGAAATCACCTTTGGTATCAACCTGGTTGCTACTCAGGCTACTAAGGAGAAGGACTCCTTCAACGATCAGTACGATAAGGATGCCCAGTATCCCGGCCTGTCCACCGGCGTTCTGGAACCCGGTCAGAGAGCTATTGAAATCCCCGTAACCGACGGCACCGATGCCAAGGTTGGTAACGCTACGATTCCTGCCGAGGCTCTGGCTCCCGGCGCTACCAGCTCCAAGGCTAAGATCCAGCCCTTGGACTACGAAGGCAACTTCACTATTGGCACTGGTATGGAATCCAAGTCCTTCCACATCAGCGTTTCCAACCTGAAGGAAAACAACGATGTTCCCGTTAAGGTTCTCGTGTATGTTGGTAAGGGTATGGATCCCACTACCTTCAAGTTATATCACTACGACACGGAAATCCCCTGCACCTACGATCCCTACGATGGCTATGTAACCTTCGAAAGCGCTACCTTCAGCCCCTTCACGATCGTTTACGATGCAGACTCTGAGTATGTAGCTCCCGAGCTTCCTCCCGTTGCGGATCCCGATGTTCTGCCCGAGGACCTGCCCAAGGCAACCGTTGCTCCTTACACTCCCGAAGAGGAGATTGAATGGGGTAATTACGGTAAGTGGTCTCCCACAGAGGGCCTGGAAGCTAACCTGGACACCATCTACAAGTTCACTTGTCAGGATACTCTGGCAGAGGCTGAGGCAAGTCCCTACGCTTACTGGGAATGCGATTTCTATGTAAAGCTGGACCGTGATCTGGGCGCAAACGAAATCTTCCTGGGCGGTAACTACGGCGACTTTGGCTGGATCGGTTTCCACAATGGCGACCTGACTCTGGAGGCTAACACCGAGATTCCCATGCTGGGCAGTGTTGCCGGTTCCTGGAAGTATGTTGATGTAGTGCAGAACGTTGGCGAGTTCATCTGCGGCGTTGGTAACGTGGGCAATTCTCTGGAGGGCGCAACCTTCACTGTTATGCTCCGTCTGACCAATCCCGAGGATAGATCTGAGTTCTACAATGTAAAAACCATCACCTACACCTTCCCCACTGTTGTTAACAGCGCTGATGAGCTGCAGGATGCCATTAACAATGGCTCCACCAACATTCAGTTGGGCGGCGACATCGACCTGAATAACGGTTCCATCGTTATTCCTTAACTCTTTAAAATACTGACCTGTCCCCCTCGGGGGACAGGCGGTAATCAAAGGACATAACCCTCTCAGTCACGGCTTACGCCGCACTTGCAAGAACCCCTTTCGGTCATTCTGAGGCTTGCATAGCAAGCCGTGAGAATCCCCCACATAAGATGGGGATTGCACAGGCGGTAAGCCGCCTTCGCAATGACCGTTTATCGAAGGGATTGCCACGGTCGCTTCGCTTCCTCGCAATGACCGGGTGATGGATAGGAGAGCCAAGATGCTTGTGCCTTTTGATTATCGAGGTGAACATTACTTTATATAAAGGGGATCATTATGAAACGAACAAAAACCTCCTTGCTGAAAAGCGCTTTGGCGCTGCTTCTGTGCGTGTCTATGCTGATCGGCAGTACCTTTGCCTGGTTTACGGATTCTGTGACCAGCAAGGGCAATGTCATTCAGTCCGGCAATCTGGACATTGAGATGTACTGGACAGATGATCTGAGCAGCAATGTTTGGTACAACGTGGAAGATGCTGCCCGCAATACCATTTTCAGTTATGATAACTGGGAGCCCGGCTACACAGATGTCAAGTACATCAAGCTGGTGAACAACGGCAGCCTGGCGCTGAACTATAAACTGACTCTGACTCCCCAGGGCGCAGTGGGTAAGCTGGCTGAGGTTATCAATGTGTTCTTTGCTGATCACGCTGTGGAGGTGCAGAGTCGTGAGGACCTGTCCAAGCTGGGCGCTATCGGTCTTTTGAACAACGTTCTGAACGGCGGCGCTACTGCCAACGGCACATTGCTGGCTAAGGATCAGCAGAGTCCTCTGCACCCCTCCGGCGAGGTCATTATGACTATCGCTATGAATATGATCACCACAGCAGGTAATGATTATCAGAACAAGGATTCCGGCGAGTTCACCATTACCGCTTTGGCTACGCAGGCTTCCTTCGAGGAGGATTCCTTCGGCTCTGATTACGACGGAAATGTAGAGTATCCCACCATTATCACCGGCGGTACTGTTACCAAACAGGTGAATGCAGTGGATGGCAAGGTGCCTGCAGGCGGTGTGACGCTGACCGGCAATGGCATTTCTGCCTTTGTTCCCGGCGGTATCCAGATGGCTGACGGCGCTGATGCGCTGACTCTGTCCGTGACTCCTATGGAGCACACCACCAGTGACATTACCGTTGTCAACAACGAGATTCTCATCCCTGTGGATGTACATATCAGCGGCATTGCTGCCGGCAATACCACCCCCATCGTGATCGATTTGGGAGAGGTGCTGCCCAAGTATATGAATATGGGTAACTATCACCTGTACCACGTGGAAAACGGCGGAAATTCCGTGATGACCCTGGTGAACAACGAGGCTGACCTGACCCAGCATAACCGGTTTACTTACGATCCCCTGACCGGCGCTGTCAAGGTGGCTATGGCCTCCTTCTCCGAGGTTGCACTGGTGGCGGATACTACCAATCCTTGGAAAGGTGAGGCCGATTATGATTGGTATACCAACGAAGCTAAGGATGCCAAGGATTTCAAAATTGCCAATGCCGACCAGCTTTATGCATTTGCCAAGATTGTCGGTGGTATGAATGGCGAAGATGCATACGATTTTGACGATGCAACCGTCACACTCCTTGCTGATATCAACTTGAATGGCGGCAAGGCTATTGTTGAAGAAAAAACCAAGGTATTCTACCCTATTGGTTACTATAACAATACCGATAACATTTATGACCGTGACGATGTTGTCGAACCGGTGACCGGTGTT
This sequence comes from Oscillospiraceae bacterium, assembly GCA_017416245.1. GTDB lineage: Bacteria > Bacillota > Clostridia > Oscillospirales > Oscillospiraceae > Faecousia. The sequence continues at coordinate 90,271 of JAFQCX010000018.1, read as the reverse complement.
ACCAGTAATGTTTCCTCCTTCTCCGGTACTTTTGACGGAAACGGCCATACTATTGCCAATTTCTATCAGAACACCTGGGAGATGTTCGGTGATTACAACGACGGCTATAGTGGCACTCCTAACTACTACAAGGATGCCATGGGTCTGTTTGGCTATGTGTTGAACGGTACTGTTAAAAACCTGACGGTTGACAATTTCTCCTCTGACGGCGAGTTCACCCCCACCGGCGTCATTGCGGCTTATGCTTGCAACTCCACCTTTGAGAATATCGCAATTACCAACTGTAATCCCCGTGTTTATAACACCGGCAATGGTGGTATCATCGGCATCGCAGGCCGTGAAAATGAAGCCACCGAGGCCATTACCTTAAGAAATATCACAGTAGACAATTCCAATAAGATCTCTGCTTTGTGGGGTTCTTATGATGTAGCCTGCGGCGGTTTGGTTGGTATGTTCCGTGGCAACGTGGATGAGTCTAAGGACACCATTTCCTTTGAAAACTGCCACGTTTCTGCAATTATCGATGTTTATAACGACGTTTGCGGTAACTATCAGTACTATGCCTACCGCTATGCCGGTATGATTATCGGTTCTGTCCGTCATAATACCACTAATACCGAAGGCAAGGTTGTTCCCAATATGGCCGGTATTTCCGCTTCTGACTGTACCGTTAACTATGGTGATTGGAACGATTACTACTACTGCGAATTTGTGAAGAACGGTCATCCCAGCTATTCCGGCCCGGACGATTACAAATTCAGCCGTGTTCCTCATTCTGAGTTGAATTTTACTGACTCTAATGGCAATGGTTTCGTTGATGCAGATGAAAGAGACTCTGTAATCGGTTGTAAGCATAACCATACTGCAGCAGAGAATAACAAGGCAATTTACCTGCCCTTCCATCAGCTGTTCACCGGCTATAGCTGGGGTGTCAGCAGCATCGGTTTGGAAAACTGGCAAGGTGTTCAGGTTCTTGGTATTACTGCAGGTGATCAGGAAGAATCTGTCGAGAAGTTTGAGACCAAATTCACTGGTGATTTCTTGTACCGCGTTGGTAACAAGGGCACAGTATCTGTTGGCACGCTTTTTGATGTTAAGGACGAATTTAACGAGAATAGCAATAGCCAAATCAAGGTAAACAAGAACAGCAGTGTTTATGTTACTATCACTAAGGTAGACGAGAATAGTAACGTATCTGGCACTTTTACCCCGAATGCCACCGATTGGGCAAATGGTATCATTCAGTTCTCTGGTACTGGTGTTGTAAAGATTACCATTCAGGACTACAATTTCTGTACTCCTACCGAGTTGATCGTTGAAGTTGTGGATGCAACGAATGCAACTACTGCAACCAGCGCAACATCCAACAATGTGGTGCTGCTGAATAACATTAGCGGCACGTTCACTGTCAGCAACGGATATACCTTCTATGGTAATGGCTTCACTGTAACACTTCCCACTACTTCCGTACAGGAAGTTGGCAGCGGCTTTACCGGCTATATCAGCATTGGTGCATCTCAGGACGATGGTATTGCTAACGGTGGTCATCTGGATAATGTGCGTATCGAGGGACCTGTGTATCCCGAAATGTATATTTACCGCGACCAGGCAAAAATCACCGATTCGAGCGATGCCGATTATGGCAACGGTAACAATATGCGCTATTTCCGCAATAGTGTGATTGTCTATGGTGGTAACTGCACAATCAGCAATTCCTATATTTCCGGCTCCCGTACCGCACTGTGTCTGCGCGGTGGTAACAATGTGGTAATCGAAAACACCACGCTGTCCGGCGGTGCCTATGCAAATATGCAAATTTGCGCTGGCTCCAATGTTACCTTGCGGGATGTAACAACAGTGCAGGTAGATGTTGCGGATTCCTATGGTAAGGGAAAGACTGCTCGCGGTTTGGGTATCGCTGTAGACTCCAGTGTTGTTGATATCTACGTTGAGGGTGAACTGAAGCAATATAACTGGCTGAACCAAACGCAGTGGAATAGCATTGTCCCCTCTGAATATCAGAGTGTGTTCCCCAAATTCTTTACAGGTAATTCATTCTCTAAATACTGGCATTATCTAAACGGCGGCACTGACCCTTATGTAAATCTGGCATTTATCTTTGCATGTAACTGGGACACCAGCAAAATTAACGATAATCGTACAACTGTAGATTACGGGACAACCGATGCTACCATAGCCGGTGTTGCCGGTGGTGTATACTCCAAGGTTAACACTGTAGGCGGCAATGCAATTGCAGACGCCAATTTGAAAGACCCCGGCTATACTGCACCTGGCTTCAATCCTATTGCACCGTCTTTGCGCTTTGATAACACAGTTAATAATGATGCCGATGATGCAAACGATGCAAACGACACTTACTGTGTCTATGACGAAGGAAACGGCACATTAAAGATCGGTGTTTCCGGCGACAGTAAAACACTGGACTTGTCTGGAGTTACTGTTACGAAAAACGGCACAGCCATTACGCACACCGCATACTTGAATGACACACAGATTAGCGGTAATTCTGTAACGATTAAAGCTGCCGACGGCGCCAAGCAGACATTGACCTTCAAGGCATCCAGTAATGATGCCGGTTACGATAAGGACGGCAAGCCCATCGCAGGTTCCATTGAATACACCTGGAACATCACTGTAGAGATTGCTGTTCTGTCCTACCCTGCTCCAGTTTGGAATATGGGTGGCGACTATCAGTTTGATACTTCAAACTGTGTGTATGCGTACTATAGTACCAGCCAAGGCTATGGTGAGGCAGTGCCGATTTACGAAGGCATCAAGGTTAACTACTACAACAAATCCGGCACATTGGTTAACCTGGACTTGTCCGGCACAACAACACTCCCCACCGGCAGTGCTAACTCCAACAGCAATGCGTTTACTTATACATTAGCCGATGGTTCCACATTGACTATGAAGTTCTCCAGCGGTTGGAAATCCGGCGCAACAACCCATCAATTTACCACATATAACAACAAGGTTTATATCTATCCCCAGTCTTTGGATAATGATAACTATGTCCGTGCCAAGACTACCAATCAGGATTTTGATGTGAAGATCACCTACACATTTACAGATCCAAACGGTCAATCTACAGCACCACAGACGATGCAGTGGTACAACGCAAAGGCCAGCAACGACAGTGTATCCACCAAACAGTGGAAGACCTTTGACAGCACAAATGGTAAGAACGCACCAAGTATTTGTGTCACTCCCGATACTTTGGTGACTATGGCTGACGGTACTCAGAAGCGTATTGATCAGGTGACTTATTCCGATCAGCTGTTGGTTTGGGATTTCTACAAGGGTGAATACGCCGCTATGCCCTCCTCCATCATCATGAATCACGGCTATGATCGGTACGATGTCGTAACGCTGACCTTCGATGATGGTACTGTGGTAAACACCATCAATGGCCACGGCTTCTACGATGCTCAGGAGAATCAATTCGTGATTCTCAGTAAGGCTAATGCAGAGCAGTATATTGGTCACACCTTCGTGAAAGATGCCGCAAAGAAGACAACTGCAAAGTTGGTCTCCTATAGTGTTAAGTCTGAGTACACCGAAAGCTGGTCTATCCTTACCGCGGTTAACTACAACTGCGTGCTGGAAGGTATGCTTACTCTGACACCTGCTGAGGTAGAAGGTAGCCCCGCATACTTAATGCCCTACGAAATTGGCGAAGGTATGAAGTACGACGAAGCAAAGATGCAGGCGGATATTGAAAAATACGGTCTGTACACCTATGCTGACTTTGCTGAGTATTGCACGTACGAGCAATTCATTGGCTTCGGCTTTGAGCATTTCAAAGTTTCCGTTGCCAAGGGATACATCACCTGGGACGAGATTCGTTATCTGCTGAGTATCCATTTAGGCTAATCTATCAATTACATTTAGCTGTCCTATCCCCTGCGGGGGATAGGCGGCAATCAAAGGGCACAAACGCTAACGCGAGAGAAAAGATAAAAGAGAATAGAGAAAAATGCGGCGCTTCACTGTGCGAAACATTTTTACAATCCGTGCCGCTGCTGCGGCACACCGAAACTTTTTCACTTTTCTCTTTTCACTCTTCACTGCCGACATAGTCGGCCTTTGTGTCTTTTGATTGCCGATAGGCAAAATAATAAGAGGGAGGTCATTAACATGACAAATAAGAAAAGCACCAAGCGTGCTTTGCTGCTGAGCGCACTGTCTTTGCTGCTGTGCGTTTCCATGCTGGTAGGCAGCACCTTCGCTTGGTTCACAGACAGCGTCACTTCCGGCAATAATATCATCAAGTCCGGAAATTTGGACGTTGAGCTGGAGTACAAAAAGGTCGATAACGGCGTAGTGTCCACCGAGTGGGCCAGCGTTAAGGACAAGACTGATATTTTCAACCCCAATGCTCTGTGGGAGCCGGGCCATGTTGAGGTCGTTTACCTGAAGGTTTCCAACCTTGGCACTTTGGCTCTGAAGTATCAGCTGGGCGTGAACGTAATCAAGGAGACCCTGGGCAAGACCGAGACCGGCGAAGACATCAAGCTGTCTGAATATCTGGTGTTCAAGGTTGTGGAGATGCCCGATGCACTCACTACTTACACCGACCGTGAGGCTGTTAAGTTGGCCGCAGGCACTGCGAAGGGCCTGACCGACTATAACGGCAAGACCACTGCTCTGGATGCCAAGGGCGGCGCAAACGCTGAGGACTACGTAGCCCTGATCGTTTATATGCCCGAGACTGTTGGCAACGAGGCTAACTACCGCGGCGACGCTATCCCCACCATCGAGTTGGGCATCAACCTGTATGCTACTCAGTATACTGCTGAGGAAGACTCCTTCGACGAGTTCTACGACAAGAACGCTTGGGTAAAGGGCTTTAAGGTTTACAGTGCTAACGAGCTGCAGGGTGCAATCAATGCGGGCGAGTCTGCTATCACCTTGATGGACAACATCGATGCTACCGAAGCTGTTGTTATTCCTGAAGGCAAAACTGTTGCTCTGAACCTGAATGGTAAGACTTTGGAAGCAACTGCTGACGCCGCAATTCGCGCCAACGGCAATTTGAACCTGACCGGTGAAGGTACAATTAAAGGCAATGCAGGTCAGTATGTGGTCCGCGCCCAGGCTGGCAGTACCGTTACCGTGGATGACGGCATTGTTGTCGAGGGCGGTTTCGGTGCCGTTGCTGTTCCTGGTGGCACGCTGATTATCAACGGTGGCAATTTCTCCAATGTTGAGGTTAATTCCAGCCACTATGTTGTTTCCGTTTGGAATAACGGTAAGATTATCATCAATGGTGGTAATTTCACCTTTGCTGCAGATCAATACGCCAGCGCAAATGGCTCTCCCGTGATTGGCACTTGGGATGGCGGCGCTGTTGAGATCAACGGCGGCACCTTTGATGCTTCTTCCGGCAGCGCTCTGTGCTATGCAGGCGCAAATGTTGTGGTTAAGGGCGGTACCTTTATGAATGCTGCTGCCAAGACTTACGGCGGCGGTACTGTTGCTGACAAAGTTGCTACCGGCTACAAGGCTGTTGAGAATAACGGCAAGTACTATGTTGTTGCTGAGAACATCAACAGCGTTGTTTCCACTGCTGCCGAGCTGGCAACTGCTATTGCAAACAGTGGCGTAGTTTATGTGGCAGATGACATTGATATGGCCAATGCCTGGACATCTGTTAAGCCCAACGGTGAGCTGACCATCATTGGTAACGGCAACACCATTACCAATTTGAACCTGCCTCTGCTGACCGGCGGCGTTAGCAGCAAGGTAACAATCAGCGGCTTGACCGTTGCTGATTCTACTGTGGCTCCTGCTGCATTTGAGAACGGTCTTGGCAGTGGCGCATTCATCCCCTATGTGGATGCATACGGCAATGTAACCTTTGAGGATTGCCACATCAAGAACTCCACCATTAATGGTAACGAGCGCGCCGCCGGCTTGGTTGGCTACACTTCCGGCCAAAGCGTGACTATTAAGAACTGCTCAGTTGAAAACTGTGAGATTTCTGCAGTTGGCGGTGCGGCCGGTCTGGTTGCTTATTCTCAGTCTGTAACCACAATTGAGAATTGCAGCGTTAAGAATACCAAAGTGACTGCTACTGAAGATCGCGAGGGAACCAAGCTTCCTCTTGCAGGCGCTGTGATTGGCACTGTCAATGCTAACACTACTCTGACCAACGTAACCGTATCCGGTAACACCGTTTCCAACAACAATGCTACCGCTGTATTTAATGACTACATTGGTCGTTGGGTTACCGGCGAGCTGACCATTGACGGCGTATTTATGCTGCGTGAAGCCTCTCAGACTGCGCTGAATAACGCAATCACCAGTGGTAAAGAAAGCATTTCTCTGCCCGCAGGTAACTACGTTATGCCCGCAAGCCTGAACGGTGGCAATGTTCTCCTTCAGGGCAAGACCATTACCATCAGCGGAACGAAGGATACTGTAATTGACACGTCAACCATTTCCGCAAATGATCAGTTTGTAACGGGCGCTACTGTTGCCTTTGACGGTGTGACTCTCAAGTTTAATGAAAGTGATCCGAGCAAGCTTTATATGGGCTTTGCCAACACTGCAAGCTTGACTTACAAAAACTGCCACATCACCGGTCTGCAGATCCTGTACGGCGATAAGGTTACTTTTGAAAACTGTGTGATCGATTCCAGTGCGAATACCATGGGTCAGCCTCATTCTGTTTGGACCTACGGTGCGAAGAACGTCAACTTTATTGATTGCGATTTTATCTATGGCAATCGCGCTGTGAACTGCTACAAGGATGACGATATCGATGGCGGCAAGCAGGTTGTAAACTTTAAGAACTGCACCTTTACTACCACAGACACCAATTCTGAGGGCGGTGTTGAAATCAACAGCAGCAAATTCTCTGTTGGTATCGAGGTAAATATGGAAGGCTGTACTGCACCTGCATATGGTCAGATGGCATATGTTTCTCCTTGGGACAGCACCAACGGCACCAAGACTACTATCAACATTAAGTAATTCTATCCAAAGTCCGACCTATCCCCTTTGGGGGATAGGCGGCAATCAAAGGGCATAAAGGCTTCCCCTTGAGGGGAAGCTGTCACCGCAGGTGACTGATGAGGTGTAAGTCTATTTCCCTCATCCGATCCGAGGGAGCCTATAGCGTTGTGTTACACCTCATCCGTCAAAAATCAGAGATTTTTGACACCTTCTCCTCAAGGAGAAGGCTTTGGATTTTGTGCCTTTTGATTGCCGAAAAAGATTGTCACGGGCCTACGGCCCTCGCAATGACAACTAAGAAAGGAGGATACACCATGTTTGGCAAGATCAAAATGAAAATCGCTGTTGTTTCAGTGGTGGCTGCGCTGTTTGCGTTTATGGTACAGCCCACTGTTGCATACTATCAGACCGTAGGCAAAGCCACCAATGTGGTGACCTCCGGCAACATTCAGCTCATCATTCACGAAAAGACCGATCAGGGTACGGAATTCCCTGCAGAGGGTGTGTATATTATCCCCGGGGATGTGGTATCCAAGGAAGTCAGTATCGAAAATGATTGCGCCCATCCGTTCTACCTCCGGGTGAAAATGATTTACGGCACAACTGCTCAGGATCTGACCCCTGAGGATTGCTTAAAGCTGAACATTGATAGCGAGCACTGGCAGCTCCACGAGGGCTGGTACTACTACAAAAACATTGTCAATCCCGGTGAAACGACCCCCAATGTATTCTCCCACGTGGAAATCGTGGGCGATAAGGTACAAACCAATCACATCGGCAAGACCCTTAGTCTGACCGTAAATGCCCAGGCCGTGCAAAGTGAAAACAACCCCATCACAGACGGCAATATCCACACCGCCTCCGGCTGGCCTGCAGAATAAGGAGGATGTGTAAATGAAGAATACAAAAAATTGTGTCATTCCGAGACCAGTTCGCAAACTGGTCGTGGGAATCCCCTTCTTATATGGGGGATTGCCACGTCGCTCCGCTCCTCGCAATGACAGAAAAAAGCGGCCTGAGGGCTGGCTTGCAATGACAATGGTTATTGCGTTGCTGCTTTCCTGCGTCACACCTGCTTTTGCAGCTGACGGCAAGGTGACTTACAGCGGAAATGCCGGTAGCTTTGTGTTTGAGCCCGGCAGCGAACACTCACTGACCGACCTGTTTCCTGATTTTAAGGACGTAATGCCCGGCGACACCCTCACCCAAAAGATCACCGTAAATAACAAGGCTGATAAGAAGGTGAAGGTGGAGATCTACCTACGCGCTCTGGGCGCCCATGAGGAATCTGCAGAGTTCCTTTCCAAGCTGGGTCTTAAGGTGCAAAAGAGTGGCGATAATCAAATGGCATATATGTTTGATGCCAAAGCCAACGAAACTGCGCAGCTGACAGATTGGGTGTGCTTAGGCACGCTCTACTCCGGCGGCCAGGTCAACCTGGATGTGACCTTGACCGTTCCCGTAGAGCTGGACAACGCATTTCAAAACCAAATCGGCTATTTGGATTGGGAATTCAGAGTCGAAGAATTCCCTGTAGAGCCGAAAGATCCCAAGCCACCACAGACCGGCGATAATGCAACCGTGGGCTTGTGGATAGGCGGAATGATCGTTTCCGCTGCTGTGATCATCATTTTGCTGATTGCAAGGAAGAAGGACCGGCAGTAATTGCCGCAAAACAGACGAAGGAGGGATAAGGTTTGAAAACCCAAAAAAGAAAGAAACCCTACAAAAAAATAGCCTTAGCCCTGAGTGTGTGCGCACTGATCGTGTGGGGCGTTTTGGGCGCCGGCACATCGCTGGCCTGGTTTACCGATACCACGCCGGAGATCAACAACATCTTCCACTTTGCGGATTTTGATTTGGTGGTATCCCATCAGTTAACTGACGGCAGCTGGGAAGAGATCACCGACAAAACGGAACTATTCAACAAAGAAGCCTTGTATGAGCCAGGCTATGTGCAGGTGGTATATCTGAAGGTGGAAAACAAGGGCTCTGTTCCCTTTAAATTCCACACAGCTGTGAATGTGAATGGCTATACCACCGCAACCAATGTGTTCGGGCAGACCTTTAAGCTGCAGGATCATTTGCGATTTGGTATTACCGTCTCCGACACACCGGAGGCTATGAAAAACAGTGTTGCCAACCGGGAAACGGCAGAGGATATTGCCAACATAAGGCTTCATAACTACGAAACCAAGACAGCTGTTTTGAAGGCCGGTGGGACTGCCTATATTGCTTTGGTGGTCCGTATGCCCAAGGAAGTAAACAATATCGCCAATTATCGTAAAGATGGTCCCCCTGAAGTAGAGCTGGGCATTACCGTCAAGGCGGACCAGATCACAAGCTAAAGGCTTGAAAATCTATGAAAGGAGGTTGCAATATGATAAAGCTGTGCGGAAAGCTATTCTACAAGCCAAAATACGGAAACGATGCAGACAGCATGATGCTGAAGCGGCTGTTTCGTACTGTCACAACTGTGCTGATTTGTTTGGCTGCAATTTCCTTTTCTGCCTACGCCTTTTTCGCATCTACTGTAACCTCCGGCTCCAATACGATCAAAGCCTCCAGATTCTCTGCCTCTGTAAAGATAGAGAAAGACCAGGAAATTGAAACAGAAGGAAAAATACAAAGCTATCGCTTTAATACGCCTGGCGTGTATACTGTAACAATCACCGCAGACGATAGCACGACCGGCACAGGTTATGGCGTTATCACTGTGAACGGCACCAAGTATTACACCCAGCAGCTGGGCAAGGATGTGAACGCGCCCAATCAGGAACGCAAGGAAGTTAGCTTTCAGCTGGATGTGAAGGCAACTGCAGAAGTTCAGTTTGATGTCCGCTGGGGAACAAATTCGCAGTATGACTCTGTAGCAGAAAGCGAATTTTACATTAAAAACGAATCGAAAAAGACCATTGTGGTAGATGCTGTGCAGGGTGTTGCAGATAACACCGATGAAACGAAACCTGAGAATACCGAGCCCGACAGCACAACGGAAAGCACAACGGATGACACAACAGAAAGCACGACGGTTGAGACCACAGTTCCAACTACGAATGCTACCGAAACGGTCCATATCGTGCAAGAGGGGGAATCCTTGGCGCTGATTGCGAAAAAGTACGATACGACCTCAGCTAAGCTTGCTGCTTATAACGATGTCGAGAATCCCGGCGTCATCCAAATCGGGCAGAAAATCGAAATACCGCCTGCCGATTGGGAAATACCCGATAGCGCTACAACTCCCGAAACAACTGCTCCAACAGAGCAAACAGAGCCTGTGACCACCCTGCCCGAGGAAACGCAGCCCACTACGCAGACCACACTGCCTGAAGAAACGCAGCCTGTTACGGAAACAACGGATGCGCCATTACAGTAAACTTACATACATTTACCGCCGTCCCACTCTTGGGGACGGCGGTGTTTTTTATAAAGCGGCTTACCGGTATTACGGGCATTGCAACACTCCTTATTGAATAAAGTGTTCTGAGGAGGGATGCATAGTGGCAAAGCAAGCAGCGCAACGAACCTATATTTTTGTGAATCCAAACACACCAAAAGCATTTGAACGGCAACTGCAAAAGATTTTGGTGGACAAACTGCTCAGCCAATACTGGGGGAACAAATGAAAATAGCAGCCTATTGCCGTGTTTCCACGGACAAGGATGAGCAGCTGGATAGCCTGCTTCATCAGAAGGAATTCTTCACCCAGTATGCCAAACGGAACGGCCATGAACTGTTCCGCTTATATGCGGACGAGGGCATTACCGGCACAAGCCTAAAAAAACGTGAGGAATTCAAACGGCTTTTACGGGATGCAGAATTGGGCCTGTTCGATATGGTGGTGGTCAAGGATATCAGCCGTTTTGCCAGAAACACCGTGGACGCCCTGCAGAGCATCCGCAAGCTGAAAGCAATGGGGATCAACACGTTATTTCTCACCGCCAATATGGATTCGATGGGGGACAGTGAGTTTGTGCTGACCCTGTTCTCTGCCATGGCGCAAGAGGAAAGCAATAATCTGAGTAAGCGTGTCAAGTGGGGTAAGAGAATCAATGCGGAAAAGGGCCGTGTTCCCCAGAGGGTCTTTGGCTATGATCGGATCGACAAGTTCACATTGGAAATTAACACTGAGGAAGCCCGGATCGTCCGCAAGATATTTTCTCTGTACAACGAACAGGGCTTAGGCTGCCGTACCATCAGTATGACCCTAAACCGAGATAACGACAAAACCAAATACGGAAATGACTGGGATGCCCGGGGTGTTCGGCGGGTGCTGGTAAACCCATTATACTGCGGCGTTTTGGTCAACCACAAGTATGAGATCGAGGATTTTCTCACAGGAAAGCAGGTGAGTGTTCCCAAAGAGGAGCGTTTCTGTCACCAGCGCCCCTCCTGGGCTATTGTGACCCCGGAGGACTTTCAAAAGACGCAGGAAATTATGGACTCCCGGCGGACGAAATATGACTCCGGCCAGCCCTTCAGAGATGCCAGATACAGCTCCAGGCACATATTCTCCACCCTTATCAAGTGCGCGCATTGCGGCAGATCCTTCACCCGGAAGACCTATACATACGTAAACACCCGGGTCTACTGGCGATGCGTTACCAATGATCAGTATACCGCAGAGAAGTGCGATAATCGGGTGACGTTGGACGAGCCGGAACTGATAGCGGAGCTCCGCAAATACTTTGCATCCTTGATAGAAGACAAGGATATTTTTGTGGCAAGCATCCTGGCAAGGCTGGATAAACAGCTTCCGGAAGCCCAAAAGCCGGAACAGGCCAGACAGGAAATGGAAACCAAGCGAAAAAAGCTGCTACGCAAAAAAGACCGCTATCAAGAGATGTATGCCAATGAGCTGATCGGTATGGCAGAGCTGAAAGGGAAGCTTGCAAGCGTTGCGGAAGAGCTGAAGGCTGCAGATTTGGAACAAATCTCTCAACCCCGGCAGATCAGCAACGCAGAGCAGATCATGCAGCGCTACCGCCAGCAGATCCTTCGATTTTTGGAACTGGAAACCGTTACCAATATGGATATGCGCCGACTTGTTGACCACATCTCGGTTGATAAAAACGGCAACGTCCGTGTGGTGCTGAAGGAATTTGCAGATTCCCAATGACAGTAATTTCACCTGGCGAATTGGTGGCCGTGGTGGAGGTGCTGGATCCCATGGTGCTCAGCTCCAAGGTGATTGATGTTTGCCAGTGTCCCCGTGAGTGCGCGGTGCATCAGATTCCCGATTGGATCCGCGGCTGCTTTGACGAGGAGCTGGTGATCTCCGGCGAAGGAAAGCGGCTGCTGGTAACTCTGGGGCAGTTTTCAATCATCCGCCTGGAGCGGGATGCCCAGCTGGTTGTGCCTGTGCTGGATTACAGCATCCCCACCAAGGAATGCTGCGACAATCCCGGCTGTGCCGAGGATCCCTGCGAGATGTTTGCCAAGATCCCGTTCCCGGAAAAGGCCTTTGCGCCTACCGGCTGTGACCGGCAATGCGATTGCGAGGAGTGTGGCTACACCACCACATAAAAAGAAGTGGATGCATCCTATGGGTGCATCCACTGTTTTTTGCAGTTATTCCAATAGACCGTATTTTGTGATAATGCGGTCTATTTTTCTCAGCATAGGCTTGCTGATGGCAAGCAGGGTCACCAGCGTGCAGCCTGCCTGTATGAGATTGGTTAAAATGGCGGTGGTGTAAATACCCAGGATCGCGGTGGGAGTAAACACCGTTAAGGTGGTGAGCACCGTGGAGGTGTCCAGCAGAGGACACACAACAAACAGCACCGAAATAAAGCCGAACAGACCCAGACTTACAGGATCTCTGGGCAGCTTGTCTTTTCGGAAATAGAGCAATCCGGCAAGCAGTCCGCAAGTGCCGTAGGCAAGCATTTGCCAGGGCGTCCACGGCCCTTGCCCAAAGAGAAAGTTGCTGGCAAAGGCGCTGACTGCGCCCACCAAAAATCCCGCCTGCGCGCCCAAAGCGATGCCTGCGATGATGATAATGCCGTAAATGGGCTTAAAATTGGGGAGCATGGCAAAGATCGCCCGGGATGCCACCGCCAGGGCGCACAGCACAGCGATCAGCACCAAAACCCGCGCCGATGGCTTCTTTCCCTCAAAGGAAAGGAAAAAGGGAATTAAAATATAAACGATGACCAGCGTGGAGGTGAGATAATGGACTCGCCCCGGTAAAATGCGACTCAGCAGCAAGGTGGCGGGAATGAGAACAAACAGGGAGATCAGGGTAGCGATCGTGGATTTTTTCATTGGGCAGCCTCCCGGTTTTTTTGATACAAAGCCACCACGTCGTCTGCGGTGACGGCATTTTGGAAGAAGGCTCTGCTCATCCGGTTGGCGGCGGTGGTGTAGAAGCTGTTGCCGCCAAAAAAGGATGCGGGGGTGTGGGTGGTGAGCACCTGCCCGTCGAAGAACATACTTACAAAATCCGCATACTTTGCGCAGAATTCCACATCGTGGGAAACCATCAGAATGGTGACTCCCTGCTGCTTTAGTTTACATAACACTTCTGCAAAGGTTTGCTTAAAGAAGCAATCCATACCCTTGGTGGGTTCGTCCAGCAAAAGCAGCCTGGGCTTTGTCAGCAGCACCTTGGCAAGGGCAGCCCGTTGCTGCTCACCGCCGGACAGGTCGTAGGGGTGGCGGTCCAGCAGGTGGGTGATTTGGCAGGTTTCGCAAACTTGGGCGGTATCCTTGGAGACCTCCTGCAGATCCTCCAAGACCGTGTCCTTGACAAAAAGGCTTCTGGGGTCTTGGGGGAGCATAGCAAGGCAGTTTTGGAATAGGTTGCCTTTATAGGCCTTGGTGTTGGTGCCGAACACGGCGACCTTACCCCGATAGGGCTTGCAGCTGCCGCAGATCGCCTTCAGAAAAGTGGATTTTCCTGCGCCGTTACCGCCCACAATGGCGTGGATACAGCCGGCAGGAACGGATAGGGATGCGCCCCGCAGAATGTCTTGGGAATCCCGGCTGTATCGGAACCAAATGTCCTTAACCTCCAGGGCGGTGGCGGCGCTGTCAAAGGGCTTTGGGGCAGGAAGATAGGAGACAGGCGGCGTTTTGGGAATGCTGCTTCCCAGCCAGCTGCGGCCCTCACGCACCGTCAGCGGGCATTGTCCTGTTGCGCCTGCCCGGTAGAATACCTGCATAGGTGTGGGCATAGCGGAGAACATGGGGCTGTTTTTCTCCCACAAAAGAGCGCCTACGGCCTTGGGAGTATCCAATGCGGAGATCCGCCCTTGGTCTAAAACCAAAACCCGGTCGGCAGAGGGGAGAATATCCTCTAAACGATGCTCGGTGATGATCACAGTTGTGCCCAACTCCAGATTGATTTTCCGCACGGTGTTAAGAAAGTCCGAGGCGGCAAGAGGATCCAACTGGCTGGTGGGCTCGTCCAAAATCAGAATATCCGGCTGCATTGCCATAATGGATGCCAGATTCAGCAGCTGCATCTGGCCGCCGGACAGGGTGGAAACATCCTTGTGAAACCAGTCTGCAATGCCAAAATAGCAGGCCATCTCTGCTACCCGCGTGCGGATGGTGGCGGTATCGCAGCCGATATTTTCCAGCCCAAAGGACAGCTCGTGCCACACCTTTGCGGTGACCGGCTGCTCCTGGGGATTCTGCATCACATAGCCGATCTTGCTGGCCTGGGTAATGGCAGGCACGTTTTCCAAAGGGGTGTCATCCAAGTGAATGCTGCCTGTGCGCACTCCGTGGGGGGTCAGCACAGATTTTAAGTGCCGCAGGAGGGTGGTTTTGCCGCTGCCGCTTTGCCCGCATAGGGCAATATACTCGCCTTGGTGAATGGTCAGGCTGATATTCTGGAGTACAGGGGCCTCTGCATTGGGATAGGAAAAGCTCAGATCCTGGATATGAATATGCGGCATTGCAGTACCTCCTTTACGTGAATGAATGTGGGGATCAGCAGATAAATGCAATAAACGGGCAGGAAAAAGCTAACGGGAGCAGACCAAAGCAGGGGGGTGTAGGTGGCATCTGTAGCGCCGGTCACGGCGCCGATGATGGTGACGATGGCTGCCAATACCGCGGCAAGGATCACCAGATAGTCCCCAAAGCCCATTTGATAGATTTGAAAACAGGTGCGTTTGGCTGCGCCGTAGCCCCGGCTTCGCATAGAGTCGGCGGTGACGATACTGCCTTCCAGCGCCCAGCCGGTGAGGGCTGTGAGGACTGCCATGCCCTGGGTGATTTTCTCTTTTAACGGCAGATCGTCGCCACCTTTACCGATGGCGCGGCGGGCGTCGTTGATCTGTCGGGCGCGGGATAACAGGTTGGGGATCAGCCGGAACACCATCACCAGCAGCAGCGACAGGGAGGGGGCAAGGTTTCCAAAAAGGACAGTAAATTTGTCCTCGGTCATAATTTGATTATAGCAACCGAACCACAGGAGGGTGATCACCAGAATGCTTCCCACGGCAAAGCCATAGACCAATGCTTCCAGGGTGTAGGGCCTGCCAAACAGCCGGAAGAGTATGTGGCTGCCCTGGGTGTTGAATATAGGATTGATAAGGGCGACGATCAGCAGCAGTAGCAGCATACCTGCAATGGCTTTCAGGGCTTTTCTGCCTTGCAAAAGCACATAATAGATCCCCGCGCAAAGCATACCCGCAAGCAGATATGCCGGATGCTGAAACAGCACACCAAAGAGGATCGCCCCTAAAAAGAACAGAAAGTTTGTCAGAGGATGATATTTGGAAAACCCGTCACTATGCAAGCTGATCCCTCCTTTCCCAAAAAGAAAAAGCCCCCAATTTGGGGACTTTTGACGCACAAAAAACCACGAATGACCACCCCAAGAGTCCTTCGTTTGCGCTTCTAAGGCTGTATTCCGGCTCGTGACGCCCTGTGTAGCAGCCTTCTCGATACAATCAATGGCGGCTACGGCATAATGTCACTCTACGGCGGCTTGGTACCGCTGGGATATACCCATTCCAATTTCCATAGAAACGTTACAATATGGATTTTTGGTCAGTATAGCATATTTTCTGCAATTTTGCAATACATATGACCGAAAAACGCAAAGAAAAACTACCCTGTCGTTTGACAGGGTAGTTTATAAGAAACTTACTTCAAAGCAGCCTTTGCCTGCTCAACCAGAGCAGCGAAAGCAGCGGTGTCCTGAATAGCCATCTCGGACAGGCTCTTGCGGTTCAGCTCGATGCCAGCCTTCTTCAGACCGTTCATGAAAGTGGAGTAGTTCAGGCCGAAGGGCTTTACAGCAGCGCTGATACGGGTGATCCACAGTCTGCGGTAGTCACGCTTTTTCAGCTTACGGCCAACGTATGCATAGTTGCCGGACTTCATAACGGCCTGCTTGGCCATCTTAAAGTGTCTGGACTTAGAACCCCAGTAGCCTTTAGCCAGCTTCAGGGTAGCATTTCTTCTCTTGCGCGTCATCATTGCGCCTTTGACTCTTGCCATTTCTCAATATCCTCCTTGGCTTATTTGTAGGGAATCATCTTCTTCACGGTTGCTACGTTGGTAACATCAGCGTAGGCGGTGGTGCGAAGACGACGGGTACGCTTGGTATCCTTCTTGGTGAGGATATGGCTCTTGTATGCGCGGGCTCTCTTAACCTTGCCGGACTTGGTCAGGTTGAATCTCTTCTTAGCACCGCTATGGGTTTTCAGCTTGGGCATAATTGGTTCTCCTTCCGTTTCATTGGTAATAGAACAAAAAATTGTTACTTACTGTTTTTGGGGGCCAGGAACATTCCCATGAACCGGCCTTCCAGCTTGGGGTTTTTCTCCATAGTAGCGATCTCAGCACAGGCCTCTGCAAAGTCCATAAGCAGCTTTTCACCTAAATTGGTGTGCGCCATTTCACGGCCGCGGAAGCGTACGCTGACCTTTACACGGTTGCCGTCTGCCAGGAATTTCTGAGCAGCCTTGATCTTGGTGTTCAGGTCGTTGGTGTCGATGCTGGGACTCATGCGGATCTCCTTCACTTCCACCACACGCTGATTCTTCTTGGCTTCCTTTTCCCGCTTCTTCTGATCGAAGCAGAACTTGGAGTAGTCCATGATCTTACAGACGGGGGGTGTGGCATTGGGAGAAATCTTTACCAGGTCTAAGCCTTGCTCGTCGGCCAGATTGTTGGCCTCCTCAGCGGACATAATACCCAGCTGCGCGCCGTCGTTACCGATGACACGAATTTCCTTGTCCTGGATTTCCTCATTGAGCTGATGTTCTAACTTGGCTATGGTAAGCACCTCCATTTAAATAAAAAAGCGGATGCATAGCATCCGCTTATATCCTCACAAAAATCCCCTGTTAGGGAAGGTGGAATATTGACCCGGTCGCGTTTGCTGCGGGTGAGGCGGATACGATGCCTTCTTTATTACTCACGTATTCTATCACAGGGCGTTAGGATTGTCAAGGACTTTTTTTAGTAGCAAATATATTGCAGGAATGCAAATACGCAGGGAAGAATGACCAGCGCCAGCACATAGGAAACGAAGCACAGCTTGGCATTGTCCGCAGCCTCTTTCTCGTAGCCCAAACTCTCGGGATATACCACCAGATTCAGACCCAGGGGCAGGCTGACGAAGATAAGCGGCCAGAACAGGTAATCGCCCCGTACGCCACACAGGTACATTACAATGCCCAGCGCAGCGGGGATTCCCAACATACGGATAGCGGTAAGCAGGTAGGGACGGACACCGGAAAACAGTTGTTTTAGCGGGAATTTACCCAGCATAAAGCCTGCCAGCAGCATAGAGCAGGGGCTCATACATTTGCCTGCACCGTCCAGCACACCGGTGATGATCCCGGGTAGCTTGATCCCGGACAGACCTATCACAATACCAATAATCAAAGACACCACCAGGGGTGCTTTCAGCAGCTTTTTGATGCTGTAGCCTTCCTCTTTGCGGAACAGCACATAGCCATAGGAGTAGCACATCAAGGAGCTGGGAATGGCAAAAATCATAAAGTTGCCAAGACCCGCCTGACCGAACACACCTTCAATAACGGGATAACCGAAATAGCCGTAGTTGGGGAAGGTGAAGGCGTAGGTAAGGGAACTGTTCTCCATAGGGCTGCGGCTCAAGGGCTTGGCAAGCACACGGCCGATGATAATAGCAACCACAATAAAGAGCACACCCCAACCTACCAGCAGGGCGTTCTTCAAAAGGACCTCCGGCTGCATACTTTTGCTGATGTTCAAAATGGAATAGGCCGGGGAGAAAAGCATAACGCACAGCAGCGACAGCATACGCCCCGCTTGCTCCGGCAAAAGGTGCTTGCGTCGCAGGTAGTAGCCGATTGCAATATAGATCAGCAATGTAACGACTTTGTTTAGGGTAAGTAAAAATACGTCTAACATAAAAAGCCTTCTTTCGGACCAAAATCAACCGCATTATACTACAAAAACAGAGAATCTGCAACCTGCTGTAGCAATAAAAACCGGAAATGCAACAGCATTTCCGGTTTTGTTTTCAGTATTCACCTAACCAGCGCTGGGCTTCGGTCCAAACAGCCTGCTTGGCGGCAAGGCTCTTGGGAACGTCCAGGATCCGCTGGTTTTTGCTGCCGCGGAAAGCGATCTCCAGGCTTTTCTCTGCCTGAATGAACGGCCCGTCGATCAGAATGTCCAGCAGACTTAACAGCTTCTTTTGGGCAGGTGTGCCGTTTAGCAGCTGCTCAAAGGTGTAGCCGGAATAGGAGGCGACATCGTAGCCTTTTTCCTTTAAGGCCACAGCCAGCTCCGCAAAGCCCTCGGCCTGGGCAAAGGGCTCGCCGCCGGAGAAGGTGACACCCTTACACAGGGGGTTGGAAGTCACCATTTCCACCAGGTCCTCGGTGTCCATAGGCGTGCCGCCTTCAAAGGGCCACGTTTCCGGATTGTGACAATTTTCACAGTGGTGGGGACAGCCCTGACAGAAGAAGGTTGTTCGAATGCCGGGGCCGTCTACGATACTGTCCTGTTGGACGCCTGCTAAATTAAGCATTTTTGTTCAGGCTGTGCTTCACGCGGTCACGCTCCTCGGCGCGCTTTGCGTTGTTCCACTTGTCCATGGTACCTACCAGGTAACCGGTGATACGGCGGATGCGCTCAAAGCCAACACCCTGGCCCATTTTTTCGTTGGTAGTCTTAATAGTCATAATGTTTCCTCCTTATACGGGTCATTGCGAGCCGGTGCGAACACTGGCGTGGCAATCTCCTCCATAAGAGGGGGATTCCCACGGGTGCTGCAGCACCCTCGGAATGACAAATGTGGTTTTTACTTACTCAATGCCCTGGAATGCAGGCATATTGGGATACTTTCTTCTCAGTTCCTCTGCGCGCTCGAAGGGGATCTCCTCGCCTTCACGACGGCCGCAGCGGGGACATACGTCACCGATGATACCCACGTAGCCACAGATGGGATCCCGGTCAACGGGGTGGTTGATGGAGCCGTAGCCGATGCCGTTATCGTGCATACAGCGAACAACGGACTCAAATGCCTCTACGTTCCGTGCGGTGTCGCCGTCCAGCTCCACGTAGCTGATGTGACCTGCGTTACACAGAGCGTGATAAGGACCTTCCAGACGGATCTTATCAAAGGCAGAGATGGGATACCATACAGGAATGTGGAAGGAGTTGGTGTAGTACTCTCTGTCGGTAACGCCGGGGATCTTGCCGTAGCGCTGCTGATCCATACGGATGAAACGGCCGGACAGGCCTTCAGCAGGAGTACCCAGCAAGGAGAAGTTCATCTTTACTTCCTGAGACTTAGCGTCGCAGAACTTCCGCATAAAGCTTAAGATCGCCTTGCCCTTTTCCTGGATCTCTTCACTTTCACCGTGGTGCTTGCCGTACAAAGCGGTGAGGGTCTCAGCCAGACCGATGAAGCCGATGGACAGGGTGCCGTGCTTCAGCACCTCACGAACGGTGTCATTGGGAGCCAGCTTGTCGGAATCCAGCCATACGCCCTGACCCATCAGGAACGGATAGTTGTAAACGTGCTTGCTTGCCTGGATCTCGAAGCGGTCCAGCAGCTGCTGGGCAACCAGCTCCAGCATAGCTTGCAGCTTTTCGTAGAACACCTTCTCGTCACCCTTGCTTTCGATAGCCAGACGGGGCAGGTTGATAGAGGTGAAGGACAGGTTGCCGCGGGAGTAGGAGATCTCACGGCTGGGATCGTAAACGTTACCCATAACACGGGTACGGCAGCCCATAGTTGCGACCTCGGTCTCGGGACGGCCGGGAACGTAGTACTGCAGGTTGAAGGGTGCGTCCAGGAAGGTGTAGTTGGGGAACAGACGCTTGGCGCTGACCTTGCAGCTCAGGCGGAACAGGTCGTAGTTGGGGTCAGCCTCGTTGTAGTTGACGCCTTCTTTAACCTTGAAGATGTGAATGGGGAAGATACAGGTTTCACCGTGACCCAGACCGGCATCCAGGGCAAGCAGGATGTTCTTGATGACCATACGGCCTTCGGGGGTGGTGTCTGTACCGTAGTTGATGGAGGAGAAGGGGGTTTGTGCGCCGGCGCGGGAGTGCATGGTGTTCAGGTTATGCACGAAGCCTTCCATAGCCTGCTTGGTGTCCCGGTCGGTCTTCTTGTAGGCGCGCTCGGCAGCCCGCTTGACAAGCTTCTCGGCAGCGGCCTTGTCCATAGAAAATGCCTTGGTCAGACCTGCCACAACAGCGGAAATGTAAGCGTCGCTGCTCTGGAGCTTTGCGACCTCGCCGGTGGTCTTTTCCGCATCCGCGATGACAGCGGAAACGGTATACTCGGCATCTTCCATATCCAGGTAATCTTCCACAGCATCACGCAGACGACGGGAGAAGGCCTTCCGGTAGGTCTTGGCAACGCCCAGCGCCATACCGTAGTCGAAGTTGGGGATGGACTGACCGCCGTGCTGGTCGTTCTGGTTGGACTGGATGGCGATGGCAGCCAGCGCAGCGTAGCTCTGGATGCTCTGGGGCTCACGGAGGTAGCCGTGACCGGTGGAGAAGCCATCCTTGAACAGCTTGATGATATCTGTCTGACAGCAGGTGGTGGTCAGACTGTAGAAATCAAAGTCGTGGATGTGAATGTCACCTTCGCGGTAAGCCTTGGCGTGCTCGGGGCGGAGCAGGTAAGCCTCGTTGTAGGCCTTGGCGCCTGCAGCGCCGATCTGGAGCATAGAGCCCATGGCGGTGTTGCCGTCAATGTTGGCATTGTCACGCTTCATATCGCTGATACGGGCATCGATGTTGGTGATCTCGTCGATGGTCTTCATCAGCTTGGTGTTGGCCTCTCTGGCGCGGGTACGGTTGGCGCGGTACAGGATGTAAGCCTTTGCTGCGGCGTTGAAGCCGTGGTTCATCAGCTGACGTTCTACGGAGTCCTGAACGGATTCAATGTTAGGGGACTGGTCGGTAAACTTGCCCTCCAGCTCCAGCTGCACATCGTTGGCAACGCGGGCGGCATCGGCGGCGTTGCCGTCGCCGGAGGCCTCCAGGGCCTTCAAAATTGCGGCTGCGATCTTGTTCTGGTCGTACAAAACAACACGACCGTCGCGCTTGATAATTGACTGAATCATCTTTCTTTCTATCCTTTCTGCTGTGAATTCTTGTAAACACAACATCTTGTGGTCACAAAGCGTTTCTACACAATATATTGGCATAAAACCTGTCGAATGTCAATAGCTATTTTTGTGTTTTTACAGGTTTGTGCAAAGTATATAAAAAGACCCCCTGCTTTTTGGCAAGGGGCCTGTGGGTTTGGTTATTCTTCCTCTGAAACGAAGTCCTCTTCGGTGATGTTTTCGCTGTTTTCTGTGTTCACGAAGGCCATCAGCTCGTCACCGGTGATGGTCTCCTTGGCCAGAAGGTATTCAGAGATCTCATCCAGCATAGCACGGTGGGAGGTGAGCAGGTTTTTGGAATCCTGATAGCAAAGGCGCAGAAGCTCTCGCACCTCCTCGTCCACCCGGGCGGAGGTCTCCTGGGAGCAATCCAGATAGGATTGGTTGTCCAGATACTGATTGCTTACTGTGGCAGGCGCCATCAAGCCCAGGGCATCGCTCATACCGTAAAGGGTGACCATATTCCGGGCCAAAGCGGTTGCCCGCTGGATGTCGTTGGCAGCGCCGGTGGTCTTCACGCCGAATACCAGCTCCTCGGCGGCCCGTCCGCCTACCAGGGTGCGCAGCTCGGTGAGCAGCTCCTGAGAGGTCTGCAGGTACTTTTCCTCCTCAGGCATCTGCATGGTGTAGCCCAGCGCGCCGGAGGTGTGGGGAACAATGGTGATTTTGGATACGGGCTGAGAATGCTTTTCCAGGGCGGCAACCAGCGCGTGGCCTACCTCGTGATAGGCGACGATGCGCTTTTCTGTGTCGGTGAGTACGGTGTTCTTCTTCTCTGTGCCGGCGATGACCGTTTCAAAGGAAACCATCAGGTCTTCCTGGTTCACAGCCTTGCGGCCCTTGCGCACTGCCCGCAGCGCCGCTTCGTTTACAAGGTTTGCCAGATCTGCGCCTACCGCGCCGGCGGTAGCCTGGGCGATCTTCCGCAGATCCACATCCTCGGCCAGCTTGATTTTGCGGGTGTGTACCTTCAAGGTGTCCAGTCTGCCCTGGAGATTGGGGCGGTCCACAATGATCTGCCGGTCAAAGCGGCCTGCCCGGAGCAGGGCCTTGTCCAGGATCTCCGGGCGGTTGGTGGCGGCAAGGCACACAATGCCCTTGGTGGAGTCAAAGCCGTCGATCTCGCCCAGAAGCTGATTGAGGGTCTGTTCGTGCTCGGAGTTGCCGCCGTAACGGGAGTCACGGGAACGGCCCACAGCATCGATTTCGTCGATAAATACGATACAGGGAGCAACCTTTGCAGCCTCCCGGAACAGATCTCTTACCCGGCTGGCGCCAACGCCCACGAACATCTCCACAAAGTCCGAGCCGGAGATGGAGAAGAAGGGTACATTTGCCTCGCCGGCAACTGCCTTGGCAAGAAGCGTTTTACCCGTACCGGGGGAGCCCACCAGCAGAGCGCCCTTGGGCAGCTTGGCACCGATTTCTGTGTACTTGCCGGGGTTGTGGAGAAAATCGATGATCTCCTGGAGAGATTCCTTGGCTTCGTCCTGTCCTGCCACATCCCTGAAGGTGACGCCGGTCTGCTTTTCCATATAGACCTTGGCCTTGTTGGAACCGATTGAACCCATCATACCGCCGCCCATACGCTTGGTGAGCAGGGTCATCATGCCAAATACGGCGCCAAACATAATAATGTAAAGCAGAACGGTATAGATAAAGGAATTGTCCTCTGTAATGACCTCATTGACTTTGATGCCCTGGGCATCCAAGTCCTTTGCCAACTGCAGAATATCGCCCTCGGGAAGACCCGTGTAGCAGGCCTTTTGCTTGGCTGCAGGCTTTTCTGCCTCGGTTTTGGTCATATAAAGGATGCGGTCGTAGTGCAGCTCTACCTCGGAAAGGTTATCGGCCTTCATTTCCGTCATAAAATCCGTGAAGGTAGTCTGGGTGTAGCGGCTGTTCCGGATCGCGCTGTAGACAGAGCTGATGATGAAAAGAATAATGGCGGTGGCAACGATTGCCAGCCAGATGTTGAGTTTTGGCTTTTTGTCCTCCGGCTTGCGGGGAGGTTGATTGTTGCTTTGGTCCATAAAAATGCCTCCTTGGGGGCTTGATTTTTTTCAGGGTTCAAATTCTTTTGCTCTATCATATCACATTTTTCTCTGAACCGCAACGAAAGATACCCAGTTAGTCGGTAAATTTTCTGTTAATATATGGGATGGTGTTGCGAAATTTCACTGCCGGCCACCCAAAAATAGCAGTTGAGAACAGAGAAAAAACCTGTTATAATACATATTATGAGAAGTGTGACCTTTTTAAGAAAGGATGAAAGAGGATATGCGACCTGAAAAAGACAATTACAGGCGGAAGCCTGTCCATCGGGAAGAACGCAGAGAAGTGGAAGAAAACGAAAATCAGCTGGAAGGCAGAAATGCTTTGACCGAGGCTCTGCGCAGCGGCAGGACCATTGACAAGGTGTTCATTGCCTCCGGCGATACGGATAGAGCCTTGCAGCATTTGGCTGCCCAGGCTAAGGAGGCAGGTGCTGTGGTGGTGCCTGTGGACAGAAGAAAGCTGGACGCTATGAGCTATACCCGGGCCCATCAGGGTGTGATCGCCCTGGCTGCGGCAAGGGAGTATTATACCATCGACGATCTGCTGCAGGAAGCGGCTGACCGGGGTGAAAATGCGCTGCTGGTGATCTGCGATGAGCTGTCCGACCCCCATAATCTGGGCGCGATCCTTCGCTCTGCCGAATGCGCAGGCGCCCACGGGGTGATCATTCCCAAGCGCCGCAGCGTGGGTCTTACAGCCACCGTTGCCAAGGCGTCTGCCGGCGCGGTGGAGTATATGAAGGTGGCAAAGGTAAGCAATATCAACAATGCCATTGCAGAGCTGAAGGAAAAGGGCGTATGGATCTTCGGCACTGCCGCCGAGGGCTCTGTGCCTATGTATCAGGCGGATCTGACCGGCCCTGCCGCCATTGTGATCGGCAATGAGGGTGAGGGTATGAGCCAGCTGGTGCGGAAAAACTGCGATATGCTGGTGCACATTCCCATGAAGGGTCAGATATCATCCCTGAACGCATCTGCGGCAGCATCGATTTTACTTTATGAGGCTGTTCGCCAGCGGAGGTAAACTATGGACGAAAAAGAACTTGAATTAGAAGAAATCATCAAGGAATTCGGCGGTACTGCCATGGAGCAGCCGGGGGAAGGTTCTCAGGAAACTCCTCAGGAAGAAGCGCAGGAAGCGCCTCAGGAAGAACAGGAAGCACCCCAGGAAGAGGAAGAACTGGAGGACTTTGACGAGGATGCGTTCCTTGCCTTTGTTAACAACAGACCGGAACAGCCGGAAGAATTGCAGCAGACCCGCCGTATGGAGCCGATAACGGAAACGGAGAGTCAGCCGGAAGAAGCGGCAGATCTGGAACGGACCCGCCGCATAGAGCCGGTGGATCTGCAGCAGACCCGCCGGATGGACCCTGTGACTGAGGAAAAGCATACCCAGGAGGTCTCCGGCGACACCATTCGTCTGGATGGGCTGGGAGAAGGCCTTGCCCAGCGTCCCAAGGTGGAAGCGCCGGCTGAGGACACGGAAGTGGAGCGGATATGGACACCCGGCGACACCATTCATTCTGAGCCCTTCTCCAAGCATTGGGAGCCGGAATATGAGCAGCCTATGGGAGAGTACATTCCGCCCCAGCCCATTGCGTTCCAACCCCGTTCCCGTCTGCGGGAGCTGAAGAGAAAACTGATAGAAGGCCCGGAAAAGCGGTTTTATGAGCTGTCGGAAAAGGGCGTGGGCAAACTGCAGGCGGCGATTTTTGTAAGCCTGCTGGTGGTGCTGATCTGCGCTGCCTCCACGGCGATGTATGCTTTAGGTATGGTGCAGGAAAACCGTATGCGGCTAATGGTGTTCGGTCAGTTTTTGGCAATGCTGATCTCTGCGCTGCTGGGAAGCTACCAGCTCATTGAGGGCGCCGGCGATATTTACAGAAAGCGCTTTACGCTGAATTCTCTGCTGCTGGTAACCTTTTTAGTGTGCTGTGTGGACGGTGTTCTGTGCTTGAGTCAGGTGCGTGTGCCCTGCTGCGCAGCCTTCAGCCTGGAAATGACCATGTCCCTGTGGAGCGCTTATCAGCGCAGAAGCACAGAAATGTCCCGTATGGATACTATGCGAAAAGCCACCCGCCTGGATGGCGTGGCGGCTTGCTCCGATTACCTGGATGGCAAAAAGGGCTTGCTCCGCGTAGAAGGTCAGGTCGAGGACTTTATGGATAACTACGCCCAGCCCGGCAAGCCGGAAAAGGCGCTGAACATCTATGGCTTTGTTGCTATGTGTATCGCCCTTGCCATTGGCGTTTTTGCCGGTGTGATGGAGGGTGTTTCCGCAGGTGTGCAGGTAGCGGCAGTATCTCTGCTGGCGGCAGTTCCCGCAACGGCATTTATTGCCCACAGCCGTCCTGCGTGGGTGCTGGAACGCAGACTTCACAGATTGGGTACGGTTCTGTGTGGCTGGCAGGGCGTAGAGGGCCTTGCAGGCAAAACCGTGTTCCCCCTCACATTCAACGACTTGTATCCTGCTGATGCGGTGCGGTTGAACGGTGTGAAGTATTTTGGCAGCCGCGAGCCGGATCTGGTGGTGGCTTATACTGCCGCCGTGATCACCGCAGAGGGCAGTGGCCTGGCGAATCTCTTTGCCAATGTGCTGGATGCCCATAACGGCAGACACTACAATGCTTACAACCTGACCCCTTATGATAACGGCGGCATTTGCGGCGTGGTGGAAGGGGAAACCGTGCTGGTGGGTTCTGCATCCTTCTTGAAGAGTATGGATATCGAGGTGCCGGAGAACGCCAAGCTCAGCTATGCGGTTTATGTGGCTATCGACGGGGAGCTTAGCGGACTGTTTGCGGTGAGCTACGAGAAGACCCAATCTGCAACCGCAGGCTTAACCACCCTCAATGCCTATCGCGGACTGCAGTGCGCGTTGGTTTCCGACGATTTTATGCTGACCCACGGCTTCCTGCGGAGCAAGTTCGGCGTGAAGCCGAAGCGGTTCCTGCTGCCGGACTACGATGTGCGTGAGCAGCTGCGGGAAAAGACGCCGGATGAAGACGCGCAGACCCTGCTGCTGACCACAGCCTCAGGACTTGCGCCCCTTGCCTTTGGCGTGACAGGCGCCCGGGCGCTGCGGACCACCTGCCGGCTGGGTACGGCGCTTCACATTGTAGGCGGCGGCATTGGCTTGGCGATCATGGTGCTGCTGGTAGTTCTGGGCGCGCTGGAGCTGCTGACCCCTGCCAATATGTTCCTGTATCAGCTGGTGTGGATGGTTCCTGCGCTGCTGTTTACGGAGTGGACCCGTTCTGTTTGATAAAAAATAAAAGCAGGTGCATAGAACGTTCTATGCACCTGCTTATTATTTTTCTTTCAGGAGCTTGGAGTAGCCTTCTCCGTATTGTACGCAGCGGGATACACGACTTAATGTGGCAGAGGAAATGTCTGTTTCTGCAATGACCTGATTGTAGGTCTTGCCGGCTAACAGCAGCTTTGCAGCGTAAAGCCGTTCTGCCATTTTTTCCACTTCCTTGTTGGTACACAGATCCTCAAAGAAGATCTCGCACTCCTCTATGGTGGAGAGTTTGGTGATGATCCTGTAAAGCTCTGTGATTTTTTCGTTTTTGCCCATTACGGATTCCTCCTGTTAATAGGATTCGTGGAAGCCCTGCAGGAATGCCCGGGTCTTCTCACTCTTAGGGTGGTCAAACACTTCTTCCGGTGTGCCCATTTCCTCGATCACGCCGTCGGCCATATAGATGATCACGTCGGCAACGCTCTTTGCAAAATCCATTTCGTGGGTGACTACGATCATGGTTCTGTCTTCGCCCTTCAGACCCTTGATGACCCGCAGCACCTCGCCGGTCAGCTCCGGGTCCAGCGCGGAGGTGGGTTCGTCAAAGCAAAGCACCTCCGGGTGCATTGCCCAGGCGCGGGCGATGGCCACACGCTGCTGCTGACCGCCGGAAAGCTGGTAGGGGTAGGCGTTTGCCCTGTCGGCAAGACCCACCTGCTCCAACAGGTGCATAGCGGTTACCTTGTTTTCCTCGGGGCTGGCTATATTCAGCAGGTTAGGAGCGAGAGTGATATTCTCCAGCACATTATAGTGGGGGAACAGGTTAAAGTTCTGGAAAACCAGACCGAAATGCAGGCGGTTTTCCCGCACCTGATCGTCGGTGTATTTCACTCCGGCAGAGAATAACTGCTTTCCGCCTACCAGAATTTCGCCTTCGTCGGGAGTTTCCAAAAAGTTCAGGCTTCGGAGTAAGGTGGTCTTACCGCTGCCGGAGGAGCCGATGATGGCAAGCACCTGTCCTTTCTCCAAGGTAAAGCTGACACCCTTCAAAACTTCGGTCTTGCCGAAGCTCTTTTTGATATTTTTTACTTCCAATAGTGCCATAGCTTAACCTCTGTAGTAGTTTAATTTCTTTTCGATATAGCCGAACAGCAGGGTCAGACCGCCGTTAAACAGCAGGTAGAATGCGCCGGTGTAGAACAGGGGCCACAGCAGACCCTTTTTAATGAAGGATTCACCTGCCCAGATGATCTCATACACACTGATGATACGGGCAAGGGAGGTATCCTTTACCAAGGTAATGACTTCGTTGCTCATAGGCGCCATGATCCGCTTGATCACCTGAGGCAGAACGATCTTAAAGAAGATCTGTCCCTTGGTCAGACCCAGTACCTGACCGGCTTCGTATTGCCCCTTGGCGATACTCTCGATACCGCCACGGTAGATCTCCGAGAAGTAGCAGGCGTAGTTAATGGCGAATGCTACGATGGTGGCGGTGAAACGGGGCATAGCCGGCAGATCGAATAATAGACCCGGTCCGTAGAAAATGATGATCAGCTGCAGCATCAGCGGCGTTCCCCGGATGACCCACACAAAGCACTTGATCAGCGCCTTGAGGGGGGAGAACTTGCTCATAGAGCCAAAACAGACAATAAGACCCAATGGCAAGGAAAATGCCAGGGTCAGCAAAAATACTTTTAACGATTCCCAAAAGCCGTCCAGCAGCTGCAGGGTTACGGGTATGAACATAGCGCACATCCTTTGTTTATACAGTCCTATACGGGCGGCTGTGCGCCGCCCGTATCAGAGTTTTATTTTAGTCAGCCAGGGTCAGATTGTACTTCTTTGCCAGAGCGGGCAGAGTGCCGTCGGCAACCAGCTTATCCATGAAAGCGTTGAACTTAGCGGTCAGGTCGGAACCCTTGCGGAATGCAACGCCGTATTCTTCCTCGGTCAGGCTGATGCCTGCGGCCAGCTCAGCGTAGTCGGTGCCTTCGCCGGTCATAGCCTTAGCCATGGTGATGTCGATCACGCAAGCTTCGGAGGTGCCGGACTTGACTTCCAGCAGAGCAGCGGCCTGGTCCTGAACCTTGATGATGTTGGCGATCTCAGCAGCTTCAGCAGCGTCCTGGCCGGCAGAGCCGTTCTCAACAGCAACCTTCAGAGCCTTCAGATCAGCAGCGGTCTTGATGGAGTCGATCTTGTCAGCCTTGGCAACAACGACCTGTGCGTTCAAAACGTAGGGATCGGAAACGGAAGCATTCAGCTTTGCTTCGTCGGTGATGGTCATGCCGTTCCAAACTGCGTCGATCTGCTGGGTTTCCAGCTCAACGAACTTCTTGCCCCAGTCGGCGATTACGAAGAACTCAACCTCTACACCCAGCTCCTTAGCGAACAGGGTAGCGAACTCAGCGTCGAAGCCGGTCCAGTTGCCGTTTTCGTCCTTGTAATCCATGGGAGCGTAGTCGGTGATACCAACGACCAGCTTCTTGTTGGCGGTTACGTATTCGGAGTCGGTCTTTGCAGCGGGCTTGGAGCAGCCGGCGAAGCAGGCGGCGGTCATCAAAACTGCCAGGATGAGAGCGATAATCTTTTTCATAATTTTCTTTCCTTTCATTTTCGTGGGGGACAATGCCTCCGATTTTTGTTGGGGGTGTTGCGCCCCGTGTTTTGTTGATAGCTGCATTATACTTCACCAAACTAAAGTTGTAAAGTACTTTTTTGCATTTTTTTGCATCTTTGGCACTGTGCACAAAAGAAAGGGGCAATTTACCGCTTTAGTTTGGTAAAGTGCCGAACAAAACCGGCAGAAAGCTAAAAAACAGGGGATCGCAACGACGATGTAGGAACCGGCGTCCTCGACGGTCCGTTTTTTCGGGGGATTGCCACGCCCCTGCGGGGCTCGCAATGACGTGAGCGCTTCTTTTGCGGGACGGGAAATCCGCCCCCTACGTTGAACGCACGGCGTATTGCATTGTAGGGGCGGGCATTGCTCGTCCGCGGGCAATTTCTCGCAATAGCGTCTCTTTATTTGTCATCCCGAGCGCAGTCGAGGGATCTCCCGTTGCCAGATAGGCTGCTGCTCCCGTAAGATTCCTCGACTTCGCTTTGCTCCGCTCGGAATGACGGAGGCGTGGGACGGGAAACCGTCCTATACAATATATAAATATGGGACGCATCCTTGGATGCGTCCCATAAGCGTTGTTTTATTTTGCGTATTCCACAGCCTTGGTTTCCCGGATCACATTGATCTTGATCTGGCCGGGGTATTCCAACTCAGCTTCGATCTGCTTGGCGATGTCGCGGGCCAGCAGGATCATATTGTCCTCGGTGACCTCCTCGGGCTTGACCATGATACGAACCTCACGGCCGGCCTGGATGGCGTATGCCTTTTCAACGCCGGGGTAGGAGCCGGTCAGCTCTTCCAGCTTCTGCAGACGGCGAATGTAGTTTTCCACATTCTCGCGGCGGGCGCCGGGTCTTGCAGCGGAAACAGCATCGGCAGCCTGGATCAGCACTGCAATGACGGTCTTGGGCTCTACGTCGCCGTGGTGGGATTCGATGGCATTGACGATGGCGGGATTCTCCTTGTACTTCCGCGCCAGGTCAGCGCCCAGCTGCACGTGGCTGCCCTCGACCTCGTGGTCGATGGACTTGCCCAGGTCGTGGAGCAGACCTGCGCGCTTTGCCAAAGTCACGTCCACACCCAGCTCGGAGGCCATCAGACCTGCAATGTGGGCAACCTCAATGGAGTGATTCAGCACGTTCTGACCGTAAGAGGTACGGTACTTTTGACGGCCCAGGATCTTAACAAGCTCAGGATTCAAGCCGTGAACGCCTGTTTCGAAGCAGGCGCGCTCACCCTCTTCGCGAATGGTGCGGTCCACATCTCTGCGGGCCTTCTCTACGCAATCTTCAATACGGGTGGGGTGGATACGGCCGTCGGCGATCAGCTTTTCAAGAGCCAGTCTTGCCACCTCGCGGCGGACAGGGTCAAAGCTACTGACAGTGATGGCCTCAGGGGTATCATCAATGATCAAATCAACGCCGGTGATGGTTTCCAGAGTGCGGATATTCCGACCCTCACGGCCGATGATACGGCCCTTCATCTCGTCGTTGGGCAGGGGAACAACGGAAACCGTTGCTTCTGCTGCGTGGTCAGCGGCGCAGCGCTGGATAGCGATAGACAGGATCTCTCTTGCCTTCTCCTCGGAAGTGTCCTTCAGCTCCTGCTCGATCTCCTTGATCTTCATAGCGGTGTCGTGGCGGATCTCCTCCTCCACGGTCTTCAGCAGGAACTGCTTGGCCTGCTCCTGAGATAAGCCGGAAATCTGCTCCAAGGTGGCAAGGTGAGCTTTCTTCACAGCCTCGGTCTCTTCCTTGACCTTGGCGACCTCCTCCATACGGCGGGCCAGCTCCTCTTCCTTCTTTTCGAAGTTTTCGGTTTTCTTATCCAGGGATTCTTCCTTCTGTTGCAGACGGCGCTCTTGCTTGGTCAGCTCAGCGCGCTGCTCTTTTACTTCTTTTTCGTACTCTGTGCGAGATTTATGGATCTCTTCTTTGGCTTCCAGAAGCATTTCCTTCTTGCGGCTCTCACCGCTGCGGATCGCTTCGTTGATCAAACGGGTAGCCTCTGCTTCGGCAGAACCGATCTCCCGTTCGCTGAAACGCTTACGGTAGGCAACGCCCACTGCGAAACCGACGATCGTCATCACAACGATACCGGCAATCAAAGCGATTTCCAAAGGTCCAATCATCACTAAGCACCTCCTTTGTAGAATAGGCATCGTCAAAGGAGTGGTCGTAATGACCCCATATTGTTCAGTTGGCAAAATAAAGGTACCGGGGATCCCGGTAAATGTTTAACCATAAAAACGCCATGAGGCGCATACGCAACTCCGGCAGATGCCGAGGTTATGATGAAACGCCGGGAATACTCCAACCAGCGTACATTATACCGAATCTATTTTACTTGCAACGGGGTGGAATGTCAAGGAAAATTACGTAAAAAAGCCCATTTTCGTTGACAACGGTTTGCTCCCGTGTTAAAATAAGCCCAATGCGGACACAAGGGGCAACAGGAGCGCTGGAAGCTGCATAAAATTCAGTATGCGGATGTGGGGAGCGAAGCGAGCGCCGCCGGTGGCGGGAGGAGCGATGCTTCGCGAGTGGCAGCGGTCGATAGCTGACGCAGACGCTTTAGCGGCAAGGAAGATATCGGGCACCGCAACAGGGGGAATTGGCAGACGCATTGCCAAGATTCCTTGAAAAATAATATGGACTTAATAAATGCGGATGTGGTGGAATTGGCAGACACGCTAGATTTAGGCTCTAGTGCTGCGAGGCATGCAGGTTCAAGTCCTGTCATCCGCACCAGCGAATCAACCGCTATTGCAAACCCGATGCAATAGCGGTTTTTTAAAGAGGTAATAGATATTAAAGTACAACGACCATAAGGGGGACTTATATGAACGTATTGGTCACCGGCGGTGCCGGATATATCGGCAGCCATACCTGCGTGGAGCTGATTGAAGCAGGTCACGAGCCTATTGTAATCGACAATTTGGTCAACTCTAACCGGGAAAGTCTGAACCGGGTGAAAAGGATCACCGGCAAGGAGGTCACCTTCTATGAAGGCGACGTGCGGAATGAAAAGTTGCTGGACGAGATTTTCTCCAAACACCGTATTGACTGCGTGATCCACTTTGCCGGCTTGAAGGCGGTAGGCGAATCCGTAGCCAAGCCCCTTGATTACTATGAGAACAACCTGTGTTCCACTATGACTCTGTGCCGCGTTATGGGAAAGCGCGGGGTGAAAAAGATCGTCTTCTCCTCTTCTGCTACCGTTTATTCCGGCGACAATGAGATGCCCCTGCGGGAAACCTCCAAAACCGGCAACTGCACAAATCCCTACGGCTGGACCAAGTATATGGGCGAGCAGATCCTGCGGGATCTGACGGTAGCGGATCCTCAGTGGTCTGTGGTGCTGCTTCGTTACTTTAACCCTGTGGGCGCCCACGCCAGCGGCTTGATCGGCGAGCATCCCAACGGCATCCCCAACAATCTGATGCCCTTTATCTCTCAGACGGCTGTGGGCAAGCGTGACCATCTGAATGTGTTTGGCAACGATTATCCCACCCACGACGGCACCGGTGTCCGGGATTATATCCACGTTGTGGATCTGGCGAAGGGCCACGTTGCGGCAATTGACCATCTGATGAAAAATTCCGGCGAGAGTGTATTCAATCTGGGTACCGGCACCGGCTACTCTGTGCTGGATATGGTGAAGGCTTTTGAAACCGCCAACGGTGTACCTGTACCTTATGAAATCGCGCCCCGCCGTCCCGGCGATCTGGCCACCTGCTATGCAGACCCTGCCAAGAGCAAGAAAGTTTTGGGCTGGGAGGCTGCAAAGGATCAGACCGATATGTGCCGCGATACCTGGAAATGGCAGAGTATGAATCCCAACGGATATGATAAATAAGACCAGAAAGGGATAGTAAAATGGAAATTGCTGAGAAAAATTCCATATTAAAAGAAGTTGTTGACGCATTCGAATTTCCGCCCACAATGCTGGAGGCCGTACGCTACGGCTCCGGCCATATCAACGATACCTACTGTATTGTCTGTCAGCCCAGGGAGGGCAAGGCGATCCGCTTTATTCTGCAGGGACTATCCTTGACAGCATTCCCCCGGCAGGTAGAGCTGATGGAGAACTTCATTGGCGTAACCACCCATCTGCGCAAAAAGATCCAGGAGCAGGGCGGCGACCCTATGCGGGAGACACTGAACCTGATCAAAACAAAAGACGGCAAGGATTATTACACCGATTCCACCGGTAAGATCTGGCGGCTGATGCCCTTTGTGGAGCATACCATCTGCCTGCAGCAGGCAACACCGGAGCTTTTTGAGGCGGCTGCCCGGGCATTTGGCCGTTTCCAAATGCTGCTATCGGACTATCCTGCCCACACCCTCCACGAAACCATTGTGAATTTCCACAACACGGAAGACCGTTTTGCCAAGTTCATAGCCACCTTGGAGGCAGACAAGCTGGGCAGAGCCAAGGATGTGCAGGAGGAGATTCGGTTCGTGCTTGACCGAAAGGCAGATTGTTCTGTGGCGGTGGATGCTCAGCGGGCCGGCAAGCTGCCCCTGCGGGTTACCCATAACGATACCAAGCTGAACAACATCCTGATCGATGAAGATACTTTGGAAGGCATTTGCGTAGTGGATCTGGACACCACGATGCCTGGTCTTTCCATTTATGATTTTGGCGATTCTATCCGCTTTGGCGCAAATCACAATGCAGAGGATGAGCCGGATCTTGCAAAGGTGAATTTTGACATCGGGCTGTATGAGCGTTATGTCCGCGGCTACCTGCAAGGGGCCCAAGGCGGTCTGACCAAAACCGAGCTGGAATATCTGCCCTGGGGCGCCCGTCTGATGACACTGGAATGTGGCATCCGCTTTCTGACGGACTACCTGGATGGAGACCATTACTTCCACATCACAGAGCCCGATCAAAACCTCCGTCGCTGCCGCACCCAGTTCAAGCTGGTAAGGGATATGGAAGAGCAGTTTGATGCTATGACCGCAGTTGTAGAAAAGTATTCTGTGTAAGGAAAAGTTTTGTGATACATATGATAAATCGGCAACCCCAACGGGTTGCCGATTTCGTTTATTTAAAGGGTCACGCCGGTTTTGTAGAAGGCGATCTCCCGCACATCCTCACTCTTGCAGCGGTATTCACCACTGGCGGTACGCAGCAGCAGGTCGAATAGAGCGTCTTCATCCATAGGATAGGCATCAAAGTCGATCCAGCCGGATTTTTTCTGAGCCAGGGGGGTGTTGGTGGCGATCTTCATGGTGGGGACGAAGGTGCTGAAGGGCGTACCCCGTCCTGTGGTGAACAACACAACTTGACAGCCACTGGCGGCCAGCGCGGTGGCGGCGATCAGGTCATTGCCCGGGGCATTCAGAGCAGAAACGCCCTGCTTGCTCACAAGCTGCCCGTAGTCCAGCACATCCACAATGGCAGTAGAGCCGGCTTTTTCCACGCAGCCCAGGGATTTCTCCTCCAGGGTCGTGATGCCGCCTTTCTTATTGCCGGGGCTGGGATTTTCATAAACAGGGAAGCCCTGGGCAATGTAGGATTGCTTAAAGTCCACGATCATAGCCTTATATCGCTCAAACACGGCTTGGGTGGCGCACTTGTCCATGAGCAGCTGCTCAGCGCCGAACATCTCGGGCACCTCTGTTAGGATAGCGCTGCCGCCGGCGGACACCACCCGGTCACAGACACGTCCCACAAGGGGGTTGGCGGTCAGGCCGGAGTAGCCGTCGCTGCCACCGCACTTCAGACCGATGCAAAGCTGAGAAAGATCCACATCCACCCGTTCCAGCGCTGCGGCTCTGACGGCAAAATCCTTCAAAATGGCCATTCCGGCTTCGTGCTCATCTGCCACATCCTGACAGTTCAGATAGGCGATGTGCTCGTTGGGAAGATCGGCAAGACATTCTTTGATCCCGTCCAGCCCGTTGTTCTCGCAGCCCAGACCCACGAACAGCACAAAGCTGGCGTTGGGGTTCTGCGCGATGGCAGACAGCAGGTGCTTGATATTCTCCTGATCCTGTCCCAGCTGGCTGCAGCCAAAGGGGTGGGTCAAAGCAAAAATGCCGTCCAAAGAGCCGGAGATCAGCGCTTGCGCTTCCTTGGCAAGGCGCAGGCACACGTTGTTCACGCAGCCCACGCTGGGGATAATATAGATCTCGTTGCGAATTCCGGCCCGACGGCCCTTGCGGGCAAAGCCACGGAAGCTCTGCCTGGTAGCAGGGAAGGTCTTAGCCTGGAAATGGTAGCTGTATGCCACATCCTCGTCCAGATGGGAGCGCAGGTTGTGGGTGTGCACCCATTCTCCGGCCTTAATGTCCTGAGTCGCCCGACCGATAATTTGACCGTACTTAATAACAAAATCCCCTTGGGCAATGTCACGCAGCGCGATCTTGTGACCGGCGGGTATCGTATCGTTGCCTGCAAGACAGACGGCGATATTGTCCTTTTCGTTGATGATCAGTGTATTGTTCACAGCAGGCACTCCCCGGCATTGATTTTATTTACGTTCTCCAGTACTGCGGTCAGCAGCCCCGCATAGGCGGTCAGATCCTCACCCCAGATCTGCGGGTCAGCCATAAAGGCTTCGATAGAGCCGCCATTGGCAAAATGCTCCAGATAAGGCTTCTCGTCCAGCACCTGAATGGTGCGGGTGGGTAGCTTGGCCAAATAGCCGTCACCGCTTTTCTCCACCCGTGCATACAGCGCCATAAGGTAGGAAAAACCAATGGTCAGCCACTTGGGGATCACGCCGTTTTTTTCATAGTTATCCCGGAAGCTGGGCAGCACTCGGGCTCTCCACTTGGAGATACTGTTCAGCGCGATGCTGGTCAGCTGGTGGTTCAGATAGGGGTTGCGGAAACGCTCCTGTACATCGGCAGCAAACTGCTCCGAGCCGGGCACAAAGGGAATGATTTCCGCATCCAGCGTGTTCTTTACAAAGGCCGACAGTTTAGCATCCTGCATACAGTCGTACACCGTTTCAGCGCCCAGCATTAAGCCGGCAGGCACCAGATTGGTGTGGCTGCCGTTGAGCAGGCGCACTTTGCGTTTTTTGTAGGGCTTTACATCGTCGGTGAGCACAACATCGATGTTATGGCGGCCTTCTTTGATGTACTGCTCTAAAGCGCCCTTACACTCTATCACCCACAGACCGAAGGGTTCGCCTACACTCATAAGCTTGTCCTGCTCACCCAGCAGCTCCCACATATGCTGAAGGGTCTGCTGATCTTTGGGATAGCCGGACACAATGCGGTCCACCAGCGTGTTGCAGTAGAAGTTTTGCGTTTCATTCCAGCGGCGGAAAGCTTCCGGCAGCTTCCACAGGCGGATGTACTGATCGACACAGGCGTATAGCGCGTCGGCATTGTTATCGATAAGCTCAACGGGCAGAAGATACACGCCATCCAGCCCGGATTTGAACCGTTCATACAGGAACAGCGTCAGCTTGGCTGGATAGGTCATCCCTTGAAAGTCACCCATTTTATCTTCACTGCGGAAGCAGATGCCTGCCTCGGTGGTGTTGGATACGATGATCTTCAGTTCAGGATCCCGCGCCAGCGCATAATAGGGCTGGGGGTCGCGAAGGGGATCAATGACCTGCTTGAGCGCATTGACCGGGTACGGCTGCTCCACCACCTGTCCGGCATCCACACCCCGCAGAACAACGTGGTAGCGGTTGTTTTGGGCAGTGAACTGGGTCAGATCTCTGGAGATGGAGGTGACAACGTGTACTTCGTATGCATCCTGCTCCTGATTTAGCGTTTCAAAATAAAGGTCGGCAAAGGAACGCAGAAAGTTTCCCTGGCCATACTGCAGAATCTTGATCATACGCTTTCCTCCTTATTTTATATTCCGTAATACCTGCTCTTATTTCAGGTATTCCTGCAAGTACTCCTTGGTGCCTTCCACCATCTCGTCAAAGAGCTTGCGTGCCTCAGACACAGGCAGATCTACCAAAGGATCGTTGACAAACACGGCAAAAGCCTTCTCCAGATCCCGTTCCTTGGCTGCCTCAGCCAGCATAAGCTGGGCGCTGGCGATCCGACGAACCATCGCGTCGATCTCAGCGGGGATCGGGCCGGCAAATACAGGTGTCAGCTGACCGTCGCGGAAGGCGGCGTTGGTTTCTACGATGGTGCCCATAGGCAGATTGGGGATCTGACCCATATTGGGGATGTTTACATTGGTTACAAAATCACACAGACCCAGCAGAGCGCGCATCTGCATAACGCCTTCTTCCTCACTGCGACGGATGACTACCGGCTGCTCACCGGAGGCCTTCTTTCGGCCTTCCTCCAACAGGTCGCTCTGACGCTTTTTGCGCCAGTCTACAGTGGTCAGGCCAAAGCCCCAGCTGTTGGCCTGCTTCTCACTTGTCAGATACCAGGACTTGGGACAGAACTCAGCAAGATGACGGTCACCGGCAGCGGCGATAGCGCCATAGCGCAAAAACAGGTCGAACTTAACGCGGCTACTGTTGGCAGAGGCGCTGTTCATCCAGTTGATCTCCGCTTTGCCGTTGAAGCCGGTGTCTTTATACTTCTCGGCAAATTCCCGGTAGATGGGAAGCAGATCCTCACCGCGCCAGGTAGCTTTGTTGATCCAGGTGAAATGATTGATACCAACTACATTGATCTTGATCTCGCTGCGATGGACATCTTTGATGCCGCGCATATCTGCCAGGGCAGAGACAAGGAGCTTTTGAGTGCCGAATACCTCGTGGCAGCAGCCGAAGGCGCGGATGCCGGGGAAGGTGTTATACAGGGCCTTGATGCACTGTGTCATAGGATTGGTGTAGTTGATGACCCATGCATTGGGGCAGCACTTCTCAATGCCGCGGGCGATGACTTCGATCTGGGGAACGGTGCGCAGTGTGCGCATCAGACCGCCGGGGCCGGTGGTATCGCCTACGGACTGATAGATGCCGTATTTTTCGGGGGTATGTACGTCTACTGCCATCTCGTCAAAGGTGCCGGGCAGAATGGAGATGACCACGAAGTCAGCGCCGGTCAGCGCCTCTTCCAAAGTTTCGGTGGCATAGTAGTTCCACTTGGAAGCGCAATCGGGCAAGTCCTTATAACGGTTGCCAATGATCTCGTTGGTCTTGGCTGCCTTGTAGTTGATATCGTACAGGGCGATCTCACCGGATATGTCATCCGCAACAGCCAGATCGGACATCAGGTGCCATGCCCAACCCTGAGAGCCGCCGCCCACATAGGCGATCTTTAATTCTTCCACAGTGTTGTGATCCGTATATTTCATTTTGTATTCCTCCATATAAAATTGGTTTGGGTATTACGCTTTTTCCAATCGCAGTATTATTGTAACGCAAGAAAACAGTATACGCTACCAAATAATTGGCTATCTTTTGTTACAGCTACAGAAATATTGCAATTTCAGCGGAACTATGTTACAATAGGGTAGAGCGATAAATCCGAACCCGTTTTACAAAGGATGGTTTATTGCTCTATCTGCGTTAAAATACTCGCAAATACACAAAGTATTTGCTGCGTTTTTGCCTTGCTAGAACAAAAACCCTCTCTTTGTAAAATCTCTGACCTGAAAGCGAGGAGATTTTGGATGATTTTCGTTCTATTGGGGCGAAGGAATGCTTTGTGCCTTGCGAGGCACAATAGGGCGAAAAGCGCCGAAATCAGCCGCTTTCAGGCGGGTTCGGATTTGTCGCTCTACCCTAAGGCGAAAGGAGCTGATCCATATGATAGATAAGTCCTTGGGTATCTTTATTCAACACAGCACATCTCAAAACGTGTGGGATATGCCGGAGCATCACGCCCATACATCCCACGAACTGTATTACCTCATCTCCGGGCAGCGCAGATATTTTATCGGAAACACCGTCTACGATGTGACGCCGGGCGATCTGGTGTTCATCCCCCGGAATCAGCTCCACCGCACCATATCACCCCGCCCGGTGGGCTACGAGCGATATTTGTGCAACTTTATGGAGGACCGCATCCATACCTTTATCGAGGATTTGGGTCGGGAACAATTTGACCGCCTGCTAAGCTGCGGCTGCCTGCAGCTGCCCACGCACATCTCCCAGCAGATCCATCGGGATATGACCCGGCTGGAGTGGGAGCTGACCCACCGCAGCGCATATACCGATGCCACGGCCCTGCATTTGCTGCAGGATATCCTGCTGTGCGCTTTGCTGCACGGCGCTCCCAAAGAGCCGGTCCGGGGGGAGAGTATGGATAAGGTGCTGGCGCTGACGAAGTACATTGCCTTGAACTACGCCCAGCCTATCACCCTGGCCGATGCGGCGGACAGAGCCTTTATGGAGCGCACATCCTTTTCCAAACGGTTCAAAACCCTTACCGGCTTTGGTTTTCAGGAATATCTGACCCAAACCCGCCTGCAGGCAGCTGAACAGCTGTTGCGTAATACGGACCTTTCTATGGGTGAGATCGCCGAGCAGTGCGGTTTCTCCAGCGCCAACTACTTTGGTGATGTGTTCTGCCGGTGGAAGGGCGTTTCTCCCTCCCAATACCGCAGCCGCTTATAACAGAATCGCCCCGAATGCATTTGCGTTCGGGGCTTTTGTTTACTTCATAAATTTATCTACAGCTTCGCACAGACTGTCGATGGCCGCTTCGTCACCGGCAGAAACCGCATCGACCATACAGTGGTGGATATGGTCCTTGAGGATCACCTTGCCGGTGTTATCCAAGGCAGAACGCACCGCAGCAAGCTGGATCAGCACCTCGGAGCAGTCGTAGCCCTCTTCTACCATACGCTTGACCTTTTCCAGGTGGCCGATGGCGCGGGCAAGGCGGTTAAGAACCGCTTTTTGATTTTCGTGAACGTGACCGTGGGTGTGGGCGATGCCGTGGGCGTGCATATAGGAATGGTCGTGGATGTGATCGTGAGAATGGTCGGCCATAAGCCCACCTCCTTTTGCGTTTTTCTTATGATACCTTATTTTATGAAAACTTGCAAGCCCCCCGAGGGGATGTTTTTTGTAGCCGGAAACGGATTTTGACCATATACTGACAAGAGGTGATTATATGGCGATCGTCAGGACGGATATGCCCATTACATCAGAGGAAAACGAAAGGGTGATTCAGCAGCTGGTGCGTACGTATCCTTTTTTACGCACCGAGGTAATTGCAAACACAGCGTTTCAAAGGCCGGTGTCCACATTGGTGATCGGCACCGGGCCCCGTAAGGTGATTTTCACCGCATCCCACCACGCAAACGAGTGGATCACCACCTTGATACTGCTGAAATTTGCAGAGGAATTTGCTGAAGCTATACAAACAGGCGGCAGGATCTACGGTCAGGATGCCCGGACTTTGGCAGAGCAGGTGACCATTTATATGGTGCCCATGGTAGACCCGGACGGGGTGGACTTGGTGGTTGGGGCAATTGCACCGGGGAGCATCCAGTATGAGCTGGCGAAACGGCTGGCGGAGGATTACCCGTCTATTCCATTCCCCGAGGGCTGGAAGGCAAATCTTTTGGGGGTGGATCTGAATTTGCAGTATCCGGCCGGGTGGCTGCGGGCAAGGGAGATCAAATTTATGCAAGGTTTCACACAGCCGGGTCCCCGGGACTATGTGGGCCGCGCGCCGCTGAATCAGTTGGAGACCCGTGCACTGGCGGAATACACCCGCTACATTGACCCTGCGCTGGTGCTGGCCTTTCACTCCCAGGGCAGGGAGATCTACTGGCAGTTTGGGGACATTCCGGTGGCGGGAGCAGAGGAACTGGGGCAGAAAATGGCAGACGCCAGCGGCTACACCCTGGCAAATGTGCCGGAGCAATCTGCCTATGCAGGCTACAAGGACTGGTTCATTCAGGAATTCCGCAGACCCGGCTACACCATTGAGGTGGGGGAGGGGGTAAATCCACTGCCGATCAGCCAGTTCGACGAGATCTACAGGGATAATCTGCCGATTCTGATCATTGCTGCCCTTGGGGGTTGACTTTTTAACGAAAATATTATAATATAAATAAAGAAAATAAACAAAAGTTAAGGGGGTGCGAAAGTGACCCATCGTGAACGGCAAATTCTGGAGCTGATCGCCCGCAATCCTATGGTCTCCCAGCAGGAGCTGGCAGAGGAGCTGGAAATTACCCGGGCATCGGTAGCGGTGCATATCTCCAACCTGCTGAAAAAGGGCTACATTGCCGGAAAAGGCTATGTGCTTCGCTCTGGCAGCTACGCGGTTGTGGTAGGCGGTGTCAATGTGGACATTGGCGGCCAGGCAGAAAGAGGGCTGGTAAGCGGCGATTCCAATCCCGGCAGCGTGCATATCAGCTTGGGCGGTGTGGGAAGAAACATTGCCCATAATCTGTCCCTGATGGGGGCGGATGTGCGGCTGCTTACAGCGTTCGGACAGGATGTGCACGGGCAGAAGATCGCGTCTTCCTGCACAGAGCTGGGAATCGATGCCAGCCAGGCACTCCGGGTTGCGGATATGCCTACCTCTACCTATTTATATATTGCAGAGCCCAATGGAGAAATGGCGGTTGCCCTGTCGGATATGCAGGTATGCAGCCGCATCACGCCTGCCTATCTGTCTGACAATTTTTCTGTTCTGCAAAATGCCCAGGTGGTGGTGGCGGATACCAATATCCCGGAAGAGGCGCTGGTATATCTGGCAGAAAATGTTACAGCGCCACTGTTTTGCGACCCCGTTTCCACCGCAAAGGCAGCAAAGCTTTTGCCGATTTTGGATAAGGTCCACACCCTGAAGCCCAACCGGCTGGAGGCAGAGCT
Organism: Oscillospiraceae bacterium; assembly: GCA_017416245.1. Taxonomy (GTDB): domain Bacteria; phylum Bacillota; class Clostridia; order Oscillospirales; family Oscillospiraceae; genus Faecousia. Next base: position 48,030 of record JAFQCX010000018.1, on the reverse strand, counting down.
TCTGTCGGGGGTTAAGATTTCCACAAAAGAGGATGCAGAGCGTGCTGCCCAGGCGCTTTTGGATAAGGGTGTGCAGCGGGTGTTCCTGTCTATGGGCGCTGACGGAGTCTACGTGGCAACCAAGGCGCAAAAGCTGTGGAAAGCCAACCTCTCCGGCGATATGGTCAGCACCACAGGCTGCGGAGATGCCTTTATGGCAGCGCTGGTGTGGGCATTTTTGGAGGAACTGGATTTGGAGCAGACTGCCCTTGCAGGTCTTGCCGCAAGCTCCATTGCAATGGAATCAAAAGAAACCATCAACCCTGCTATGAGCGCCACGGCGCTGAAAAACAGGATAAAACAATAAAACAAAGGAGAATCATTATGAATTTGAATCGCTTTTTGGACGTAAATCCCGAGGTTGCCGAGGCCATTGCTGCCGGCAAGCCTGTTGTTGCTCTGGAATCCACCATTATCTCCCACGGCATGCCCTATCCCCAAAACGTGGAAACTGCCTTGAACGTAGAGCGTATCATCCGTGAAAACGGCGCGGTGCCTGCCACCATCGCCATTATCGGCGGCAGATTGAAGGCAGGCTTAACTGCCGAGGAAATCGAGTACTTCGGCAAGAAGGGTCAGGCAATCGCAAAGGCTTCCCGTCGGGACCTGGCTGTTTTGTGCGCAAGAGGTCAGGACGGCGCAACCACCGTTACCACCACAATGATGATCGCCCATATGGCAGGCATCAAGATCTTTGCCACCGGCGGCATCGGCGGTGTCCACAGAGGCGCAGAAACAACAATGGACATCTCCGCAGACTTGGAAGAGCTGGGTCAGACCCCTGTGATGGTTGTGTGCGCCGGCGCAAAGTCCATTCTGGATCTGGGCTTGACACTGGAATACCTGGAAACCAAGGGCGTTCCTGTTTTGGGCTTCGGCACGGATGAGCTGCCTGCCTTCTATACCCGCAAGTCCGGCTTTGGCGTGGATTACCGGGTGGATACCCCCAGGGAACTGGCTGCCTGCTTCAAGGCCCAGAACGATTTGGGCTTAAAGGGCGGTATGCTGGTGACCAATCCCATTCCCGAGGAATTTGCTATGCCCCTGGAGACCATCACCGCTGCCATTGACAAGGCCATCGGCGAGTGCAACGAAAAGGGCATCCACGGCAAGCAGACCACACCGTTCCTGCTGGCGCGGGTGGCAGAGCTTACCGGCGGCAACTCTCTGGACTCCAACATTCAGCTGGTCTATAACAATGCAAAGCTGGCAGCGCAGACGGCAAAGTGCTACTGCGAGCTGTAAAAACAACGGGTGCATCAGCACCCGTTGTTTTTTTGTACATATGGCGAAATGAGGTTGCAAAATAAAAATTGTTTGTTATAATGACCTCGTGTACAGTAGTGCATGATCCAAACGCCCAAGAATAATATCAGAAAATGGGCAACTGCCCGGATTCCCTTCTATAAAAACAGGGAAAAATTTAATAATACAGCCGTGGCAGCGCAAGGTCTTAAGAGGCAAGGTCTTGCAGAAAGGAGTAATCGTGGAACAAATGTACAAAATCAACCTGGACGGCAAGCTGGATGAGGCTGCCTGGGCAAGCGCCAAGGAATTCACCGGCTTCAAAACGATGGTTTCTCAGGGTGGCAATCTGGTGGAAGCACAGACTTTCTTAAAGATTCTGCAGGATACAGACTGCGTCTACTTCGGCTTTAAGTGTATGGAGCCGGATATGGCGTATTTTCTTGAGAACCACCCCAATCCGAATATTTGGGGCTCTGACCGGATTGAGTTGTTTATCTCTCCCTCCGGCGGTACCTATGATTACTATCAATTTGTTGTACGCTCTACCGGTAAGATGGTGTCTCAATATTACGCAGAGGGTGGCCAGATCAAGCCGGATCCCTACGCTCCCGATTGGGAGGCAGAGGTTTATATGGGTGAGGACTTCTGGTCTGTGGAAATGAAGATCCCCCTGACCGCCTTCTATATGAACGACAATTCCAGTATGAGCGATACATGGCTGATCAATCCTATCCGCGGTCGGAAAGTTGAAGGCCGTATATGCCAGGATAGCTCTCCCTGCGGCCTGGAAAGCAAGTTCGTGGAATTTGACAAGTTCCTGGTGGTGGACGGCTTCCATAAGCGCCCCACTGAGGATGATCTGCGCATTGTATCCGCGCTGATGGACATTACAGAAAAGAACGACAAGGGCTACTGCGGCACCATGGAAGTCAAGACCATGAACCCCGTGGATGAGACCTTTACCTTTGCATCCAATTTCAGTGAAACCACAAAGGTCAGCCTGAAGGCAGGCACCAATGTGTTTACTGTACCTTGCTGCGTCCAGAAGCTTGGTCGCGACAGCATTTCTCTGGAACTGACTCGTGAGGGCGACGGAAAGCTCTTCAAGCGTTACTATCCTGTAACCGTAGAATATGAGCCCATTAAGCTGCGCTTTACCCTCCCTGAATACCGCTGCAACTTCTATCCCGGACAGGACTACTCCAGGATCGTGGGTACTGCCATTTCCGGCAAGCCTGTGAAGCTTAAGCTGGAGGGCCCCGGCATTGAAACCCAGGAGATCACCCCCAACGCAGACGGCAGCTTCTGCTTCGAAACCCCCAATTTTGAAGAGGGCGAGGCTTGGTTGACCGCAACTGCCGGCGATGATGTGAAAAAGCAGAAGATCCGCCGCCTGGCACCCACAGGCCATACGATGAGCTGGATCTCCGGCGGCAATTTGGTGATCAACGGTGAGCCGGTGCAGGCCAGAATTATGTTCTCTCCCGGCTACCGCTGCGGCACGGCATTCCACGAGATCTATAAGCAGGAGAATTACCACGAGACCAGACAGGTGAAAGGCGGCGGCGGTATTGTGCGTCCGAGAGTCATCTTGACACGGATATTGAAGATATCTAAGGCAGAGGTTTTTGAGGACCGGATGCCCTGTGATGCACTGCTTCGTCACTTAGATACGGTGGTCGAGGAAAGTAAAGATAAGGACTTTGTTTCTTACTACCTGTCCGATGAACCTGAGTGCGCCGGCGTTTCTCCCATTTATCTGAGAAATGTTTACGAGTATATTGCAGAACGGGATCCCTACCATGTAATTCTGATTGCCAGCCGTGGAGCAAAGCGCTATGTGGATTGCGCAGACTGGTTTGAGACCCATCCCTATATCGGACCGGAAAATCTGCCCGATGGCAGACGAATCTATCAACGTCCGATGAAAACCCTGGGCAACTTTGTGGACGATATTGCAAAGCTGAACAGATCTGATAAGTGTATAGGCCTGATTCCTCAGCTGTACTGCTATGAAAATAAGAGCATCTATGCGGATTACCCCACCTTCGATGAGCTACTGTGCAGCACCTGGTCCGGTATGATCCACGGCGCTAAGACCATTAAGCCCTATGCCAGCGGCGATATGAGAGACCGTCCCCACCTGGAAGAGGGTATTCGTTATCTGTTCTCCAGCTTTGAGGCGCTGGATCAGCTGGTCCTGTTCGGCAAGCGCACCCAGCTGCTGAGAACGGAGAATGCAGAGTGCGTTCTGTATGATAATGGCGACGAGAAGATGTTCGTTCTGGTGAACTTTAACCAGGAACCCCAGACCGTTACCGTAGACGGCCTCAGCGGCCAGTGGTACAACTTCCGCCACGAGGGTATGCTCACCGGTAACACCTTCTGCCTGAAGCCCTTGGAGGTTCTGATCGGCACCAATATAAAGAAGGATGCAGGTCTTCCCACCTATGACGAGGTCGCAGCGCTCAATGCTAAATTGGAGGCAAAGCGTGTGGCCGGCTGCAGCAAGCTGGTTGACATCCGCCACAAGATCACGCTGAGTGGATCCGGCGCAAAAGTATCCAGACACAGATTGCTTGACGGCGTGCGTGATAACCTGGCAGGCACCACCTACAAAAATGGCGTTCGTTTCCTGAACGCAGACCTGTCTAAGGTAGATGTCAGCTGCGACAGAATTGTTGTCAGCGGTTGGGGCTTGCAGGGCAATGTCACTATGAAGGTGAAACTGAACGGCGAATATGTGCTTCCTGAGGGAACACAGATGAAGGAAGAGGGGCTGTCGGTGTCCTGGAGCTTTAAGGAAGCTGTTCGACCCGAGGCGATCCGTTTGGACTTCTCCGGCGATATCAACATCGAGCTCTACGAGCTGGAAGCATTTTAATCGGATACCGGGCAATGCGGTTGCATTGCCCGGTATTTTTCGGTGAGTTAGCTCCCACTCCAGCCGGGTGAGATCCTTTCCGTTTCAATGTAACACAGATCCACTAAAACTGCAATATTTCTGTAGCGATATCAAAATATAGCCAATTATTTGGTAGCGCATACTGTTTCCTTGCGCTACAATAACCCTGTGATCGGAGAAAGGCGTATATCCCAAAGCGTTGGGCACCTGATGTCCGATTTGACTATCGCATAGGATAAAAAGGGTTGCTTTAAACAGAAAGGTTTAGTACAATGAGCGTAACCATAGATCTTACCGGCAAGGCTTTTCGGAAGAAGCCTTGCAGAAAGGAGAAAAAATGGAAGATATGAAAATTACCCTGGATGGCAAGCTGGATGAGGCTGCCTGGGAAAGCGCCAAAACCTACACAAACTACAGAAGGGTCAAAAACGAGGGTGGCGAAATTTGCGATGTGCAGACGATCTTCAAAATTCTGCCCTGCAAGGATCGGATCTACTTTGGTATCCAGTGCCTGGAGCCTGAAATGGACCGGATAATAGAGAAAGACCCTACAAGTGGTCTGTGGGGCTCTGACCATGTGGAGCTGTTTATCTCTCCCTCCGGCGGTACTTATGATTACTATCAGTTTATCACCTTCTTCGGCAGACCCCAGCGAGCAAATTATTATGCCGAGGGCGGTCAGATCTGCCCGGATCCCTATGCCCCGGACTGGAAGAGCGTTGTCCATAAGGATAAGGATTTCTGGTCTGTCGAAATGGAGATCCCTCTGACTGCTTTCTATATGACCGGCAACGACAATATGAGCGATACCTGGCTGATCAACCCCACCCGCTGCCGCACGGATCCCAGAATTCCTCGCCACTACTGCCTGTCCTCTGCCTGTGCGCTGGAGAGAAGCTTTACGGATTTTGACAGATACCTGGTGGTGGATGGCTTCCCCCTGCGTCCTGCTGAGGATGATTTGAGAATTGCTTCCGCTGCTATCGAGATGAAGAGCCAGGACGAAAAGGGTTATCAGGGCGAAATGACTGTGACCGTGCAGAGTCCCGTGAAGGCAACCTTCCGTTTTGCTTGCGACCACACAGAAGAAAAGGCCGTTACCCTGGAGGCAGGCAAAAATGAGTTTGTATTGCCCTGCTTCTTTGAAAAGTTGGGTCGCGACAGAGTTTCTCTGGAACTGGTGCGGGAAAGCGACGGCAAGGTGTTTAAGCGTTACTACCCCGTAACCGTTACCTATGAGCCCATTAGGCTGCAGTTTGTGAAACCCGAATACCGCTGCAATTTCTACCCCGGCCAGGACTATTCCCAGATCACGGGTAAGGTAATTGCCAATAAGCCCGTCACCCTGAAGCTGGAGGGTCCCGGTATTGAAACCACCGTCATCACCCCCGATGCAGACGGTAGTTTCTGCTTTGAAACCCCCAACTTTGAAATCGGTGAGGCCTGGCTGACAGCCACCATTGAGGGTGAAGAGAAAAGGCAGAAGATCCGCCGTTTGGCGCCTACCGGCCATACTATGGCCTGGATCTCCGGCGGCAATCTGGTGATTGACGGAAAACCTGTGCTGATCAGAAAGATGTTCTCTCCCAACTACCGCGGCGGCACATATTGCACGAACCAGTATGTAAATGGGAACTTCTATCAAACGCAGAATTTGTACGGACAGCAAGGCACCATGATGGTCGATCCTGTGCTGACACAGATTCTGAAAATGCCGAAAACGGAGATTTTCCAGGATGCAATGCCCAGTGAAAAAGTGCTGGAATACTACGACAAGCTGGTCGATAATAACAAGGATAGAGATTTCGTATACTACTACCTTGCCGATGAGCCTGAGTGCAGAGGTCTTTCTCCTATTTATCTAAAGCATCTGTACGAGCATATTGCGGAGCGCGATCCCTATCACGTGATCAACATTGCCAGCCGCGGGGCAAGAACCTATATTGAGTGCGCCGACTGGCTGGAAGCGCACCCCTACCTGCTGCCGGAAACTATGGAAGACGGTCGTCATGTGCACGGTCGTCCCGCCAAAACACTGGGCGGTTTTCTGGATGGCGTCACGAAACTGAACAGGCCGGACAAGGCCATGGGCTATCTGCCTCAGGCCTACTGCTACGGCGGTATTGTCCAAACCGCAGACTATCTGACGGTAGACGAGATCATCTGCTCCAGCTGGGCAGGTATGATCCATGGCGGCAAGTCCATTCGCCCGTACGCATTCGGCGATTTGTTCGACCGTCCTCAAATTACCGAGGGCTATCGCTATGTGTTCTCCAGTATGGAGGCGCTGGAAGATTTTATGCTGCTTGGCAAGCGGGAGGTGCTGCTGAGGACGGATGATGCCGAGGCTGTGCTGTATGAATACAATGGTGAAAAGGCATTTGTGCTGGTGAACTTCAATATGGAGCCCCAAACCGTTACTGTGGATGGCATCAGCGGTAGCTGGTACAACTTCCGTCACGGCGGAATGATTACCGACAACACCTTCTGCCTGAAGCCCCTGGAGGTTGTTATCGGCACCACCGCAGTGAAGGATGCCGGCCTACCCACCTATCAGGAGGTCACTGCCCTTGTCGAGAAGCTGGAAGCAGAGCGTGTAGCCGGCAGCAGCAAGCTGGTGCCCCTGTGGCGGAAGCTGGAATACACCAGCCAGGGCGTGAGCCTGTTCAGCCGCATGAAGATGTTTGACGGTGTGCGGGAGAATCTGGCGCTCCTCTCCCACAGCTCAGGTGAGCGTTTCGTCGAACTGGGCTTTACCAAGGTGGATGTTTCCTTCCATAAGGTGGTCGTCAGCGGCTGGGAGGTAAGTGACAAGAACATTGCCCTGCAGTTCAGGAATAACGGTGAGCTGGAGGCTCCTGCCATCGACCACGTGGAGCTGGGTGATCACAGTGTTGCCTACTATCTGAAGGAAACCATCAGCCCCGATGCTATGCGTTTGGATTTCCTGGCAGAAGGTCCAATGGAGATCTACGAGGTCGAGGTATTCTGATTACATAAGCAAAAAAACAGGACGTTGGACAACGTCCTGTTTTTATTTGTTTCGTTTTCTCAAAAAGTCTTGCAATGGGGGGCAGGTTTGTTATAATGGCTATATGTACAGACGTACATTTCCCGGATACCTAAAAATAATACAAAAAAATGGGTAACTGTCGTGGTATCTCCTTTGCAGAACGAAGGAGAAATTCGATACATACAGCCGCGGCAGAGCAGGACTTAAAAAAGCCCTGCAGAAAGGAGTAAACGTGGAACAATTGTACAACATCAGCCTGGACGGCAAGCTGGATGAGGCTGCCTGGGAACAGGCCAAGACCTTCACAGACTACAGAAGGATCAAAAACGAGGGCGGCGAGATCGTTGACGTGCAGACGATCTTCAAGATCCTGCCCGATAAGGACCGTGTTTACTTTGGCTTCAAGTGCTTTGAGCCTGAGATGGACCGGATAGAAATGGTAGACTCCAAGGTGGATATTTGGGGTTCTGACCGGGTGGAATTGTTTATCTCTCCCTCCGGCGGCACCTACGATTATTATCAGTTTGTCACCTTCTTCGGCAGACCGCAGGTTGCCAACTACTACGCAGAGGGCGGTCAAATCAGACCGGACCCCTATGCGCCGGATTGGAAGAGCGCCGTTTACAAGGGTGAGGATTTCTGGTCTGCAGAGATGGAAATCCCCATGATCGCCTTTTATATGACCGGCAATGACAATATGAGCGACACCTGGCTGATCAATCCCACCCGCTGCCGTACCGACCCCAGAATCGGTCGTGGCTATTGTCTGTCCTCTCCCTGCCCGCTGGAAAGAGGCTTTACAGAGTTCGATAAATTTATGGTGATCGACGGCTTCCCCAAGCGTCCTGCTGAGGACGATCTGCGGATCGTATCTGCTGAAATTGAGATTCAGAAGAAGAGCGATGCAGGGTACGACGGAACCATGCTGGTAACCGTTATGAATCCTGTTGATGAGACCTTCCGCTTCTCCTCCGACTATGGCGAAGCAAAGACCGTTGCTCTGCGCCAGGGTAAAAATGAGTTTTCCGTGCCCTGCCACTTTGAAAAGCTGGGTCGCGGCAGAGTTTCTCTGGAGCTGGTGCGGGAAAGGGATGGCAAGCTCTTCAAGCGTCACTACCCTGTAACCATCACCTACGAGCCCATTAAGCTGCAGTTTGTGAAACCGGAATACCGCTGCAATTTCTACCCCGGTCAGGACTATTCCGAGATCACAGGTAAGGTAATTGCAAGTAAGCCCGTCACCCTGAAGCTGGAGGGCCCCGGCATTGAAACCACTGTCATCACCCCCGATGCAGAGGGCGGCTTCCGTTTTGAAACCCCCAACTTTGAGATCGGCGAGGCCTGGCTGACGGCTACCATTGAGGGCGAGGAAAAGAAGCAGAAGATCCGCCGCCTTGCCCCTACCGGCAAAATGATGACCTGGATCTCCAAGGGTAATCTGGTTGTGAACGGTGAACCTGTGCTCTCCAGAGTGATGTTCTCTTATCCGTACCGTGGCAGCAAGGTGGCCTGCGATCTGTATGAAGCGGATAATTTCCACGAAACCAGAGAGCTTGCCCAGCAGACCGGTTTTGTAGCCCCTGACCCCGTGCTGGATCGTATTCTGAAGCTGTCGAAGGCCGAGGCCTTGAAGGACGCTATGCCCAGCAAGGAACTGTTTGAATATTACGATCAGCTGATCGAGCGACACAAGGACAAGGACTTTGCCTACTACTACCTTGCCGATGAGCCCGAGTGCAGAGGCATTTCTCCCATTTATTTGAAGTATATCTACGATTTCTTCTGCGAGAAGGACCCCTATCACGTGGTGAATATGGCAAGCCGCAGCTGCAAGACCTATGTGGAATGCGCAGACTGGTTTGAAACGCACCCCTACATCATTCCCGAGCAGATGGAGGATGGCCGCCGGACATACTCCCGTCCCCTTAACACCCTGGGCGGCTATGTGGATAGCATCGACAAGCTGAACAGACCCGACAAGAGCATCGGTGTCGTGCCGCTGGTCTACAGCTACGAGGGTGTAAGCCGTTTTGCGGATTATCCCAATCTGGATGAGATCTGCGCAGGCACCTGGGCGCCCGTGATCCACGGCGCGAAATCTGTACGCCCCTATGCGTTCGGTGATATGTATGACCGTCCTGCATCCACGGAGGGTGTCCGCTACCTGTTCTCCGGCCTTGAGGCATTGGAGAAAAACCTGCTGCTTGGAAAGCGGACTACCTTGCTGAGAACCGGCGAAACCGAGGCTGTGCTGTACGACAGTGGCGACGAAAAGATGTTTGTAATCGTGAACTTCACCCAGCAGCCCCAGACGGTTACTTTGGATGGCATCAGCGGCACCTGGCATTACTTCCGCCACAACGCTACCCTCACAGGCGATACCTTCACCCTGAAGCCTCTGGAGGTCATGATCGGCACCAGCAAAGTAAAGGATGCGGGGCTGCCCACCTATGAAGAAACCGCCGCCTTGATTGACGGCTTGGAGAAAGCCCGTAAGGACGGCTGCAGCAAGCTGGTTGCCCTCCGCCACGATATCACCTGCACCAAAAAGGGTGTCAGCCTGTTCGCAAAGTATAAGCTGCTGGACGGCGTGCGGAACAACCTGGGTATGCGCGTAGACAGGCAGGGCGAGCGTTTCTGCGAGCTGGATCTGACCAAGGTAAAGGTTACATTCAGCAAGGTGGTGGTCAGCGGCTGGAATATGAAGGCCAATGTGGCGCTGAAGCTCCGCAACGGTGAGGAGCTGGTTTCTCCCAAATTTGCAGAGATCAGGGCAACAGGAACAGATATTACCTACACACTAAAGGATACCGTTTGTCCCGATGGGATCCGCCTGGAATTCTCGGGAGATGAGAATATGGACATCTCCGAGCTGGAAGTATTTTAATATTTGCAAAGACCGAAAACAGGACGCATTACGCGTCCTGTTTTTGCCTGCTTTACCGGAAGAAAAAGTAGAGTTGAAAATGCAAAAAATGCTTGCAATGCAGGTAGGCTTTGTTATAATAAGGCTGTGTGCAGGATACACATATTCCCTATACCCAAGGCTTGTGTTCTTGGGTGTCTGCCCTTGCTATCAGGCGGGAAAACGCTTGAAAATACTACAAAATCGCAGCGGCAGTGCGTGTTTTTGGAGAAAGACACGCAGAAAGGAGCAAATATGGAAGACATCAAAATCATTCTGGACGGCAAGCTGGATGAGGCCGCTTGGGAAAGCGCCAAAACCTACACAAACTACAGAAGAATCAAGAATGAGGGCGGCGAGATCGTTGACGTGCAGACGATCTTCAAAATTCTGACCACCAAGGACTGCGTTTACTTCGGATTCAAGTGCTTAGAGCCTGAAATGGATCGGGTAACAGAGGTAGACCCCCAAAGATCTATTTGGGGCTCTGACCGGGTGGAATTGTTTGTATCTCCTTCTGGTGGTACATACGATTTTTATCATTTTATTACCTTCTTTGGCAGACCCCAGCGGGCAGAGTATTTTGCCGAAGGCGGTGGTATTCAGCCCGACCCCTACGCACCGGATTGGAAGAGCGTTGTTTACAAGGGCGAGGATTTCTGGTCTATTGAGATGGAGATCCCCATGACTGCGTTCTATATGACCGGTAACGATAATCTGAACACCACCTGGTTGGTGAACCCCACCCGTTGCCGTACTGACCCCAGACTGGTTCGTGGCTACTGCCTGTCTTCTGCCTGTGTGCTGGAAACAAGCTTCTGGGAGCTGGAAAACTTTATGCAGATTGACGGTATGCCCTTGCGTCCTGCCGAGGACGATATGCGAATCGTTTCTGCCGAGACCGATATGAAGAGCAAGGACGAAAAGGGCTACTATGGCGATATGACCGTAACGGTACAATGTCCTGTGGAGGGCACGTTCCGGTTTGCCTGCGATCACGCAGAGGGAAAGACAGTTACGCTGAAAGCCGGCAAGAACGAATTTGTTGTACCTTGCTTCTTTGAAAAGCTGGGTCGCGATAAGGTTTCCTTGGAGCTGGTACGGGAAAGCGACGGCAAGTGCTTTAAGCGTTACTATCCCGTAACGATCCTCTATGAGCCCATCAAGTTGAAGTTTACCCTTCCCGAATTCCGTTGCAATTTCTATCCCGGTCAGGACTACTCCAAGGTTACAGGTGTGGCGACTTCCGAAAAGCCTGTTACCTTGAAGCTGGAGGGTCCCGGCATTGAAACCCAGGTGATCATCCCCAATGCAGACGGAAGCTTCTGTTTTGAAACCCCCAACTTCCAGGAGGGTGAAGCCTGGCTGACCGCTACTACCGAGGATGACGAGAAAAAGCAGAAGATTCGCCGCCTGGCGCCCACCGGCCATACCATGGCCTGGATATCCGGCGGCAATCTGATCGTTGACGGCAAGCCCGTACTGGTAAGAAATATGTTCTCTCCCAACTTCCGTGGCGGTAATTACTGCATCAACCGGTATGCAGAGGAGAACTTCCACGAAACCAGATTTGTTTGCCAGCAGGATGGCTTTGCATATCCCGACGCTGTGAGATTGCGTGTTTTGAAAAGACCGCTTCCCGAGCTCTATCAGGATGTTATGCCTTGCGATGAAATGCTTGCCTACTACGATCAGTTGATCGAGAAGAACAAGGATCGGGATTTCGTGTTCTACTACCTGGCAGACGAGCCGGAGTGTACCGGCGACTCTCCCATTTACCTGAAGCATGTTTACGATTACATCGCAGAGCGTGATCCCTATCACGTGATCAACATCGTCAGCCGTAGTGCCAAAGCATACGTTGAGTGCGCAGACTGGTTTGAGGGACATCCCTATCTGCTGCCTGAAACAATGGAAGACGGTCGCCACGTGCACGGTCGTCCCATCAGTACGCTGGGCAGTTACCTGGATGTGATCGGCGACCTGAACAGATCCGACAAGATTGTTGGCTATCTGCCCCAGGCTTACAGCTACGGCAATATTGTCAACACGGCAGATTACCTGACTGTGGATGAGATCATTGCTTCCGGCTGGGCGGGTATGATCCACGGCGGTAAGTCCATTCGTCCTTACGCATTTGGCGATTTGTACGATCGTCCTCAAATTACCGAGGGTTATCGTTATTTGTTCGCCAGCCTGGAAGCATTGGAGGACTTCCTTCTATTCGGCAAGCGGGAAGTGCTGCTGAGAACGAATGATGCCGAGGCTGTGCTGTATGAGCACAATGGCGAAAAGGCATTTGTGCTGGTGAACTTCAATTTGACTCCTCAGACTGTAACGTTAAGCGACATCAGCGGCAGCTGGTACAACTTCCGTCACGGCGGAATGATCACCGATAATACTTTCCAGCTGAAGCCTTTGGAGGTGGTCATCGGTACCAGCACGGTAAAGGACGCAGGTCTTCCCACCTATCAGGAAGTAACTGCCTATGTGGATGAGAAGGAAGCAGAGCGCAAGGCTGGCTGCAGCAAACTGGTGCCTGTTTGGCGAAGCCTTGAGTATACCTCCAGCGGTTTGTCGCTGGATCGGATGAAGCTGTTTGACGGTGTTCGTGAGAACCTGGCGCTCAGCACCCAGAGAGCGTTTTTCTCAGAAATGCAGGAGCGTGAAAACGAGCGTTTCTTGGAGCTGGGCTTTGCTAAGGTGGATATTTCCTTTAACAAGGTGGTTGTCAGCGGCTGGGAAGTAAGCGACAAGAACATCGTTGTGAAGTTCAGAAACAACGGCCAGCTGGAAGCTGCTGCCATTGATCATACGGAACAGATGGATCATTCCATTGCCTTCTATCTGAAGGAAACAATCAGCCCCGATGCAATGCGTGTAGAATTTACAGCAGAAGGACAGATGGAGATCTACGAGCTCGAGGTGTTCTGATTTCATAAAAGAAAAAGACAGAACACATCAGTCTTTGTAAAAGCAAAGAGAAAATTTAAGAAACATACCGCGGCAGAGCAGGACTTGCGGAGTTGAAGTCCTGCAGAAAGGAGTAATCGTGGAAAAATTGTACAACATCAGCATTGACGGGAAGCTGGATGAGGCTGCCTGGGAAAAAGCCAAGGAATTCACCGGCTTCCGGAAAATGGTATCCCAGGGCGGTGAGCCTGCGCAGATGGAGACCTATGTTAAGGTCTTGCAGGACACAGATTGCGTCTACTTCGGCTTTAAGTGCATGGAAGAGGATGTGGCCAATGTGTTGGTGGCCAATCGGGAAAGAAGAGTGTGGGATGGCGACCGCATCGAGCTGTTTGTTTCTCCCTCCGGCAGCACCTATGACTACTACCAGTTCATTGCCCAGTTTGGCGGAAGAACCTTCTCTATGTATTATGCGGAGGGTGGCCAGATCAAGCCGGACCCCTATGCCCCCGATTGGGAGGTCAAGACCTATGCAGGTGAGGATTACTGGTCTGTGGAGATGAAGCTCCCCTTGATCGCCTTCTATATGAACGATAATGCCAGTATGAGTGATACCTGGCTGATGAATGTCATTCGCGGCCGCACGAAGGCAGGTGTCCCCCGGTGTGAGAACAGCTCTGTCTGCGCTTTGAACAGTAAGTTTGTGGAGTTTGATAAATTCCTGGAGGTGTGCGGCTTCCATAAGCGCCCGGAGGAGGATGATCTGCGGATCGTATCCGCTGCGGTGGAAATTACAGAGAAGACTGAGCAGGGCTATTGCGGCATTATGGAAGTGAAGACCATGAACCCTGTGGATGAGATCTTCACCTTTACCTCCAACTACGGCGCAACAGCAAAGCTGCCTCTGGAGAAAGGTGTGAATGTCTTTACCACGGCCTGCTGCTTCCCCAAGCTGGGTCGGGATAAGCTTTCTTTAGCCTTGACCCGCCAGCGCGACGGTAAAGAGTTTAAGCGTTTCTACCCTGTGACTGTAGAGTATGAGCCCATTAAGCTGCAATTTACGGCGCCTGAATATCGCTGCAACTTCTATCCCGGTCAGGACTATACCAAAATTGCAGGTACTGTTATCGCGAAAGAGTCCGTTACCTTGAAGCTGGAGGGCCCCGGCATTGAGACTGTGGAGATTACCCCCAATGCAGACGGCAGCTTCTGCTTCGAGACGCCAAACTTCGAGGTTGGCGAGGCCTGGCTGACTGCCACGGCAGGCAGTGAAGTGAAAAAGCAGAAAATCCGCCGTTTGGCTCCTACCGGCCGTATGATGACCTGGATCTCCGGCGGCAACCTGATCGTCAACGGCGAGCCGCGGCTTGCCAGAACCTTGTATTCTCCCGGTTTCCGCTGCAGCAAGGTGTTTATGGACAGATACTGGGTTGAAAACTACCACGAGAACAGAGAGATCAAGCACTCGACTGGGTTTGCAAGCCCCAGACCCGTTCTGAAGCGGGTCTTGAAGCTGCCGATCCTGGAGGTTTTCGCAGATGGTATGCCCTGCGACGAACTGCTCCGTTACTATGATGCGATAATCGAGGCCCATAAGGACAAGGACTTTGCTTACTACTATTTGTCCGATGAGCCGGAGTGCTCAAGTGTTTCTCCTGTTTATCTGAGAAATGTGTACGAATATATTGCAGAGCGGGATCCCTATCACGTGATTAAAATTGCCAGCCGGGCAGCAAATGTTTATGTGGAGTGTGCTGACTGGTTTGAGACCCACCCCTACATCAATCCCCAGAATCTGGAAGACGGCAGACGTATACACGGCAGACCTCTGAAGAGCCTGGGCAATTACGTGGACGATATTGCCGCGATGAACAGACCTGACAAGTGCATAGGTGTGATCCCTCAGGTGTACAGCTATGAGGGCAAGAGTAAGTTTGCAGATTATCTGACCTTGGATGAGTTCATCAGCAGCACCTGGGCCTGTATGATCCATGGCGGCAAGACCTTGCGGCCCTATGCTACCGGCGATATGGCAGACCGTCCTGTTGCGGAGGAGGGTGTCCGCTACCTGTTCTCCAGCTTTGAAGCTCTGGAGCAGCTGGTGCTGCACGGCAAGCGCACACAGCTGCTCAGAACAGAGGAAGCAGAGTGTGTCCTCTATGACAAGGGCGACGAGCAGATGTTCGTGCTGGTGAATTTCCAAGAGACCGAGCAGACCGTCACCGTAGACGGCCTGAAGGGTCAGTGGTACAACTTCCGCCACGCAGGCATGCTGGAGGGCAACACCTTCACCCTCAGACCCTATGAAACCTTGATCGGCACCAGCGCAAAGAAGGATGCAGGTCTGCCCTCCTACGAGGAAACCGACGCGCTGATCAACAAGCTGGAAGCCAAGCGAGTCGCCGGCTGCAGCAAGCTGGTTCCTATCCGTCACAGCATCGATGTGACAGGCGTTGCTGCCAGACACAGACTGCTGGATGGTGTTCGGGATAATCTGGCAGGCTCTGTGGGCTCCAATGGCGGATTTATAGAGCTGGATCTTTCCAAGGTGAAGGTCAGCTTTAACAAGGTGGTGGTCAGCGGCTGGAATATGGCAGGCCGTGTAACCTTGCAGCTGAAAAACGGCGGGGAATATGCAGTTCCTGCAATTGCGGAAATGAAGGAAGAGGAACTGTCCACAACCTATATTCTCAAGGATACCGTTTGTCCCGACGGTTTGCTTCTGGAATTTGCCGGCGGCGAAAAAGGCGATACAATAGAAATTTACGAGCTGGAAGTCTTTTAATGAACAACAAAAACCGGACAATACCTAAGGGTATTGTCCGGCTTTTTTGTTCTGTAAAACCATATAAAAATGGTGTTGCGTGGAATGGGGAATTTTGTTATAATGACCCGTGTACAGAGGTACATTATCCAAATACCCAAGAATAGTGTAAGAAAATGGGTAACTGTCGCGGATTCCCTTCTGTAAAGCAGGGGAAAATTTAACAATACAGCCGCGGCAGCGCAAGATCTCAAGAGGTAAGGTCTTGCAGAAAGGAGTAAACATGGAACAAATGTACAAAATCAACCTGGATGGTAGGCTGGATGAGGCTGCTTGGGAAAGCGCCAAAACCTTCACCGACTTCCGGAAAACCAAAAAGACAGGCGGTGAGCTTGAAAAAGCGCAGACCATCTGCAAGGTCCTTGCAGACAAGGATCGTGTCTATTTCGGTTTCAAGTGCTTTGAGCCTGAAATGGAATTGGTAGAAAGGGAAGATCCCGAAAGAAGCATTTGGGGCTCTAACCATATAGCGTTGTTTGTATCTCCCTCCGGCGGTACATACGATTTTTACCAGTTCATCACCTTCTTCAGCACCAGAGCACCCCGGGCAGTTTACTACGCAGAAAGCGGCAATATTCGTCCCGACCCCTACGCACCTGATTGGAAGAGCGCCGTTTACAAGGGTGAGGATTTCTGGTCTGTAGAGATGGAAATTCCTATGACCGCTTTCTATATGACCGGCAACGACAGCTTGAGCAACACCTGGCTGATCAATCCCAGCCGTTGCCGCACCGACCCCAGAGGCTCTCATGGCTATTTCATATCCTCTCCCTGCAAACTGGAAAGAGGCTTGTACGAATTAGATAAATTCCTGGTAGTGGATGGCTTCCCCAAGCGTCCTGCCGAGGACGATTTGCGGATCGTATTTGCAGAAACTACCATTGAAAGCGCAAACAATGCAGGCTATGACGGAACTATGCTGGTGAATGTTTTGTGTCCTATGGAGGAAACTTTCCGTTTTGCATCCGATTACGGCCAGGCAAAGACCGTTACCCTGCGCGAGGGCAAGAACGAATTTACTGTGCCCTGCCACTTTGATAAGCTGGGTCGCTATGAGGTTTCTTTGGAACTGACACGGGCGAGGGACGGCAAAGTGTTTAAGCGCTGGTATCCCATAACGGTTTCCTACGATCCCATTGTGCTGCAATTTACAGCGCCTGAATACCGCTGCAATTTCTATCCCGGTCAGGACTACTCTAAAATCGCAGGTAAAGTTATAGCTAACAAGCCTGTCACCCTGAAGCTGGAGGGTCCCGGTATTGAAACTACCGTAATTTCTCCCGAAGCAGATGGCAGCTTCTGCTTTGAAACCCCCAATTTTGAAATTGGCGAGGCCTGGCTGACCGCTACCATTGAGGGTGAAGAAAAGAAGCAGAAGATTCGCCGTTTGGCGCCCACCGGCAAGATGATGACCTGGATTTCCAAGGGCAACTTGGTTGTCAATGGCAAGCCTGTCCTGTCCAGAGCTATGTTCTCTTACCCCTATCGTGGCAGCAAGGTGGCCTGCGAGCTGTATGAAGCGGATAATTTCCACGAAACCAGAGAGATCACAAAGCAGAAAGGCTTTGCGACCCCCGACCCTGTACTGGCGCGCATCCTGAAAATGTCGAAAGCAGAGCTTTATGAGGACAGAATGCCCAGCCAGGAGTTGCTGGATTACTACGATAAGCTGATCGAAGAGCATAAAGACAAAGACTTTGCCTTCTACTACCTTGCGGACGAGCCTGAGTGCAGAGGCGTTTCTCCTATCTATCTGAAGAATCTTTACGAGTATATTGCAGAGCGTGATCCCTATCACGTGGTGAATATAGCCAGCCGTAGCTGTAAGACCTATCTGGATTGCGCAGACTGGTTTGAAACCCACCCTTATATCGTTCCCAACAATCTGGAGGATGGCCGTCGGGTACACTCCCGTCCGTTGCCTTCTCTGGGCAGCTATGTGGATCAGATTGCTGAGTTGAACAGACCGGATAAGTCCATCGGTGTTGTACCGCTGGTCTGGAGTGCTGAGGGCGGAAGCCGTTATGCAGATTACCCCAATTTCCACGAAATTCTCTGTGGCACCTGGGCGCCTTTGATCCACGGCGGTAAGTCTGTGCGTCCCTACGCATTTGGCGATATGTATGACCGTCCCGGCTCCAAAGAGGGTTGCCGCTACCTGTTCTCCAGCCTGGAAGCATTGGAGCAAAACCTGCTACACGGCAAACGGACCACTTTGCTGAGAACCTCCGAGGCTGAAGCTGTGCTTTACGACAGCGGTGACGAAAAGATGTTCGTGGCTGTTAACTTTAAACAACAACCCCAAACCATTACTTTGGACGGCATCAGCGGCACCTGGCATTACTTCCGTCACGGCAGCACGCTCACAGGCAACACCTTTACCCTGCAGCCGCTGGAGGTTATGATCGGCACCAGCCAAGTAAAGGATGCAGATCTGCCCACCTACGAGGAAACGGTTGCTTTGGTTGAAAAGCTGGAGGCCCAGCGTGTTGCCGGCTGCAGCAAGCTGGTTCCTCTCCGTCACGATATTGCCGGTACCAAAATGGGTGTTGGTATGTTCGCAAAACACAAGCTGTTTGACGGCGTGCGGAACAATTTGGGTATGCGCGTAGACAAGCAGGGCGAGCGTTTCTGCGAGCTGGATTTCACCAAGGTGAAGGTGGAGTTCAGCAAGGTTGTGATCAGCGGCTGGAATATGAAGGCCAATGTGGCGCTGAAGATCAAAAACGGCGAGGAGTGGACTTCTCCTGCGTTTACAGAGATCAAGGCAACAGAAACGGACATTACCTATATCCTGAAGGACACCATTTGCCCCGATGCGGTGCGTATGGAGTTCTACGGCGATGAGAGTATGGACATTTCTGAATTCGAAGTATTCTAATAGATATAACAGAAAAAACAGGACACATTCGTGTCCTGTTTTTTTGTTGTATAAAATCAATCTAGAAGGAGGTCTGAGAAAATGCTAAGGAATTTTCCGGTTTTTTATCCGTTTGTCAGATTCCCGTCACCGAAAATAGGGATGGTTTCTCCCAGATAGGTGGGCTTTGGCTTAAAAATAGACGTGATAAAATCTTTGTTCCGGGCGAGAATTTCCCGTATATCCCGATAGGTTTGACTCCGGTAGCTGCGCAGATCTGCGGATACGCCATAGGCTTCCAGCCCAAAGGCGTTGGCAATGTGCAGCGCCCGGTGGAGGTGATAGCGCTGGGTGACGATGATGATTCTCTTAGCCCCGAAAATATCCTTTGCCCGATAAATGCTTTCGTATGTAGAAAAGCCTGCGTGGTCCATAAAAATGTCGGAGGAGGGGATCCCGGCGTCAACCGCGTATTGCTTCATGGTGTTTACTTCATCGTAGTTTGTCTGCCCGTGGTCGCCGCTCATCAGCAGCTTTGGCGCTGCGCCGGCATTATAAAGGGCGATGGATTGCTTTAGCCGGTCGGTCAGCATAGCGCTGGGCGTGCCGTCGGCGTAAACGCCGCAGCCCAAAACCAAAATGCAATCCACATTTTCCAGCCCGGCAGCATCCTCAACAGACAGGATGCTGCCCTTGGTGGACAGCACCACATAACCGTTGATGCAAAGGACGAGAAGCAGGAAAAAGTTTTCCACAGCCAGCAAAATCAGCAAAATTTTCTTCCAAAGCTTCATAAATTCACCTCGTTTTGCAGGAATCACTGCTATTTTACCACAAAAAAGTTAAATACGCAAGTTCAAAAGGTTGGTAAAAGGTTGGGAAGATTTTTTCGATTTTCTGTGGTATGATGATAGTGCCAAAAGTAGACAACACAAAAGGGCGGAGCACGAAAACGGTGCTTCGCTTATTTTTATGCGAAGGAGTTGATGCCAAGGGTTTATGACGAAAAGAAAGATTTCCCCCGAAAGAATTCTGCGGGAGCTGGAGGCTATTGCCTTTGCAAGAGTGCCGGAGTGTATGGAGCTTGCAGATGGCCAGGTGCGCCTGAAGGAAAAGCTGAAGCCTGCCCAGCGGGCGGCGGTTGCCGCCATTGAAAAGTCGAGCAGCGGCATAAAGGTGAAGTTCTATGACAAGATGAAGGCGCTGGAGCTACTGGGCAAGCATTACGGCCTGTTCGAGGGGAAAGAAAGCGGAGAGGATAAGGAAAACAATCTACTGGAGGCAATTTTACAGGCGACCGGACAGGAGGTGGATACCTTTGATGTATCAGAGCTTCAGTAAGCGCCAAATGCTGGCGCTTACCTGGTGGAACAGACCTGTTCTGCAAAGGTATGACGGCATCATTTGCGACGGAGCGATCCGATCGGGTAAGACCCTGAGTATGGTGACAGGCTTTTTCCTGTGGAGTATGGTAAGCTTTCAGGATTGCGCCTTTGCTCTGTGCGGACGCACTGTGGGCGCGCTGCGGAGAAACATCGTGGATCATTTGCATACCTGGCTGGGCGATACGGTGGACATCCGTGAGAGCCGCAGCGAAAACAGGCTGACGGTGACCGATGGCGCAGGCCGTCGCAATACCTATTATCTCTTCGGTGGACAGGACGAAAGCTCCTACAAGCTGATCCAGGGCATTACCCTGGCGGGGGTGCTGCTGGACGAGGCGGCGCTGATGCCCCGTTCCTTTGTGGAGCAGGCCTGCGCCCGTTGCTCGGTGGCAGGATCAAAGCTGTGGTTCAACTGCAACCCCGAAGGGCCGGAGCACTGGCTTTACAAGGAATGGATCCAAAAGGCCAGAGAGAAGAATCTGCTGCACCTGCACTTTACTATGGCGGATAATCCCGCCTTAGACCCGGCGATCCGCAAGCGCTACGAAGCTATGTACACCGGCGTGTTCTACCGGCGGTACATATTGGGACAGTGGTGTATGGCGGAGGGACTGGTGTATGATTTTCAGCGGTCAAAGCATATTGCCAATGCCTTGCCGGAATACGGACGGTATTACATCTCCGTGGACTACGGCACCTGCAATCCTTTCTCCGCAGGTCTGTGGTGCGTGACAGGGGAGAAGGCGGTACGGATCCGAGAGTTTTACCACAGCGGTCGGGACAGTGGCAGGCAGTACACCGACGAGGAATACTATACGGCCCTGGAAAAGCTGGCAGGAGGACTGCCCATCGAAACTGTGGTGGTAGACCCTTCTGCGGCATCTTTTATCGCGACCATCCGCGCTCACGGAAAATTCTCTGTGCGAAAGGCGCGCAACGAGGTGCTGAACGGCATTCGTCTGGTGGCCACATACCTGCAGGAGGGTGTGCTGCAATTTGCGCCGGAGTGTAAGGACACCCTGCGGGAATTCTCCCTCTACCGCTGGGAAGAAAACGGGGAAACAGACCGGGTCTGCAAGGAAAACGACCACGCAATGGACGATATCCGCTATTTCTGCGCTACCGTACTGCGCAGACAACTACGAAGAAAATCGGAGGAAAATGAATGAGAAAATGGCTACAAAATCACTTTTTGCCAATGTGGGCAAAGCAGACTCTGCTTTGGGAGAAGCAGCAGCTGGAACGGGAAAACCTTGCCCTCCGGCAGGAGCTGGACAGGCTGGAGGCCTATGTGGAAGGGGTTAAGACCGGTCTGCGCGCTGCCAAGCGGGTCAATATTATCAATCGGGGAGGGGAAGTATGAGCATCTATCAATACGAGCAAGCCTTCGGCGCGTGGGACAGAACAAGCGCGCCAATGCGAAAGGCCATCGACCGATGGTTCTCTATGTACTATGACGCCACGGCGGACAAGACGTCTGACACCTGTCAGCGGATCCCCTACACCGTGGTAAACAAGCTGGTAAAGGCGGTGTTCGGAGAATATCAGACCAATGCGAGCACACCCTTTGGGCAGGCAGTTCTGAAAAACCTGGATGAGAAGAAGCGCCTTGCTTTGCAGCTGGCGCTGGTTGGCGGCGCCTGCTATATCAAACCCTGTCCCATAGGGGCGGGGATTTCTTTTACCCTTGTTCCCAGAAACCAGGCGCTGATCTTCGGCAGAGATGAAAACGGCAACCCCACGGACATCGGTCTGGTGGAAAAACAGATCCGGGACAATTACTTTTACACCCTGCTGGAGCGTCGCACAGTAGATGCCCAGGGGTATCTCACCATATCCTACCGGCTCTACCGCAGCCGTGACGGGCAGAACCTTGGCGCAGAGATCCCGCTGAAAAATGCGCCTGCCTATGCGCACTTGGCAGAGAGCTACTGCTTCCAAAAGCCCGTTGGCTCGGTGGGCCTTGTGGAGATGAAGTTGCCGATGCTCAACTGCGTGGACGGCTCTTATGACGGCGTTTCTGTGTACGCCGCCGCAGAGGGACTGATCTCCAATATCAACCAAAACGAAGCCCAGCTCAATGGAGAATTTGCCCGGGGCGAAAGCCGCATCATTGCATCCAAGGACCTGCTGGACGGGGAATTGGGGCTGAAGGACAACCTGTTTGTGGGCTTGGATGAAGATCCCGAACGGGTGGGTCTGACCATCTTCTCTCCCCAGCTGCGGGAGGAGGCCTATATCTCCAGAAAGCAGGAATACCTGCGGGATGTGGAAAGTCTGATCGGCCTGCGGCGGGGTATGCTGTCCGATGCCAATGTACAGGAGCGGACCGCAACGGAGATCACTGCCAGCGCGGCGGACTTTTCTCTCACGGTGCTGGAGTTTCAGGCAATGTGGCAGCAGACGCTGGAACAGGTGGTTGCCCTGTGCGAAGTGTTGGCAGAGCTGTATAGCCTGCCTGCTTGTGATGCCGGCGAAGTGACGGTGGATTGGGGCAACGGCACATTGTACGATCAGGATAAGATCTGGGCGGATTATATGGAAATGGTAAACAAGGGTATGCTGAAGCCCGAGGTGGCGCTGGCATGGCGATTTGGACTTGCCGGCGAGGATGAACAGGCGATCAGAGAAAAGCTGATGCCCTGAAAACAGGTCATTCCGAGAAGCGAAGCAACGTGGGAATCCCCATCTTATGTGGGGGATTCCCACAGGAGCTGACGCACCTTCGCAATGACCGCTTGGCAGTTGATAAAAGCGTCCGAAAGGTCGCTTTTTTCATAAAGTTTTGGGATGCGACCCCGTAAAAAGCGTAACACGAAAGGAGAACGTATGAAACGAGAATTTTTGCAAGGCTTGCAGGTGGGGGAGAATCCCCTGCCCAAAGAGGTGATCGATGTCATTATGGCGGAGAACGGACGGGATATTGAGGGCGTAAAAGCCCGATATGCCGACTATGAAGAGCTAAAACAGCAGCTTGCGCAAGCGGAAACGGTTGCGGCAAAGGCGTGGGAGGAGAAGCTGAATAACCAGGTGGAAACCCACAGACGGGAAATGTCAGATTTAGTATTCAGCCACAATTTGGAAAAGGCGATCCTCTCGGCCAAGGGCCGCAACCCGAAGGCCATCACCGCCCTTTTGGATGTGGATGCCCTCAAAGCCAGCGAAAATCAGACGACCGATCTGGAGGAGGCGTTAAAGGTACTGAAACAGGACTGCAGCTACCTCTTCCAGTCGGAGACCCCGCCCCCTTACGCAAGGGGCACCGGCGCAAACCAGCCGGAAACAATCCAAAGTCCTGCGACTTTAGCAGGCGCACTCTTAGAAAAATTTGAAAGGAAGTAAAAAATTATGGCAATTACATTAGCAGAAGCAAAGGTCGGTATGGCCGACAAGGTAGATCAGCAGATCGTAGATATGTTCCGTCGCAGCTCCCTGCTGCTGGATCAGTTGGTGTTCGATAACGTCATTTCTCCCGGCACCGGCGGCAGCACTCTGACCTACGGCTACATTCAGCTGAAGTCCCCCGCAACCGCAAGTGTCCGTACCGTGGGCAGCGAATACGTTCCCGGTGAGGCAAAGAAGGAGAAGAAGACCGCCAATGCGATCATTATGGGCGGCTCCTTCCAGATGGACCGCGTGATCCAGAACACCGCAGGCGCGGCAAATGAGATGGCATTCCAGGCTGAGCAGAAGATCAAGGCAACCGCCAACTATTTCCACAACCTGGTGATCAACGGCACCGGCGAAAATGAGGGCGAAGGCTACATCACCGGCACCTTCGACGGCTTGAAGAAGCTGCTGTCCGGCACCGCCAACGAGCTCACCAGCAAGGTGAGCCTGAAGACCTCCACCGAGTTGGACGAGAACTACAACGCATTTCTGGACGAGATGGACTCCTTCATCAGCACCCTGGACGGCACTCCCTCCATGCTGCTGATGAACAGAGCAATGCTGGTAAAGCTGCGCTCCATCGCCCGCCGCGCCGGCTACTACGAGCGCACTCAGGACGACTTCGGCCGCACCGTAGAGACCTATGCAGGTGTGCCTATGGTGGATATGGGTCAGTACTTCAACGGCACTACCGTTGAGGATGTGGTAGCTACCGAGGGTGGCAAGACTGCGATCTACGCGGTATCCCTGGGTCTGGACGGCTTCCACGGCATCTCCCCTATGGGCGACGGTGTGGTACAGTCCTACCTGCCTGACCTGAACGCTCCCGGCGCAGTGAAGACCGGCGAGGTGGAGCTGGTGGCAGGCGTTGTTCTGAAGAACACCCTGAAGGCTGCAGTGCTGAAGGATATCGCCATCGCCGCCGAATAATACCGGAGGCATTGCCTATGGTAAACTACGAGTTTTATGTAAACCAATATCTGGGAAGCGCCATACCGGAAAAAACCTTTTCCGGCGTGGCGGCGCAGGCCGAACGGATCCTGAAGCGGTTCAAGCAGGTCTATCGGGTAGAATCCTCCGGCCAGGAGGCGGAGTCTATGGCCATCTGCGCTATGGCGGAGAGCCTGTGGCAGCACCGCAATAAGGGGTTAACCTCTGCCAATATCGGCAGCGTGTCTGTGCGGTATGAAACCGACAGAAGCGACCTGCGCAGAGAGCTTTACGAAAAGGCGCAGATATACCTGGATATCTATCGGGGGGTGGGATAATGCCCGAAAGGATTTTGGAAGAATTGGAAGCGTGGCTTTCCACCTATCCCCGTTGGGAGGATCGCCCGTTGCGCTTTTATCTGCTTCCCAAGGCTATGGAGGAAACCTCCCGGCAGGCTGACATACTGGGCAACACCTTGGTTGGCTGTAAATGTTATGTAAACCTACTTTGGGAGATGGAAGCGCTGGACAGCGAGGGAGAAAACGCTGAGCGGATGCTGAAGTTTCTCCAATGGATCCAATTCCAAAGCGCATCCGGTTTTGCTCCCCGGTTTGGAGATATGCCCGCCCGGGAGCGGATCCGCACAGAAAAAAGCGGCTTCACCCTCGGTGGGCAGACCGTCACCTATACCGTCACACTGGTTGCAGATTTTGTGAAGGCATACGAGGCAGAATCACAATGACCGGGAAGGGGAGGGGGGTAACCCCCTCCCTGAAACAAAGAAAGGATTTGACTATGGAGAAAATTTCATTTGACAGCAGCGCAAAGGGAAACGTGTCTTTGTCCGCTGTTCAGGAAACGCTGGACCGCCAAGGTGCTGCGATCCTTGCGATGCTGGAGGCGCAGCAGGAGATTCTCCGACTGATGCGGGAAAAACAAATCAGCGATGATGTTGTCGGCAGCGCAATGTCCCGCTACCAACAGAAATGGGCAGTTGTGAACGGAGGTGCGGAATGAGAAAAACAACGGATTTGTTTTTGATAGACGGGCAGCCTATGCTGGCGCCCGATGAAAATATGCAGGTGTCCCGGGAGGACATTGAAACGGTCGATTCCCTGCGGGACGAAAGCGGCTTTTTGCATCGCTTTGTGGCGCGACAGGGCGTGGGCAAGTGGGCCTTTTCCTATGGGCATTTATCCCAGCAGGAGTATGACTATATGGAGAGCCTGTTTGCAGGCAAGGCGAGCTTTGTATTTACCCATTCGGACGGCGAAAACAGCGTGCAGACAATTGCCTACCGCAGCAAACACAGCATTGTGCTGCACCGGGCAAATGACGGGCAGTTCCAGGATTATCAGTTTAGCATTATCGCTTGCTAGGAGGTGACGCAATGCTGAGGAATTTAATTGTACTCCCCGACGGTACGGAGCTTTTCTCCGGCGAGGGAACGGTGAACGCCCTGCAAAGTGTCACGCTGACACAGCAGGTAAATACCGGTCAGGAGCTGACTTTGGGGTCGGTCTGTGTCAGTATGCTGGAGGCCGCAATCATTACGCCGGGGGGCGGCTTGACCGTTGCGCCCGGCACTGAGCTGACCCTTTATAAAGTGGCGGAGGATGGCGCACGGACGAAAGTGGGCCTTTTTACAACAGAAAAGACTACACGCCCCAGCGCAAATCTGTGCAAAATCACGGCCTTTGACCGGGTCAGCTGGCTGGATCGGGAGTTAGGTCAATGGCTGGAGAGCCTGGACGGGTGGCCCTATACGCTGTTTGATTTTGCGAAAATGGTATGCGCGGCCTGCAATCTGACCCTTACCAATGAAAGCCTTCCCAACGG
Organism: Oscillospiraceae bacterium; assembly: GCA_017416245.1. Lineage (GTDB taxonomy): Bacteria > Bacillota > Clostridia > Oscillospirales > Oscillospiraceae > Faecousia. Next base: position 21,779 of record JAFQCX010000018.1, on the reverse strand, counting down.
GGATTGGCAGATCCGAAAATTCAGCGCAAGCGGAGTAACGGGCCGGCAGCTTATGCGTTGGGTAGGGCAGGCCTGTGGTCGGTTTTGCAGAGCCAATATAAACGGCGAATTGGAGCTGGCCTGGTATACCCCCGTGGATACGGTGCTTACGCCGGAGCATCCCATTTTGTCGGTGTCCTTTGCGGATTACCAGGTGGCGCCTGTGGACAAGGTGCAGATCCGCCTGACAACAGCGGACATCGGCGCGATATACGGTACCGGCAGCAATGGGTATAGCGTTACAGGTAACTTTCTGCTCAGATCCGATACCCAGGAGCCCTTGCAGGATGTGGCGCAGGTGTTGTATGACACTTTGCACCAGGTGACCTACACCCCCTGCAAGGTGACGATCCCTGCCAACAAGAGCATTCAAGCGGGGGATATTCTGCATCTGACAGACAGAAACGGAAAAACCATCTGTTTTTACGTGATGCGCAAGCGCCAGGAAGGTCAGCTGGAAACGTTGGAATGCACAGGAAGCGCCAACCGTAACAGCGTGACAGCGGTGAACGATCAGCAGTTTTCTGCGCTGGACGGAAAGGTGCTGGAGCTGCAGGTCGGCGTGGAGGGACTTCGCGCGGAGAACCGGGATGCCGAAGGCAGGCTGACTGCGCTGGAGATGAATGTGGAAGGTGTTTCCCTGCAGGTGCAAAGCATTAACACAGAGGGCGCGGCAAAGGTCAGCACCACCACGGGCTATACCTTTGACGAGAACGGGATCACAGTCGAAAAAAGCGGCAGGGAGATCAAGACCCAAATCACCGAGGATGGTATGCGGGTTTATAAGAACAAGAAGGATATGCTCGTTGCCGATAGCGAAGGCGTGAAGGCGGTGGATCTGCACGCGTCCACATACCTGTCGATCGGCGGCAGAAGCCGGTTTGAAAATTACGAAGAAGACAGAACAGGCTGCTTCTGGATAGGGGGATAGGAAATGGCATTACAGACGAAAAGTGTATCAACAGGCGACTATGCGTGGAAATCCTGGTCCAACGGCTATGTGATCTCCCTAACGCTAACAGAGGAGTCTGTTAATGTTGGAAATAATACATCGCTGGTGTCCTACCTGTTTACCATCAGCAATACCAACAACAACCGGTTTTACGATAACAACAACAGCTGGACCATCTCCATCGGCGGGCACACCATTGCCATCAGCGGCTTCAACTTCGACTTAAGCGAAAATTATACCACCCAAACCATTGCCTCCGGGCAGGTGACGGTAGCCCACAATACCGATGGTAAAAAGGATATGCCCTATAGCGTTTCTGTGCCCAATATACAGTCCTGGAACAAGTACGGACCTCCGTCGATGTCCCTGTCGGGAACGTGGACGCTGAGCCCGATCGCTACCACACCGCCCGCATTCACCCGGGTTTCCATTATCGACAGTAATGACAACACTTTTTTGCTTACCAATGATCGCAACTGCCTGGTGCGGTATTGCAGCAATGCAGCCATATCTGTCAGCGCCGAGGCCTACGGGGGCGGACAGGTGACCAGCCTGACCGCAACCTGCGGCGACGGTAAGAAGCTTTCTTCCACAACGGGGAATCTGGAAGGAACTCTGCAAGGCGTAGGAAGCGGAAGCTTTACAATGAAGGTCAAAGACAGCGCAGGCAAAACAACCACATTAAACAAGTCGCTGCCGCTGATCGAATATGTGAAGCTGACCTGTGACGTAGGCAGTGAGAAGCCGGATACGGCGGGAAATGTGACCGTTTTCGTATCCGGCAATTACTTTAACGGCTCTTTTGGCGCCACGGCGAATTCCCTTTCCGTGCAGCTGCGGTATAAGCGCAAGGGTACCTCCTGGCAGGACACGGAGGAGGAATGGCAGAGCATAGAGCCGACACTGGCCGGAAACGGTTACACCGCGCAGGTGGAGCTGACGGGGCTGGATTACCAAAAGGCCTACACCTTTCAGGCCCGGGCGATCGATAAGCTGAATACGGTGCAGTCCGCGACCTACACAGCCAGAGCCACGCCGGTCTTTGACTGGGGAGAAAATGATTTTCGGTTCAATGTGCCGGTGCTGGGCATTACCGCAGATATGGTGAGCGCAAGATACAGCGCAAATAGCGGCGACTTTTTGCTGAGCGAGCTAGGCGTAGAAAGCGGTCTTCTGTTCATCAGGGACGGGGGTAATTTGAGCAATTATTATTTAGGGCTGTTCTGGGGATTTAAAAGGAATAAAACAGCAGCAACCTTTCATGCCATTTGCGCCAACACTCTGGACGTTGCGACCAATATTTACGGCTCTGTTGCGGCAAAAAATGAAGAGGGCGATGCTACCTACGTGGTGATTCCCTTCACCTTCCTGTAAGAGAAAATGCCGATACGAAATGGAAAAGGGGGAACTTATGGCAATTAAGCGTTATAAAAAGGGGGATAGCGTAAAGCTGTCCCCCAATTTTCGGGCAAGAGAATTCGACTGTCAGGGCAAAGATTGCTGCACCACGACCCTCGTCGATGAAAAGCTGGTGGAGTACCTGCAGAAAATCCGAGACCACTTTGGAAAGCCGGTATATATTACAGCCTACCGCTGTAAGACCCACAATGCCCGCACACCCAATGCCGCGCCCAACAGTTATCACATCTACGGGCAAGCTGCGGATTTTCATATCGATGGTGTGGAGCCTGCGGAAATCGCAAAGTATGCAGAACAAATCGGCATAAAGGGCATTGGTCTGTACGATACATTCGTACATATCGACACCAGGCAAAGCAAGTCCTTCTGGTACGGTCACGGGCAGGAGCGTCGCGCCACATTCGGAGAAGCTGGGCCATACACCCTTGCGCAGTTTGTGCGGGAAGTGCAAGCTGCCACAGGCTCGGCAGTAGATGGCATCCCGGGGCCGGAAACCCTGGGGAACACGGTGACGGTTTCCACAAGGGTCAATCGCGCCCACCCGGTGGTGAAGGCGGTGCAAAAACGGCTCTATGCCTTGGGCTATACCCAGGTAGGTGAGGCTGACGGCGTGGCAGGCGCCAAGTTCCGGGAGGCGGTTATCGCCTTCCAAACGGACAACGGCTGCGCCGCAGACGGCGAGATCACCGCAAGGAATAAAACCTGGCGGAAACTACTTGAAATGCAGTAAAAAGGCGGTGAAAGAAATGAGCGAAGCGGTATTGGTGGCCCTGATCACCGGCGGACTATCTCTGGTCGGTGTGGTGGCGACCTGCCTTGCTACCTCCAAAAGAAGTGAAAACGCAATGCGGATCTCCCAGGCGGTGATCGATACGAAAATCGAAGAGCTTACAAGGGAGGTTCGCCTGCACAACGGATTTGCCCAGAGAATGCCTGTGGTGGAGGAGCAGATCAAGGTGATCAACCACAGGCTGACAGATTTGGAAAGGGAGGAGTAAGGATTTGAAAGAAGTGATCCGAAAGCTGGCGGAGCTTTTGAAGGTGAAGACCATTGTGACCTTCGCAGTGGTAGCAATCTTTTTCGTTATGGCCCTGAAAGGGCAGATTCACGCAGACAATGTAATGATCATTGTGTCAATGGTGGTGTCCTTTTATTTTGGCACCCAACACGAAAAGTCCGCAAAAGCCGGATAGCAGGAAACGCCCCAACTCACAAGAGTTGGGGCGTTTTTTTATTGCTCTAACAGTTCTGCTATATGGCAGATGAATTCCTTGTTGGTGGGGCAGGGGATCGTGCCGTCGGGCTTTTTGGGAAAGTATTTTGCCCAAACCACGGCGCTCCTGCGTTTCCAGGCAGAGGCGATGGCCTTGCGGATAGAATGCTCCACCGTGCGGGGATCGGGGAGCCCGAAATGCGCTGCAATGGCAGGGTACAGCTCCTTGGAAAGCCGCATACCGGGGTTGCGAAAATAGATGGGGATCCCCACGCACAGCTGTTGGTAGCCGTCCAAGTGGGTGAGAAAATTCAGAATATGCAAATGCACAACGGTCTGCCCCTGCAGGTCCTCTTTGGGGGTGATGGTGGTGGAGATCATATCCATAAGCCGCACCCGCAGAGCATTCACCGTAGGCATCAGCATAATATACTGCACACCCAGGTTTACAGCCGCCTGCTCGATATAGGTGTTCACATAAGGACACACGGCCAAAATGACCTTGGGCTTGTGGGCGCTTTCCTGCAAAACCGTCAAGCCGTCCTTAAAAGGAAGCATCAGGTTGAGGATCAGCACATCCGGCTGAAAGGAAAGAAGCATTTCCTGCGCGGTCTCTCCATCCTGACAGATCTGCAAATCAAAGTCGTTTTCAAAAACCGCCTTCAGGGCATCGGTAAAGGGCTCGGAACTATCTGCAATTAACAGCTTGTGCATAGGCCTGCCCCTTTCCTGTAAAGTACTTATAGAATATCAAATTCTGAGAATAATGGCAAGAGAAAGAGGCTCGCAATTTTTCGACATTTTTCGAGTTTTATAAAAAAGGGCGTGTGGAATATCCACACGCCCTTTTTTGGTAAAATTAGATGGACAGACCAGCCTTTTCCAGAATGGTAGGTACATTCTTCTCTGCGCCGATAGCCATAATGTGAACGCCGTCGCACAGCTTTTCGTCCTTGATCTTTGCAATCATCTCAGAAGCCATTTCCATACCCAGCTGAGCAGGCAGACCCTTGATGCCCTTTTCCTTACCCTCGGCAGCGGCAGCAGCCAGCTTGTCGATCATATCCTGAGGCACGGCAATGCCGGGCACGTTTTCGTTCATATACTTAGCGCCGCCTGCGCCCTTCAGGGGGATAATACCGGCCATAATGTGGGTCTTGATACCGGCCTTGTCCACCATCTCCAGGAAACGCTTGAACACATCCAGATCAAAGATACCCTGGGTCTGAATGTACATAGCGCCTGCCTCCACCTTCTGGCGGAGCTTGTTGATCTGCAGGAACAGCGGGTCATACAAAGGTGTGACAGCTGCGCCCTTGTAGAACTTGGGAGCGCCGCCGGCGATCTCGTTGCCGCCGCAGTCCAGACCGGTTTCCTCCATCTTGGTGAGCATATTCAGAATACCTACGGAGTCCAGATCGTAAACGGGCTTGGCGTCACGGCAGTCACCCACTACAGGGTGGTCGCCGGTGAGGGCCAGCATAGTGTCGATGCCAAAGCCGGCAGCGGCCAGCGCATCGCCCATGAGAGCCATACGGTTGCGGTCACGGCCGGTCATCTGCAGAATAGGCTCAACGCCTGCCTGCTTCAGCTTGATGCACAGACCCAGGCCGGTGGCCTTCAGACATGCAGACTGCATATCAGTAACGTTAACAGCGTGAACCTTGCCGCGGAGCAGCTCGGCAGCTTCCATTTGCTCGGTGAAATCATAACCCTTAGGAGGGGCCATTTCTGCGGTAATACCAAACTTACCGGCTTCCAGTGCTTCTTTTAAAATGCTCATTATTTCTTCCCCCTCAGGCTGATAGTTCTGGGATAAGCGAAATCGCCGTGACCCTTATCTTCGCGCTTTTGCATCAGCTTATCCAGCTGGTTGGTAGCCTGCAGACGCTCGTAGATCTTGATCCAGGCGCAGGGATTCTCGGGGTTGACCTCGCACTTGCCGTTCTTCTGACCGCCGCAAGGACCGTTCACCAGGCTCTTTGCACACTGGGTAATGGGGCAGATAGCGCCGGTCTGACCCAGCACGCAATCACCGCAGAAGCGGCAAGCCTCTTCCCAAACACCAAACCGCACAGCCTCGCCCAGATACATGGTATTGTTGGAGGGATAAACGGGAGTGGTGGGAGCGTTCTTGGCAACGCACTGTACGCCGTCACCGCAGGACATACAAATAATGCAGTCGGGGGTAGCGGCATTGATAGCTTTCATCTTGGCCTTTACGCCCAAGTTCATGCAGCAGTAGTCAGCGATGGTGGTAGCAACCACCTTCTTGCCGGCCTGTTCCAGAATTGCGGACAGCTCTTTGATCTGTGCCTCGCCGCCGGTTTGACAGGCGGTAGCGCAGCTGTTACAACCCACGATGGCAACGGTTTTTGCGTCGCCAACCAGAGCCATAACCTCTTCTACGGGTTTTTTCTGTGTAATAATCATATAGCATTCTCCTTGTATGTAGGATTATCAAGTTCATTATATCGCATTTGTCCCAAAAATCAACCCTTTCCAAAGGGGAAAAATGGCAAAATCCGGTCAATCCTTACGGGGCAGGTCGAATATGGAAAGACCGTGCCCGCGGGCAAGCTGCGCCAAATCCTCATATTCGTACTTTTTCCGCTCTATCCCATAGCCTGTGGCAATTTTCTGCCGCACAGGACCGTAGGGGGTGTTGACGGTTTCCGTTCTCCGATCCAGGGTGTAGCGATGCAGGCGATTCTCCCGCACACCCAAGGTGGTGGTGTGGCGGAAGATAAGGGGCAGCAGCGTTTCTTTATCCTCCGGGCGGCACAAAACGGTTAACATAATTCCGGGGCGGCTCTTTTTCATACCGATGGCTGTGGTAAACACATCCAAAGCGCCGTTATCCATCAGCTGCTCCAAAGCAAAGCCGATCTCTTCACCGGTCATATCATCCAAATTGCAGGATAGCTCCAAAATGTCATCTTCCTGCCCTTGGTCAGCGCCCAGCATAGCCCGCACACAGTTGGGTCTGTCAAAATCCTTCTTGCCCATACCATAGCCAATGGCGGTAGTCACCATAGGGGGCATATTGCCAAATTGGTTTACATAATATTTAAGGAGCGCACCGCCTGTGGGAGTGCAAAGCTCGCCTGCTACCTGCCCGCCGTAAATGGGAACACCCTGCAAAATGTGGGCAGTGGCGGGGGCGGGAACAGGGAGCAGCCCGTGGGCGCATTTTACCTGCCCGCTGCCTACGTGGACAGGGGAGGCGTATACCTTTTCTACACCCAGCCTGTCCATCAAATAGCACACCGCGGTGATGTCGGAAATGGCATCCATAGCTCCCACCTCGTGGAAGTGGATCTGTTCCACGGGAACACCGTGTACCTTGCTTTCTGCCTGAGCAATGATTTCATAGATATCCAAAACCTGCTTGCGGACTTTTTCTGAAATATGTAAATGCTCTGCGATATGGGCAATGTCCGCCATTTGACTATGGTGGTGATGGTGATGGTGGTGTTCTTCTTCCTCTTCTTCACCTTTTACCAGCACACGGATATGGGTGCCTGTCACACCGCATTTTACGCTTTTTTCAGCGATATATTCCACGTGAGGAATGCCAAGCCCGTTTAGCTGGGCTAAGACTTCTTCCTTGTTGGGAAACAGCTCCAGCAGCGCGCCGGTGAGCATATCTCCCGCGCAGCCCATAGAGCAGTCTAAGTAAAGTGTTTTCATTTGCTTCCTCCCATATGATTCAGCATACTGGCAAGATACCCTGCGCCAAAGCCGTTATCGATGTTCACGACACTCACACCGCTGGCGCAGGAGTTCAGCATAGACAGCAGCGCCGCCAAGCCGCCAAAGGCTGCCCCATAGCCCACACTGGTGGGAACGGCGATCACGGGGCAATCCACAAGACCGCCTACCACACTGGCAAGCGCTCCTTCCATACCTGCAATGGCGATCACCACGCTGGCGCCCATCAGCTCCTCTGAGTGGTTTAATAGCCGATGCAGACCGGCAACGCCCACATCATACAGCCGCACCACGGGATTGCCCAAAAATTCTGCGGTGAGGGCAGCCTCCTCGGCCACGGGGATATCGCTGGTGCCGCCTGTGGCAACCACGATTCTGCCAATGCCGCTGGGCTTTTTCATTTCACCGGCAATGGCGACCTTCGCGTTTTCGTAGTAGGTGATTTGTACGGATTTCTGAATTTCGGCTGCTTTTTCAGCGTCCAAACGGGTGATCAGCACATTTTTCTGCCCGTTTTGTGCCATAGTGTTCAAAATGCCCACGATCTGCTCTGCCGTTTTTCCTGCGCCGTAGATCACCTCGTTGGCGCCCTGACGCACCTTGCGGTGCAGATCCACCTTGGCATAGCCCAGATCCGCGAAGGGTTGGGCTTTCAGCTGCAGCAGGGCGTCGTCTACACTGACGCTGCCACTTTGCACAGCTTGTAAAAGCGCACGTATATCTGTATTCACTGTCGCACCTCCAAGTCCAAAAGGACGGTTGTGTAGTCTTCTTTCAGCTTTGTAACGATGGCCTCCCGCCGGGCAAGCAGCAGGGGCAGCTGCTCCTGCCGGAGCTCCAGCTTTGCGCCGGTGCCTAAATGCCGGATGCGAAAATCCGTAAAGCCCAAAGCTTTCAAAAATGCCTCGCTGCGCTCTGTTTTGGTAAGCAAATCGGCTGTGATTTCCGTTCCCGTGGGGATTCGGGTGGCAAGGCAGGCATAGGCGGGCTTGTCGTGGGTAAAGAGCTTTGCCTCTTTTGATAACCTGCGAATGTCCTGCTTGCTCAGGCCACATTCCCGCAGGGGAGAACGGACACCCAATTCTGAAAGCGCCTGCATACCGGGCCTGTCGGCGCAGTCATCGCTGGCGTTGGTGCCGTCGATCACAAGGGGGAAGCCGTCTTGCTTTGCCTGCTTTCCGATGGCGGTAAAAATCTTCCTCTTGCAGTAATAACAGCGATTCTCCGGGTTAGCTGCAATGGCGGGATCTGCCAGTACGTCCAATTCCAGGGTGGTCATAGCCACGTCCAGCTCCTGGGCCAAATGCAGGGCATCCTCATATTCAAATTGAGGCTGAAAGGGGGTTTTGACATAGTAAGCGCAGACCTGCGCGCCACTTGCCTTTGCCGCATACAACAGGTATGCCGAGTCCACGCCGCCTGAAAAAGCCAGCGCCACCTTTGGGTTTTCTGCAAAGAATCGTTCCAGCGTCATAGCATACCCTCCTTTCCTCGCAACAGTATCATACCACATACGGGGGCAAAAGAAAAGTAAGAAATTTTCACTGCCCGGGCGACAGCTTTCGATGCATTTCCTCCCTCCTTGACTATTTGCTTAAGCGGTGGTATAATGCAAGGGTCATTTTCTCAATAAGGTTGGGAGGTGTGTGTACTTGCGTATCAATCGCGAAAAGCCGCTGGTCCAGCGGATCGATCAGATCTTATACTCGCCGGTGTACTTTGTGGTGCTTGGCGGGCTGACCATATTGTCAAACGTGTTTTCTATGGAGTTGGTGGCGTACACGCTCCTGCTGGCAACGGGCATCTATGTGTGCCTGTATGGCAGGGACCTGCTTCCGATTTTTCCTATATTTGTATTTGGTTATATATCTCCCTCCCGGGGCAATAACCCCGGCCTGATCGATAATTCGGTATTCTCCCTGCAAGGTGGCGGCATCTATCTGGCGATTCTGCTGACGGCATTTGCTGTAAGCCTTGTGTACCGTGTGGTGACCGATCCTGTCTTCGGCGGCAAAAAGTTTTTGCAGAAGAAACGGCAGTTGCTGTCCGGTATGCTGGTGTTGGGCGCTGCATATGCTGTATCCGGTGTTTTCAGCGGCCAGTGGGCAGAGTACGGCTGGCGGAATTTGCTGTTTGCTTTTTTACAGCTGGTTGCCATCGCCGGACTTTACTACCTGCTCAGCGGAGCAGTGCAGTGGGAATCCGCCCCCAAGGCATACCTGTTTTGGACGGGGATCAGTTTTGGCTATGTGCTGCTGATCGAGCTGATCGCCATTTACTTTAAGGAAGACGTGATCGTCAATGGCAGCATCTGGCGGGAACGGATCATTACCGGCTGGGGTCATTATAACTCCATTGGCGCTTTGTTTGCTATGGTGATCCCTCTGCCCTTTTTCCTGACAGGCAAAGGAAAGTATGCGTGGTTTGCATATCTGTCTGCGTTTTTGTTCTGCATCGGTCTGCTGTTTACCTGCTCCCGCGGCTCTATTATAGTGGGTGTACCCATTTACCTGGCGACCTATGTGCTTTCAGTGCTTCACAGCCGCCACGCCCGTTTGCAGAAATGGACCCACGTACTTCACGCGCTGATCATCGGTACGCCGATCCTTGTGCTGGTTGTTTTCAACGATGAGCTGCAGCAGTTGTTCCGGAATCTTCCGGTGATCGGCACAGATGCCTCCTTCCGGATGCGGTTGGATACCTATGTAGAGGGCTTTAAGCAGTTTGCTAAATTCCCCGTGTTTGGCGGCTCCTTCTTCCCGCTGAAGGAAGACCTTTACAAGTGGGCGCTAAGCAGCACCACCTTCGGCTATCTGTTTCCACCCCGCTGGCACAACACCATTATCCAGCTGCTGGCAACCGGCGGTGTGGTGTGCTTCGCGGCATACCTTGTCCACAGAGTGCAAACCATCAAACTGTTTACGAGCAATTTTACCACAGAGAAATTGTTTGTTGCGCTATCCTTTGCGGCGCTGCTTTTAACCAGTATGGGCGACTGCCACTTCTTCAATGTGGGGCCGGTCCTCATCTACTCCGGCGCGCTGGCGATCGTGGAGTGCAAGCTCAATAAAACTGTTACAAAATAAAAAATCCGGGCGGCAAGGGCGGTGCCCCATAGTGATAAAATGGTTTTGAACGGTCCCTTTTCTGCTTAACTGCATAAAAAATTCCCGAAATGCGTCAGCATTCCGGGAATTTTGTTATTTGTTAATCAAAAAAGTTACCACTTCAAAACTGCATAGCACCTAAAAAGGATGGAGATTTTCTTGAGATAAGGAAAAAACCGCAGAAATCCTTTGTGGATTTTGAGGATTTTTGACGCAATATCAGGGGAAATCCACGCCTTTTTAGGCAATTTATCACTGTGGCGCACCGCCCAACGCTCGGATTTTTTGTTTCTGCACCCCTCTTGCGCGACGGCAGGCAGTGTGCTAAAATGAACACAAATCAGTGAATACGGAGGATTTACTATGAAAGATACCAATTGCGGATACTGTATGCGCGGTGAGCTGCTGGACAAGTTTGGCATTTACATTTGCGACCTGCAGGTTTCAAGCCTGATCCTGTTTAAGGAGCAGTCCAAGCCCGGCCGTGTGATCGTGGCATACAAAGACCACGTCAGTGAGATCGTGAACCTCACCGACGAAGAGCGAAACCTTTTCTTTGCGGATGTAAACCGGGTCGCAAAGGCGCTGCATAAGGCATTTGCCCCCAAGAAGGTCAACTACGGCGCCTATGGTGACACCGGCTGCCACCTGCACTTCCACCTTGTTCCCAAATACGAGGGCGGCGACGAGTTTGGCGGCGTGTTCCAGATGAACCCCGACAAGGTGTACCTGACCGACGCTCAGTACGCCGAAATGATTCAGAAAATCAAGGACAATCTGTAAAGGAAAAATCCGTTCTCTTATGAGAACGGATTTTTTTGAACGGATACTGGCGTTTACACATCAAAACCGTGGCGCTTTTTGTATGCAGACGGGGTAACGCCTGTATGCCTTTTGAAAAACGCGCAAAAGAAATTGGGCGATGAGAAATTCATTTTGCGGGCAATCTCTGTAACCGACCGGCCATTCTGCAACTGATCCATAGCTTCCTTTACCCGCAGTTCATCGTAAAATTCCTTGGGCGTAACATTGGCATATGTCCTGAAAAGCTTTTTTACATAACTTACGCTTATGTAGTTTTTCCTTGCCAGGCTTTCCAGTGTCAGATTCTCATCTACCGCCACTTGCATGCTCTTTGCCAGCTTTCGGTACAGCAGAGCACCACTGTCAATAAAAAAGCTATCGCTTTTGTGCGTTTTCTGACACAAATTCAGCAAAAAGCTTGTCAATCCGCCTGCAACCTGCTGCCCCAAATATGCGTCTGTGTCCTGTGGGATAAGAAACTGCTCTGCCAAATGAAGACATTCCATATATTTTGTCTGCTGCTCCCGGCTCAAATGGTATACGCCGTCGAACAATTGCGTTGGAAAAGCGCCACTGACCATTATGGAGAGATTGTAAACGTGGGGCGCGGTGTCGGCAGCGCTTTTAATGCGGTGGAATTCCATCGGCGCGTGAAGCACAAAATCACCGTTGTTTAAAGTATATATATTCTCGTTTTCTACAATTTGGGCGCTGCCTTCGCACACGTAGACAAGCTCTATAAAATCGTGCCGCTCTCCCTTGAAATCGTGGTCTTTGGAAAACACACGGTCATAATAAAAGCCAATGCTTTCTATTTCAAATTGCTTTTCAATTTTTTGAAACATTCTCTTCACCTAGTATCTAAATCATTAACTTTTGTATCTATTTATCTATATAATTATTAATTCTGTCTGTTATAATACCATTTATAAACCTGTTTGTAAATTGGGGAGATGTGATTATGGAGAAAAAATATACCGTTGTGATCATCGGCGCAGGCAACAGAGGCAGAGCTTATGGCAGGGCTATGAAAGAAATGGATGATAAATACCAGGTCGTAGCCGTTGCCGATCCCATCGAAAGCTGCAGAAGCTACCTGCAGGAAATGTTCGCGATCCCCGAAGATCGCTGTTTTGACAGCTGGGAATCGTTGCTGGCCCTTGGAAAAATTGCAGACATTGCCGTAATCTCCACTATGGATCAGCTGCACTTGGCGCCTACCCTTGCCGCTACAAAGCTGGGCTACGACATTTTATTGGAAAAACCCGTAGCGCCCAATCCCGTGGATTGTGAAAAAATGGCCAAGTGCTCTGAAGAAATGGGCAACCGCATTCTTGTGTGCCACGTGCTGCGCTATACACCTTTTTTCTGCAGGGTCAAGCAGTTACTGGAAAGTGGCATCATCGGCAAGGTGATCAGCGTGGAACATAAAGAATGTGTGGGACTGATCCATCAAAGCCACAGTTTTGTCCGGGGCAATTGGGGCAATTCCGGCCGTTCCTCCTGTATGCTGCTGCAGAAATCCTGCCACGATCTGGACATTCTGCAGTGGTTGCTGAACAAGTCCTGCCGGAAAATCCAGTCCTTCGGCACCCTGACCTATTTTAAGGAGGACAACGCACCAAAGGATGCACCTGAGCGCTGCATTGACGGCTGTCCTTACGCAGACACCTGCCTTTTCAATGCCGTAAAGCTGTATTTGGACGATAAGAAAAACGCCTGGTTCCGCAACGCCTGCACAGGTATGAGCAACTCCACAGACGAGCAAGTGGAAAAGGCTTTGCGCACCACCCAATACGGCAAGTGCGTATTCCGTTGCGATAACGATGTGGTGGATCACCAAACGGTGAATATGCTCTTTGAAGATGATATCACCGTAACCTTTTCTATGTGCGCCTTCAACAAAGGTGGCAGACATATCCACATTATGGGCACGGAGGGTGAGCTGTTCGGCAGCATGGACAGCGCAGAAGCGCCCATCCGCGTCCGTCGTTTTGATCAGAAGGAAGAACAGATGTTTCCCATAACCGGCAAGGACGGCCTTCTGAACGGACACGGCGGCGGAGACGAAGGCATCGTCCGCGCGCTCCATGAATACTTAAGCGGCACCTACAACGGTTTCTCTGTTTCCGATATTCGCACCAGCGTGAATAACCACCATCTGGTATTTGCCGCAGAGCAGTCGCGGAAAAACAACTGCGTTGTGGACCTGCAGGAATATATCGCTTCTTTATAGGCAAAACATAAGCGAGGGGAAGATCCCCTCGCTTTTTATGTGTAGAGCGGTGTGCTGTTATTACCCTTTTGCAATGTATGGAATGCTTTGATGGGGGTTGACCAGTTTCAGGACGAAATCATACCGATTCACCTGTGTGCAGATATGAAAATCCTTTTCAGGGAAAATCTCCTGCTGGGCAGGATCAAAGAATTTTGCCCCCGAGGTGAATTGTAAATCTTTGATTTTTTCTTCCAGGGGGTAAGGCTTATTTTCCAGAAGCGCTTTGATATACTCAGCGCAAAGCAAGTCTTCTTCTGTATTCTCTATTCCCGCGAGGCCCATGCACACCAGGGATACATCCGTATAACCGCTTGCGGCAATGTATTTGGCGGTGGCTTTTGCATTTAAAAGGCTTACACCCAAGATCTCAGCGGCATTTTTTGCGCCGAAAAGCCCCTGTGTGCCTGCGCTGGTGGTATGCACAACGGTCTTCCCTTTCAGGTCAGCCCCTTCCAGCTGGGAGGGGGAATTGCCATAGTCAAAGCCTTCGCAGATTCTTCCGCCCCGTTCGCCTACCAGCACCACAGAGGGGTCCTCTGCCTTATAGGCATAGGCCAGATCGATATCAGCTACGGGAATGATTTTTTCCACGCCGCAGGCCATCAGGGATGCCTCCACCGAAAACGCCCGAAACACATCAATAATCACCGTAAGCCCGGTGGCTTTCTGCGCGCCCTCCAACAATTGCAAAATTCGAATATTCATAGGATTTCCTTTTTCATAGTTATATTTTATGCCTTTATGATGAACTTGTCGCTTTCCTGCAGGTCAAGCAGATCAATGGCCCGATCAAAAAACGGGAACAGTTTTTTCATATCCTCTCTTGTATGGGCATCGCTGCCCAGGTAGAATTTACAGCCGCAGTCCTTTGCAATTCGATACATCCGCAAAATGGTATCGGTTTCGCTTTCTTCAAATTGCATGGTGGATGCGTTGATTTCGATGCCCAACCCCACCTTGGCGGCTTTTGTGAAAAGGCGCTCCAGTTCGCTCTGGGGAATCAGGGAGAGAATCTCCAAAAAGTCTTTTCGGGAGTGCATATTGATCAATCTGCAGGTTGGATGGGCAATGCCCACCTTGCCGAAGGGCAGATCAGCATTCAAAACCGCGTCAAATCGTTCCACCCATTTTTCCGCCACGCCCGCGTTGCTCAAATTTTCCCACCGGGGGCCGGACATATGGTGCAAATGGGTCGTGGAAAGCACGATAAAATCAAAAGCGTCAAATCTTTCCTTTGAAATACCGATCACATCGTCGCTGTCCAGATCCGCCTCACAGCCGAATAAAAGTTTTACGTTTTCCGGCTGGGGAAGGGGCAAAATCTGGGTTACGTGAGCGTGATTCTGCCGTTCATACCACCTATTTACCGCCGTGTTGCAGGGAACCAGTTCATCCCAATAATGGTCGGTAATGCAGATCGCTTTTAAATTATGTTCTTCTGCATACTTTAGCATCGCCTCGGGGGTTTGCCCCGGATCGCCGGAACAAAGGGACAAGGACGAATGCATATGAAAATCGTGGTCAATGATATATCGCATACTACACCTCTTAAATGGTGGCAAGCGCCTTTTTGATGGCTTCAATTCTTTGATCCCATTTCTCCTTGCTTACATTGGGACTGACGGAAATGTAAACCACCTTGGCAAGACGCTCCAGGGTTGCAGGACACATATCTGCCCGATAATCCGGTACGATGTCTTTGTTTGCTTCCATCTTGAACGGATCCATCAAAGGATGGAACGCGCCGCGCTTTTCCATAATGGGTGTCCAGTGCTTGTATATGTGCTTGCCTGTGTCAATGGGCAGGATACCTCTTACGCCCTCTGCGGTGGCAAAGGCTCTTGCCTTTTCTTCCGATTCAAACCGGATGGCCAGCGTGGTGCCGCAATCGCCCAGGATATCGTTGGAGGGGATAAATTCAGCCACATCTGCCAGCGCGTCCATCAGATACTTTTTGTTCTTTCGCAGATCGGCCAGGATGCCGTCCAGACGGTCCAGCTGTACGTTCATCACAGCGGCGCACAGCTCGTTGGAACGGTATTCATTGCCGCAGAAACCCTCTTCTGTGAAGCCCTCCAGCTGGTTGCCAAAAAAGGCCACCGCGCTGCTGTCCTGATAAATCAGCGCCCGTTCAAAAATCTGCCGGTTATCAGTCAGCAATGCGCCGCCCTCGCCGGAAGAAATGATTTTGAAGAAGTTAAAGCTCAAGGTGCCTGCATCGCCGATGGTGCCCAGCCGCTTGCCCTTGAAGCTGCCGCCGTCTGCCTGGCAGGCATCCTCCAAAACGAACAGGTTATGGGTCTTGGCGATCTCCATAATGGCGTCCATATTACAGGGGAAGCCCTGAATATGCACAGGCATAATGGCCTTGGTATTTTTGGTAATTTTGGTCTTGATATCCTCCGGAGAGATCGTGAGGGTATCGTCCACCTCTGCAATTACCGGCATTGCGCCTGCCGCTACAACTGCCATAGCGGTGGAAATGTAGGTATAGGCAGGTACGATCACTTCATCACCGGGGCCGATACCCATGGCAATCAGCGCCGATACCAGCGCGGCATGGCCACTGGTCATAAAAATAGAATGCCGGCAAGCAAACGTATCCTTCAGCTTCTGCTCTACCTTTCCGGATTCCTGCAAGCCGCCGTTGATCTTAAACAGATCGCCTGCCTCTATAACCTTTTTCAATTCTTCAATTTCTTCTGCGCCAATTCTATACATAGCATTATACCTCCTCAAGTAATTTTTTTATGTAATTATAACTTTTTCTTAAGCTGCCAATGGGATTTCCCGGGCAGGAGTCCTGTTCCACAACAAATTCCTCTATTCCGCAATCCAGCGCGGTTTTCAAAATTCCCTCAAAATACAGATTTCCGCTACCCACCTCGGCAAAGGTATGTCCCTTTTCAGTACGGGCAAGATCCTTCAAATGCAGAATCCTTACCCGGCTTCCGATCCTTTCTAAAAAGTATCGAATGTCGCAGCCGCCGTCATGCAGCCAGTAGGTATCCGGCATAAAGTCCACATTGGGGCTGAAGCCCGCCACAAAGGTTTCCATGGGAATTTCTCCGGTTTCAAGTCTTATAAACTCGTGGCCGTGGTTGTGGTAGGAAAAGGTAAAATCTGCCCGTTTCACCTTTTTGGCAAATGCGTTGACTCTGTTTATGTAGGCTTCCGGATCCTGGCAGTCTTGAGAAGTTGAGCTGATGCCGATATCCCGGATCTGATAGGCTCTGCACAGCCGGAACAAGGCTTCTTCCTCTTTCTCGCAGCTTGGCAAATCGGACAATATGCCTACCACGGCAAGACCTGTTTCTTTCGCAATTTTTGCGCAGGATTCTGCAAATGCAACCGAACCGTAAAGCTGAACACAATCGTAGCCGATTGCTTTGAGCTCTGCGAAGGTATTGCGGATTTGATCCTCTGTTTTCAGCAAATCTCGCACAGTATACAGCTGTGCACCGATATTTTTCATAAAAACCGCCCCTTTCTTGCTTTCTATGACTTTATAGTAGCATACTGCCTTGGCAGAGTACATACCGAATATTCTTTGAAAATTCGCAAAAATTCACAAATCCTATTGCGTAACGTTCCCTTATGGTTTATACTTTTTTCAGAGGTGATATCTATGCTTTACCAAAAATTGCTGGTTGGTAGCAACCCTTTCTATATTTCTGCAGGAAAAGCTTCTGCCTTTGAAATTCATCGGCATCCCGAGTTGGAGCTCAGCTACTGTCTGAAGGGCGAGTACAGCATCGTTTGCGAAAACCGGCGGCACACCTTAAAAGAAGGGGATTTTGCCATCGTCGCACCTATGGCTGCCCATGAAATTCCCGCAAATACAGAGCCGGGAGAGATGCTGACGATCGAGGTGGGCTATGCCCTTCTCGGTGAGTTTTTTAATGCCTTTGCCCAGCCGGATGCAGGCTGCCGGCTTTATAAAAAGGATGGTTCTGCGGCCTATGCCGCCCTTGCTGCTCTGCTGGAAGAAACCGTTTCTACCCAGCAGTCAAATGCCCCTTATAAAGACCTTTCTATTAAAGGCAATTTATATAAGATCAGCGCCCTGCTTTTGCGAATGACCGCCAATGCAGAAACAGACCACGTCCAAAATAAAAAAATGGTCGATATTGCAAATATCGACCAAGCTTTGAAAAAAATCTACAACAACTATTGTGAGCCTTTGAATATTGAAGAGATCAGTGCGTCCTGCGGTTATAGCAAAAGCAATTTTTGCAAGCTTTTTAAGGCCATTACCGGCGAGACCTTCCACAACACGCTCAATCGGCATCGGATAGAAATTGCCTGTATGCTGTTGATTGAAACCAATGATTCCATCGAAAAAATTGCCCAGGAAACGGGGTTTGCCGACTCCAAAAGCTTTTGCCGGGTGTTTAAAAGCTTCCAAAATGAAAGTGCAGGCGCATACAGAAGGAGGCTTTCCCGAGGGTAGAAACCGCCTGTCTGTGGCGTGTGCAAAACAAAAAATCCGTTCCCTTATGAGAACGGATTTTTTTTGGAGCTGATACCCGGATTTGAACCGGGGACCTCATCCTTACCAAGGATGCGCTCTACCGGCTGAGCTATATCAGCATTTTCACACAGCTTTGCTATTATAACCCACCGTTATAGAATTGTCAACCCTTTTTCACAACTTTTTTGCCTGTCAGCTCGCTGCACAGAGCGCTGCCCAAAATCAGCGCTGCGCCGGTAAATTCCTGCCAGCCCAGGGGCTCTCTCAGCCACAGCGCCGAGAGCAGAATCGCCACCACCGGATCCAGATAGCTGAAAATTGCCACCTTTTGAGAAGGCAGCTGTCCCAGCGCTCCAAAATACAGCCAGTAAGCCAAGCCGGTGTGCACAATGCCCACAACGCCCAGCAGGATATACCCCCGCAAGCTGACCTGCTCCATAGCAAAGCCGCCTGTGAGCAGACAGTAGGGGAGGATCACCGCCGCGGCTGCCGATAGCTGCACCACGGTTTTGTCATAAGCGGAGATATCTCCCAGCTTTTTGTTCATAAACATCACCGAGGCGTACAGCGCTGCCGCGATCACCCCCAGCGCAATGCCCCGAAAGCCGGTCACACCGCCCTTTAGTACGCCGGATACAAACACCATACCCATCAGCGCCACCCCGGACAGCGCCAGTTTTTTTCCTGTGAGCCGTTCACCCAGCAGGGGAGAGGCCAGCACCAGAAACATAGGCGCCAGATAGTAGCAAACCGTAGCCACCGCCACGGAGGTGTACCGATAAGCTTCAAATAACGCGATCCAGTTTCCGCCGATGGCTGCGCCGGACAGGATCAGCAGCGGCAGATTCCTGCCAATGCTCTGAAGGCAGAGCTTCTTTCCTGTGAGCCCCATAACCGCCAGCAGAACCACAGCGCCCAAAATGCCCCGAAAGCAGGCGACCGTGGCGGACGGTAACCCAATGTACCTTACAAAAATGCCCACCGTGCCGAAGATCACCATAGCCGATAGCATAGCGCCTTTTGCTTTGTTCATAAGCATTCCTCCCAGTCGGGCAGAGCCTCGTAGCGCACCGTCTGCCCCTTGTATGGAAATGCGATGGACGCGGAGAATAATTTCGGCGCGGTAGCGCTGTCGCGACTGCCATACTTGTGGTCGCCCACCAGCGGGAAACCCCGGCTGGCAAACTGCACCCGAATCTGATGACTTCTGCCGGTGTAGAGCCGGATCCGCACCAGACTTTGTTCACCGCCCCGCAATAGCCGATAGGTCAGCCGCGCGGCTTTCACACCGTTTCGCTGCCGTTTCACCACGAACACCTTGTTCTTCCGGCTGTCCTTAAATAGCCAATCCTCCCAGTCACCCTCGGCAGGGGGCGTACCGTGCACCAGCGCCAAATATTCCTTCACCATATCCCCCTGGGCGATGGCTTTGGAGAGGGCAGCGGCGGAGGCCTTGTTGCGGGCGTAAACCATCACGCCGCCCACATTCTTGTCCAAACGGTGCAAGGTAAAAAACTCCCCGCCCAAAAGCTGTTGCAGGGCAGCAGGTATATCTCGTTCCGAGTCCAACCCCACGGGCTTGATGCACACCGCAAAATCCGCATTATGGAATAGAATATCCATTCTCTTCACCTCTTGCAGCCATTATACGGGCAGATGACAAAAAATGCAAGAAAAAGCCCCGCGCGGGCGTGGCAATCCCTGTCATCACCCCCCTGTCATTGCGAGGAGCCGCTTGCGGCGACGTGGCAATCTCCCAAGGATGCCAAATGTAGGGACCGGCGTCCTCGACGGTCCGCAAGTACTTATGCCGGTGTCCTGTTGCGGTGTCCGACAAAATCTTCGGGCTTTCGCTTTTCCTCGATTTTGGCGACCGCTGCCACTCGCTCGGGTCGCAGCATCTGCCACAGGCAGCGCTCCCCTCGCTCCCCGGACTCGATTTGCATTTTTGCCCTTGCGTGGGACGGGCAAAAATTATTGTAGCCACCAGTTTTTGAACTGGTGGCAGCAAGTGTCCACCGGATACTTGCATTTAGATGGGTTCGAGTCCGTTTTCAACAAAGAATAAATGCCATGGAGAATGTATCATTCTCCATGGCATTTATTGGTGCCGGTGGCCGGACTCGAACCGGCACGATGTCGCCATCGGTGGATTTTGAGTCCACTACGTCTACCAATTCCATCACACCGGCAGGTGTGTTGCGGATGCTGTTGTCATAGGGCTTTTCCTGTTGCGGTGCCCGACATCTTCGTTGGCTTTTAAAAGCCGTCCTCATCTGTCGACCGCTGCCACTCGCTCGGGTCGCTCCTTCCACCACAGGCGGCGCTCCCCTCGTTCCCCATCACACCGGCAGGCACCTGCATAGTATACAACACCTTTCAAAAAAAAGCAAGAGGGAATTTAAAAATGTAGGGCGGCAGAATTTAATAATGTAGGGGCGGCCATTGGCCGTCCGCAAAGCCTTCCCCTTGAGGGGAAGGTGGCCGAGCGTAAGCAAGGCCGGATGAGGTGTCATTTGCGGACCGGCGTCCTCGACGGTCCGCAAATGCCCTCTAACAAAAATACATTCAAATATTCAATATATTTATACGATTGGTAGACATAACAAGTAGACAAAAGGTGTTATTTTGGGCAATGTGCAGAATTCACATATTGTATTTTGACATCTTGCACAAAGTTGTAAAATGTTACAAAAACGACCTTGCAATATGGAAATCATAGGAGTATAATATTTGATGTAGCCATATACCCTTTACCCCTCCGTTGTCATTCCAAGCGAAGTCGAGGACGCCGGCCCCTACATTGGTCATTGCGAGGGCCGCAGGCCCGTGGCAATCCCCCGGTGAAGGCAGTAAAGGGAGCCCGGCAAGGGCAGGTAAAAATGGCGAAAAACATATTTCACATATAAATATATATTAAGGAGTTGATGCAAGACAAGAGACCGAGAAAAAAGTGAAGTGAAAAGCAAAGACCCCAAAAACTATTGAAAAGGAGAACACTATGAAAAGACGAATTTTAGGTCTTCTTCTGGCGCTGTGTATGGTGCTGAGCTTACTGCCCGCCACCGTATTGGCAACAGAAGGAGAAACACCTGAAACGGATGTTCCTGTAACAGAAGTTCCCGAAACGGAAACAGAAACATCAGGAACAGAAGACCCTGCGGGTGATACATCCACAGAGGTAACAGCTACTGAAGATGTTACCCTTACGATGTATTACGGTAATGGTAACGCAAACCAAGAAACCAGTAAGACCACAGGCTGGTCTATTCCCTGGACTGCAACCCCTGGCCAGATTTACTATGCAACAACAGATGAAACTGGCAAGGATATTAAAGATGTTACCATTGATGCGAACGATCCGACTCAAGTGCCCGATAAATGGAACATCAAGCTGGATAACACCAAGACGGTTGCAGAATTGACGTTGAAAGACGCCGATATCTATTCTCACAATACGTCTGGTAAAACTTACCTTGCCGGCGTGAAAAACCCGGGAGCATTGATCCTCTCCGGTGAAGGTGCGCTAAAGGTGATTATTGCCGGCACCCCGAAGGAAGACGGTTCTGCAAACTGTACGATCCAAACCGGCTACGCAAGTACATTAAAATTAGCGATGGCTGGCGGAACCACCTTCACCTCAGAAGGTAACTGTAAGCTGTCGGTTACCTCTGCCGGTACCGGCACAAGTCCAGCCATAATTTCTGGAATAGCCGATGCTACGGTGACCTTTGAAAATGCCAACCTTGTGGTGTCTAACTATACGAAAAGCGGATCT